>CALARU010000229.1 GCA_937888715.1 uncultured Planctomycetaceae bacterium | reverse complement strand
CCATGCGCTTTTGCCTATTTAGCATTTTAACGATTATTACACTTTTGATGCGTGCAGATACTTTTGAGTTGGCGGCTGCGGGTGATCAACCCGGGTATGACCGGGTTTTGGCCCCCTTTTTTAAATCACATTGCAACCAGTGCCATACAGGCGAAAAACCCAAAGGAAGCTTCGCCACCGATCCCAAACTTTTATCGATTGATTTTTCCGACCCTGCAACCCGATCCAAATGGAGGGAAGTGGTTAATGTCCTTAACAGCCATGAAATGCCCCCGAAAAAAGAAAAACAACCCGACCCCAAGGCTGTTGCAATCGTTATTGATTGGATTACAGAACAGGCTGTTGCTGCGGAGTTGGTCAAGCGCGAGAGATCGCCGATTTTGCGCAGGCTTAATCGCAGTGAATATAAAAATACCATCTCAGATCTTGTAGGCGTTGATTTTGATCCTTCTGCATTTCCTCAGGATCCGCCTGCAGCGGGGTTCGATAACAATGGTGGTGCACTGACCCTTTCGCCCCTTCATCTGGAAATGTATCTGGGGGCCGCCCAGCAAATCCTTGACCGCGCATTGGTCGAGGGCGAGCAACCCAAAATGATCAAATGGCATTTCGAGCCCACTATTAATTCCAATGATCGCGTGCGCAAGCGCCTGGATCCCAAGAATAATCCGCTGGTCAATGGCGGGCAAAATCGTCAGGAAGGGGCATGGGTTGTAATGCATCATGCTGCCGGTTCGGTGCATGCCCGTGATTTTCGCGTTCCCACCGCAGGCATTTATACGGTTCGTGTTCATGCAGCTACTCGCATTCCCAACAGGGCCCAGGTTATAGAAACCGCATCAAAGATTCTTAAAAAGCGCCAAGAGGAACAAGATGCCAAGCAGCCTGAGCGTGCCAAATGGAATCTTCAAGCTTTTGAAAATGACATGAAACATTTCGAGGAGGATAGGCGCTATGATTACGGCCCCGCCCGTATCAAGTTCAGCCAGCAACTTGGGCCAACCCCCAAAGTGATGGCGGAGTTCGATGTCCCCGGCTCTATTGATAAACCTAAAACCTATGAGTTCAACATTCGCTTCACCACCGAATCCGCAGGTATCTTTTTTGATTACGCCTACACCATTCCCTCTGCGCTTGAAAACTTCTGGATGCAAAACAGAGACACCTTCGCCCGCCCAGAGCTTCTAATTGATTGGTTCGAAATTGAAGGCCCGATCTATGAATCTTGGCCTCCACAAACACATTCACGCATTTTGTTTGATTCGCCTAACAAGGCTACCAATGAACAAGAATACGCTCGGGAAGTGCTTGCCCGCTTCATGCGTAATGCCTATCGTAGGCATATTTCGCCTACGGAAATTGATGCGAAACTTGCTCTTTACTCCTCTGCCCGAAAAGAAAAGACCTTTATCGAAGCGATCAAGCTGCCTCTTATTGCAGTGATGGCTTCACCCAATTTCCTTTTCCTTGCAGAGCCTCAAAGTGCGGGAGCATCAGACAAGATAACACCCCTTACCAGCCATCAACTTGCAAGCAGGCTAAGTTATTTTCTTTGGTCTACCATGCCTGATGAAGAGCTTTCAAAGCTGGCAGATTCAGGCAAGATTCGTGAAAAGCTTATTCTTGCACAGCAGGTAGATCGCATGCTAAAGAGCCCCAAGGCTGGTGCATTGGTCCGTAATTTTGCAGGCCAATGGCTTGGCCTTCGCGATGTCGGTAATAACCCGCCTGCTAGTGATCTTTATCCGCAATACGATCGCCATCTCGAACTTTCCATCGTCGCAGAATCGGAATCCTTCTTCCGTGAAATTTTGCTCAACGATCTCGATGCAAGAAATCTCATCAAGTCCGACTTTGTGGTTATCAACGAAAGGCTTGCGCGCTTTTACAATATCAATGGTGTTAAAGGTGATCAGTTCCGTAAGGTTGCCGTTCCTCCTTCTGCGCACCGTGGTGGCATTGTTACTCAAGCATCAATTCTTACCACAACCTCTAATGGCACCCGTACTTCTCCTGTTAAGCGGGGCACTTGGGTTTTGAAAAACCTGATGGGAATTGACCCTGGCCTACCCGTCGCCAATGCTGGCGAGATCGCACCGAAGGTTCCGGGCATCGATAAAGCCACGGTGCGGAAGAGGCTCGAAATTCATCGGCAGTTGGATCAATGTGCCCGGTGCCATAATAAAATCGACCCTCTCGGTTTTGCTTTAGAGAATTTCAATGCCGCGGGTGAATGGCGTGATCAGGAGGGGTTTGGTTACAAGGGAAGAGTTGATAAAAAGGATCCTGTTATTGATTCTTCTTCCATCATGCCCGATGGTACCGAAATTACAGGCGTTGCTGGATTGCAAGAAGCAATACTCGCTAAAGAAGACTTGTTCCTTGGTTGTTTGGCAAGTAAGCTCATGACATATGCCTATGGGCGAGAGCTGGGGCTTTCTGATCAACCGGCAGTCAAGGCTGCCATTGCTGATATGAAGCAGAATAAATACACACTCAAGTCGCTTGCGAACTTTATTGTTGCGAGCGAAGCGTTTGCGACGAAATAAGCCATAGTAAATTCCATCGGAGATTAGAGTCATGCCTTCCTTTTTTCACCAACCGTTATCTCGTCGTCATGTGCTTAGGGCCGCAGGTGCTGCACTCACCCTGCCCTTGCTGGAAGCAATGACGCCTTCACTTTCTGCAGCGCCTTCCACTTTCAAACCTTGGGATAAATCTGCTGCACCACATCCAAGGATGATTTGCTGCTACATTCCCAATGGTGTGAACATTATTGAATGGGTGCCTGCAACTTCGGGCGATAAGTACACTTTTTCACCCACATTAGAAGTGATGAAAGAGCACCGTTCAGATTTCACCGTGCTTTCTGGAATGGGCCATCCCAATAGCCAAGGCGGGCATAGTGGCGCAGATACTTGGCTTACCGCTGCCAATCTTAAAGCCAAGCCTGGTGCTGATTATTCGAACTCTATTTCTGCAGACCAACTCGCTGCAGAACTGCACGGCAAGCAAACTCGTTTTCCTTCGCTTCAACTATCTGATATGTCTGGTACTGGTGGTTCGGGGCATAGCCATACACTTTCCTTTGATATCAATGGCTCGCCACTTCCTGCGGAAAATTCTCCTCGCAGACTTTTCGAACGACTCTTCGTTCCTGATTCGGCGGGTGATCGCGCTGCAACATTAAAACGCTATGCAGAACGCAAATCCATCCTTGATGATATCGCCTCCGAATCCAAGGCCCTTGATAAAAACCTTGGTGCCAATGATCGCCGTAAACTTGATGAGTATCTTTCGAGTGTCAGGCAGACAGAAAAACAAGTCGGCAGACTTCAAGGCTGGGTTGATGTTCCCAAACCCAATGTCCCTGAAACCGGCCTTCAGCTTGGCAGCCTGCCTGGCAATGGCCATGATCGGCCCATGTGGCTTGATGTCATGCTCGAAGTTGCCTACCTGACTTTTATCACCGATACAACCAGAGTCATCACTTTTGAATGGTCAAGAGAAGCGGGTGGACATGGTGGCGGAGGTGAAAACCATCACGAACTTTCCCATCACGGCGGCGATGCAGGCATGCTCTCTAAGCTTGCCACCATTGATAAGTTTCATCTTTCTCGCCTAGCTCGCTTTATGGGTATGCTTAAATCCACTGCTGAAGCTGATTCCAACATGCTTGATCGAACCATGATTCTTTATGGCTCGGGCATGAATTCTGGTAAGGGTGGCGAACATTCACCCAAGAATATTCCGACCTTGATGGCGGGGGGCTCGAAGCTTGGCTTCAAGCATGGCA
>CALARU010000228.1 GCA_937888715.1 uncultured Planctomycetaceae bacterium | reverse complement strand
TGATCATTGATGAATTTACGGGAAGAAGAATGCCCGATAGGCATTGGCGTGATGGCCTTCATCAAGCGGTGGAAGCCAAGGAAAAAATACCCGTTACGCATAGTGATGAACACGCTGCACAAATCACCTTTCAAAGTTATTTCAGGCTTTACAAGAAGCTGGGCGGGATGACCGGTACTGCGTTGCAAAACCGTTTAGAGATTCGTAGGGTTTATAAGATCTGGGTGGTCTGTGTTCCTACAAACAAACCCATTCTCAGAGAATTATGGCCCGATAAAGTCTACCCCAATGAAGATGCAAAGTTTGATGCCATCGTGGATGAAATCCAAAAGCTGAAAACAGATGGGCGCCCTGTTCTTATCGGAACCAGGAGTGTGGATAAATCGGAAATACTCAGCCAGAAACTTCATGATGCGGGATTAATCCATCAGGTCCTTAACGCCAAGAATCACGAACTCGAAGCAAAAATTATCGAACAAGCTGGCCAACTTGGAAGGATCACGATTGCAACCAACATGGCAGGTAGAGGAACAGATATCAAGCCATGCAAAGAAGTAATCGCTGCAGGGGGGTTGCATGTATTAGGAACAGAAAGGCACGAATCGATTCGAATTGATCGCCAGTTGGCGGGGCGCGCAGGTCGTCAGGGAGATCCAGGGAGTGCTCAATTTTTCCTATCGCTGGATGATGAATTATTGGAAGGTCTTGGCCAAGGCAGGCAGATGAAACTAAAAAATCTGGGGATCTCGGGGTCTATTCGTGAATGGAACAGATATCTATCGATGTTTAAGTTGGCGCAACATCGGGTGGAAAGAAGACATTATTTATCGCGAGTCGATTTGCTGGTGCATGAAAAGCAAAGGCAGGAAATACTCAAGGATTTGGGCGCAGACCCTTATGTGGATTAAATAAAGAATGGGTTGCAACCGTAACAAGATGTTTAACGACCTTGCTCGCTCTAGGCAGCAACCCGGGGGAAGTGCAAACTTACCAACCAACAAACTAACCTAACGAATTTTAAGGCTTCAAGAAGCTTGTTACCTTACGCCCACATTGTAAATGCGATTTAGATGAATTAAAATGACAAAATTTATGAATTTTTTAAGAACTATTTTTAAAACCACCCAAACGCCCCAAACTAACAAAGTATTGCCTAACAAGTTTTACTGCTTAGTTCTCGGATTTTCAGACGAAAAGAGGCTTAAACACCCTAATTTAAGCCCAATTGCGACTAACCATAAACTCTAATTTTTCGTGATAGCTCAAACATCTCCAAAACAGACTATTAATTTTTTCGACTTCAAAATATAGACCGATATACAAAAATATCTACTCGGTTTTACAATCCTTAATCAAACTTTAATAATTGCAACCTATCATATAAATATGGGTTGCAACCGTAACGAGATGATTACCCTCTAATCTTTCTTGTTTCGCTCTAATATGCAACTTAATATAGGGCATCGCAATATCACTTTAAAATTAGCAATAATTCAACTTATACTGCGTCAAACAAACCACTTTCCACATAAACAAAAGCTATCTTGCAGCATCGTTATCTAATGAAATAGTTTTCTTCGACAATGTTATTAACTTAATCTTCCCTTAATATCGATGGGCTATAATCATTTTGGGACGGTGGTTTTCAATTTTAATAAAAATTGAATCAGATCCAGCCACTAAATCCTGCTTTCGCAATATCTTTAAGGACATGGTTGTTATGGTTGATCACAAAAACCAACTCGTCATAGGGTCGGGACTACTTGCTTTAACACTGGTTTTGACTGCTTCTTATTCGAGATCCTCAAACCCCCAGAGTAATAATTCAGCAACCACCTTGAACCCACCTGCAACCACGTCAGACTTTAAACCAACGCAAGCCCAGCAATTATGGTTGGCCATGGATGAAGCTGAAAAGAATGGTCATTACGATGAGGCCCTTGCGTCCAATCATGCGATTCAAGCAGCTTATGGAAACCTGTACCTGATTAATTACAGGGCGGGCCGTTTATACTCTTTGAAAGAGAATCATGCCGCTGCCCTCGAATCCTACCAAAAGGCTAGCGCCCTTGCCCCCGGAGCTATGGCCCCGCTAAACGCCATGGCGGCATCTTATATCGCGCTTGAAAAACCAGATCTGGCAATTAAAACAAGCTTAGCTGTTCTAGTGATTGACCCAATGAATTCGATTGCTAATCGTCGCTTGGCAGAGTTATATGTTCTTTCTAGGCAATACTTGATGGCAGAACCTTATTACCTAAAAATGTTGGCATTGACGCCTGAGGATCTAGATATTGGAGCCCAATATGCTTGGTGCCTTTATTATCAAGGTAGGCTAGATCAGGCACAGAAAGTATTTGGCACCATTTTAACCGCTGCCCCTTCGCACACATCCTCACTTCTTGGCTGGAATCTCTGCGACTCCGCTAAACAGGGGACGAAAAAAGGTGCCAAATCATGAAGCCCTATACAAAACTTTTCGCTCTTCAGATTGATGAAAATGGATTTGTATTTGATCCTGCGAAAGGGATTTCTTACACCTTGAACGAAACTGGACTGCGAGTAATCACTTTGCTTAAAAATGGATGCCCTGAAGAAAACTTGCACATTAAGATTGCGGAAGAATACGCAATCTCACTACCAAGTGCAGAATTCGATATAGAAAACCTTCTTAATACCATGAAGAAGTATCAACTAATATGAATACCCCCATGGTTGCAATAACAGGGATGAACCGAGGCGAAAACCCGCAACCCGGATATGCGGTGGCTTGTAGCCTTCGCAGAAAATACCCCGATATGAAAATAGTCGGCCTCATTTATGATGCCATGGAATCCGGAATCTTCGCAACAGATGGCCCGGATTGGGCATACACCATCCCCTACCCAACTGCGGGATCCAAGGCATTGCTTGAACGGTTAGATTTTATCAAACAACGCCATGACTTCAGTATTTTGATTCCCACGCTAGACACCGAAATAGAATTAATGATCCGTCTTCAGCCCGAGTTAGAGAGTCGTGGTATCCAATGCTTTCTGCCCACCCTTGAATCGTTTCAAAATCGTGCAAAATCTCAATTATCCAAGTTGTGCGAAGCCTGTGCTTGCCAGACTCCACTGACAAAACTCACCCGTGATTTAAACGAAGCAAAAGATGCCGCAGATGCCATCGAATATCCCGTAATGATAAAAGGGCAATTCTACGATGCAAGAAAAGTGCAAAACGAAACTGAACTCACCAGCGCTTTTCAAGAAACCATTCACGATTGGGGCACCCCGGTATTAGTTCAAGAATCCATTTCAGGTGCGGAACTAAATGTACTTGGAGTTGGCAACGGTTTAGGTGGAGTGACGGGTTTGTGCTCTGTACGAAAAACAATTCTTTCAAGCAAAGGCAAAGGCATCAGCGCAATCATCGTGCAAGAGCCACGCTTGGAATCAATTGCAAATCGAATCATTGCAGAGCTGCGTTGGCGCGGCCCATTCGAACTTGAATTCATTCATGATGAAATCTCTGATGCTTATATGCTAATCGAAATGAACCCTCGCTTTCCAGCATGGGTTGATTTCCCATCCGCACTTGGGCTCAACTTCCCCGCACAAATTATTTCTTTACTAACTCAAGGTAATTTAGAGCCTTTTTGCCCACTTTCTCCCGGTTGGTTTTACCTCAGGCATCAAGTAGAAACCATTGGCTCGCTATCTGAACTCAGTCAACTAATGACCGAAGGCATTTGGGAACAAAAGAACAAACCATTATGAACAAAAAAATATATATCACTCCTGGAATCACCCGCCATCACCACGGGCATATGAATGCGCAAGCACATGGGCAATCTGCAAATGCTTGTGAAGCAATCGATGGGGTTGCAGTTTCGGATTTAATTAAACAACATGGATCCCCTCTTTATGTATTTTCCGAATCAACCCTTAGGGAAAGCTATCGGGAATTACACAAGGCTTTTAGCAATCGCTATCCTGATGTGCAATTAGCATGGTCGTACAAAACCAATTATTTAAAAGCGATCTGTGCAGTGTTTCATCAAGAGGGCGCAATCGCAGAAGTAGTATCAGATTTCGAGTATGAAAAAGCCCGCGCAATGGGAATATCCGGAAGCGATATCATTTTCAACGGGCCCTATAAGCAGCCAGAAGCACTTGAAAGAGCCGTGGATGAAGGTGCGAAAATACAAATCGACAATATGGACGAACTACTTAATCTCATCCATATCGCAGAGCAAAAACAACAAAACATCAATGTCGCAATCCGAATTTACATGGATAGTGGCGTTAAGCCTGTCTGGTCAAAATTTGGTTTTAACAGTGATACAACGGAAGCACTTCAAGCGATCAAGCGAATTCATTTAAGTAAATATTTAAAACTGGTGGGCTTACATACCCATGTGGGAACTTTCATTCTCGATCCAAATATATACCGGGTTGCAACCGAGAAAATGATTGAATTGGCAATAACAGCAGAAAAGGAATATGGGTTTAACATAACTTATCTGAATTTAGGTGGCGGCTTCGCATCGCGCAATCATCTTCATTATCAATACTTTTCTGAAGGCGCAACTACACCATCATTTGATGCTTATGCAGAAGCGATTTGTTCGACGATTAAAGCCCGATGGCCAATTGGGAAGCCATTGCCCAAACTTTATCTTGAAACCGGACGAGCGTTGGTTGATGAAGCAGGATACATGATCACCACGATCGTTGCTCTTAAACAAAACCCCGATGCATCTGGGCCTTCTGCAGGAATCTCTGCGCCCGCAGCTCGCGACAAAAGTGCAAATCGATCCAACCCAAATCATGGCGCTGCTGGTTACCTCGTTGATTCTGGAATTCATTTACTGCATACCTCGGCTTGGTATCAATTTAATGTGCGGCCCGCAAAGCCAAACAATGGCACGCAAATCGAACGTCTTCTTTATGGCTGCCTTTGCATGAATATCGATGTGATTCGCCAAGTGGTTCCTTTGCCCAACATGAATGTGGGCGATCAACTAGTAATCCATCCTGTGGGCGCATATAACATCACGCAATCAATGCAGTTTATTACCTATCGCCCAAGAGTTGTGATGATTTCATCAAATCGAAAAGTTGAAGTAATCCGCGAACGGGAGAACCTGAATTACATTGAACAACTTGAGCAACTTCCCGAACAATTACAACTAAAGGCCGACCAAAAGAACCTCCCATTTATTGACACCAGAAAACAAGTAACGCATGGATAGTTTGTCGAAACCAACTGAAAACGATTCTTATAATGCACATATATATGCTGCATTCGAATCCATTTTCAACGCTTATTCTTTGATTTACTTTTGCCGTAACCCCAGATTGGGCAGCATCCTACTTGCAGCAACATTCATTTCCCCAACCTTCGGACTATTTGGCCTAGCAGGCACCATGACTGCATTTGCAGCAACAAAAATGCTCGATTTTCCCGCATCTCGCATTCGCAGTGGAGAGCTGCTTTGCAACTCCTTAATTTCTTCCATGGGATTGGCTTATGTTACCAACCAGCAGAATCTTTCAGTTTATCTCCTGATGGTGTTATTGCCTGTAACTGCGATTACTGCGATGTTTTTATCCGTTGCTTTAACCCAAGTGATGCTGCGTTTATTTGGAATGGGTGCCTACAGTCTACCTTTTGTTATCGTCACGATTTTTAATTATCTGCTGATCTATTCATTTACTGCAACTCCAGTTATCGGAGCACCACCACCCTCTTTATTGCCTGATATCCCATTTCTACCAAGCATTTTAACCGAATGGTTTCTTGCTTTTAGTGCTGCACTCTTTCTTCCGAATGTATATGTAGGAATGATCGCCTGTTGCGCTGTATTAATTCACTCACCCCTTCAAATCGCGCTCGGTATGTTTGGATTTTTAGTTGGATACGGGTTTTTGCAACTCACCGGTTTAAATGCAAGTGCTTTCGGCGCAGGATGGATGGGAACCAATTACTTATACTGTGGCATGGGATTGGGCGGGGTTTATTTCATCACTTCGAAAAGTTCGCTTTTGCTTGCAGGGTTTGGCGCAATACTTTCCACCTTGATAGCTATCGGAATGAGAACCTTCCTGCGCAGTTACAATATCCCACCTCTTTCTTTTCCTTTTCTTATCGTGCTTCTAATGTTTACCTTCGCTCTTAGGCAGCGGTCACGGTTTTTATGGCTGTTTGAATCCCCCTATGCAGATGGTTCCCCTGAACAAAATGTGCTCCGGTTCCATACCAACCTAAAACGCTTCCCTGATTTCTATACCCCCACGCTCTCGCTACCTTTTTCAGGCGATCGAGTGGTAACCCAAGGTTTTAATGGAACCTACACTCACAAATCACTTTGGTGCCATGCGCTTGATTTCGAAATTCTTGATGCTTCAGGGAATCCTCATCCAGATCAAAGAACAAAACTCGAGGATGCTTATACCTATGGTTCCGCCATACTTTCACCTTGCGATGGGACGATTGTAAGTGTTGTATCTGATGTTGCAGACAATGAACTTGGTGAAGAGAATCTGCTACAAAACTGGGGAAATCTAGTTGTCATATTAAATGACTTGGGATGGTATGTATTGCTGAGCCATTTTAAAAGAGATGGAATTATCGTTTACAAAAATCAACGGGTAACACGGGGGCAATTACTGGGGTACTGTGGAAATTCAGGGCGGTCGCCACTGCCCCATTTGCATCTCCAAGTGCAGGCAGCATGGTTTCCCGGAGCAACCACCATCCCCTTTCGCATCCGAAATTTTATTTCCCACCATGCCTCGGGTGTAACAGTTTTAACGACGGGGATTCCTGGAGAAGGTGATTTAATCTCACCGTTGCAAATTGATCCAGATTTGATTGCCTGTTTTTCCGGGCAGATTGGAACCTCGATTCGTTACCGGATTGAAAAATCTGGTAAAACCATCGCATGGGAAACCATCGAAACCATTTCTTTGGGATGGGGTGAAATCAGCTATCGGTCAGTTGAATACGGTGCAAGATTATCTGCAACAATTTCTGATGAAACCTATATCTCACATACATTGGAAAACTCTTCCTCAAGTTTACTGCGTTTATTTTCCATGGGTTTGGGCTTGGTTCCTTTCAGTAAAAATCGCAACATTATCTGGAAAGATTATTCAGCATACAGGCCTTGGATTTCTCCTGTAAATGTAATACTTTCTGATTTATTACAACCTTTTGTTGGTTTACCATTCCTGCATTTACAATCCAGATTTTTCCCTTCTAACAAACCCGATGAAATCCTTATTCAAACCACCGTGATTAATGTAGATGATCGATTCCCCACTAATATTGAAATTACTCTTTCACCAAATCTTGGAATCTTAGAATTGACAGCCTATTATCAGGGTAATGATTGGCGGATTGTTCAAGAACGCGCAGAGCCCTTCCCCCAAGCAAATTGGGGGCACTGATGTTTCAAACTCTCCCCTCACGTTTCGCTGAGATCCTATCACCCAAGAACATTAAGCAAAGGGGTGAACTATTACTTTCTGCAATAGATCGAGTTATTGCATTCGACAAATTGAATCCAGAGGAATTGCAAGCGTATCAATTCGAAAAATTAAAATCGTTGGTTTCTGAAGCGTACCATAATGTTCCACTGTATTGGAAAAAGTACCATGAAGCAGGGTTTGATCCCGCCTCCTTAAAAACAATGCAAGATTTGTATCGTATTCCCCTAATCACCAAAGCAGACCTTCGAAATGCTGGCTTAAGGTCTATAAAAAACTTCGCACGAAAAGAACCTGTTTGGCTGTTTTCCTCTTCAGGTTCAACGGGAGTACCTTCCCGGGTATATCGAGAAGAACAGGCGCTATGGCATTTCATGGCACGAAGTTTGGTTATTTACAAAAACTGGTGCGCAGGAAAACCCCTTGTTAATGTTCTTTACATCACCGACCTTGCTGCTGGATCAATCGACTTTGCCCTTGCTGATTTACTGCAAACCACCGTGATAGAAAAACGCATTCTCGGAAGTAGTCTTCCCACCCCAGAATTGGTTCATGCCATCGAACTCTTTCAACCAGAGTTCATTTCTTCCTACCCTTCCACCATTCGCAGTATCGCAATCGCAATGCATCGGTGCGGTAAAATATTCAAGGGGCTCAAGCTTCTGCACCTTACTTCCGAAATGCTTGAACAAACTACCAGATCGCTGATCACCACTGTTTTTCCCCATGCTAAAATAGTCGAGACTTACACTTCAAGCGAGGCAGGCCTGATTGCCTATTCATGTGGCACTCATCCTTCCAGATTACATATCGCAGAAACAGAAGTGTTGTTTGAAATACTTGATAATGATGGCAAACCTACAAATAAAGTTGGCCAAAGTGTGGTGACTGATCTAATCAATCATTGCACTCCGATGATCAGATATTGTGGCTTGGGAGATTATGCAGCGCTGGATCATTCTAATTGCGAATGTGGCACCACTCACCGATCAATCAAAACTCTCGAAGGGCGCATTTCTGATTCGATTGTAACTCCAGATGGCGGATTGATATCGCCCTACCTATTAATCGATGCAATCGAAGAAATTGCAGGGATCTATCAGTTTCAGATAGTTCAATCATCAAAAAATAGCCTTAAGATTCGCATTATTCATGATATTTCAAGCCGAAGTAACCAAGCAAATGTTCAAACATCAGTGCATGATGCTCTAAAAAAAGTTGTTCCTTCCATGATCATTGATGTGGATTTTGTAAGCACCATTTCATCGGAAAACAACAGACATAAGATCCCATTGGTAGTGTCACTGGGTTTCGGTTCACATTCACCTTCTACCTTTTCCTTATAACTCCAAAGAAAGAAATCATGTATTCAAACTTCTTAACCCCAACGCCCGGAACCCCTCGTGACCGGGATAACAGATATTATCAAATATTGGGTGGCGGTGCCCGGATGCGGATGCTTGAAACATTTCTGGATTTGCAACTTCCAGAACTTTTAGGCAAGGAAGGCCCGCTTCCAGCAACGGAAATCTGCAAACGATTAAACATCGTTCTCGATCGCGGTTGGAAATTTCTTCATTTACTTGCGTTATGCGGCTTATTAGAAGAAACCAAAGGATTGTATTGCGAAGATGATGCTATCTTTGGATTGTCTAAGCAAGCTAAAGAATATTTTGGAGAGGATGGGGCACAAGGCTACTTCTTTCGTGATCTTGTAAATTTCTGGAAAAATGTTGCGTGCCTACCTTTGATAGATGTGCTTCAAGGAATGCCTTTGCCAGATGCAGTGCGATGGCCGCCTGCAACTCCTGAAGCTGCAGAACATTTGGAAAAATGGATGCGGGTTACAGCCCTCGGGGCGATTAAATCAATCCTTGCTTCCAATGTAATGATCGGTGGGGCAAAATTGCTAGATGTAGGCGGGGGCGATGGCACCATCGGTTGTGCAATGCTTCAAGCATACCCAGAATTAAATGTTACCGTATTTAATTTACCTGCATCTGCTGCGCTTGCCCGAGAAGTAATAAAAGTAAAAAATCAACCAGACCGAATCAATGTTCATGAGGGCGACTTTTTGAAAGACGAACTACCGGGTGGTTTTGATCGTATTCTCTTTAGCAGAGTGCTAACAGACTGGACGCCCTCGGTATGCCGTATGTTGTTTGAAAAATCCCGCAGGGCCCTTGTTCCGGGTGGGAAGTTAGTGATCAACGAGGCCTTTGTGGAAGGGAATCTTGACTACAGTATTTCTTGGGAATTCCGGTATATTTTTTATGACACCTTTGGACGTGCCATGTTTAAACCGCTTGATGTTTATCGTCAGTTGTTAAACGATGCGGGTTTTAAAATATCTAGGGTATATCCCATGCTGGATGATGCTTTTTATTCGGTAATCGAAGCTGTAGCGATATAGTATTCCGCTTTTTATTGCCGCCATTTAGAAAAGATCAATGGAAGTATTTACTTTTAGCATTTTGAAACTTGTCTTGCGGGGTTATGGGCAGATGTTTCTTGCCAACAACATAACTTCGGGCATGATATTTTTCATTGCATTGTTGATTCTTTCGCCATTGAATTCCGCTTGGATTTTATTGGGCGCAGGTACATCCACGCTATTGGGTAAAATTGCGAGAACGAAAGCGGAGATGGAATCGGGATTATTTGGCGTTAACGGGGCATTACTTGGTTTATCTTGGCTTATGTTTCCTGAAGTTCCTGCATTTGGGAAACTGATTCTGACACTTTTAGGTTCCCTGATAATTACGTTGCTTCTAGTCATGAGCATTAAGTTGTTTAAGCGAATGCGCGTTGGACTAACCTTATTTGCCCTTCCTTATATTTTTGCAGTCTGGCTTAATGTTTTCATTGCAAGTGCTGCAGGATGGTACGAGCCTATTGATATGAGTGGTTGGCATGCCCTAACAATGCAGAAGTCAGATAATGCCAAAATCCTTTTCGAAGAATCCAACCCCAAGTCCATTCGTGGGCGTTGGTATAAGCATGATGGCTTGGGTTGGGCCAACTATTACCTTGGGCATCACCAATCTGCATTAGATGAGTTTCAAAAATGCATTGAACTTGAACCTAAGCTTTTTGATGCTTACAGCGGTGCGGGCTGGTGCGAGTTCAATCTTGGCCGCTATGAACAAGCAGAATTGTTTTTCAATGCAGCAAGCACCTGGAACGGATTAGGATGGATATATTTAGGCAAAGGTGAATATCAAGAAGCGAGATCCTATTTTACCAAGTGCGTTCTTTCCACTCCGCTCAATAGTGATGCTTATCTTGGGCTTTCTCGCATAGCATTACAAACCGAATCCCCTAAGCATAGCACATGGCTTACTAAAATTTCATACTGGATCCAAAGAACCATTTCTCCCGTTATGCAAACTACTTCTTCAATTCAAATAGTTAGTTGGGCTTTATTTCTAGTGGGCATACTATGGCATTCCCGCACTTCGTTTTTTGTCGCACTTTTTCTAATTATTACGCTGATATCCCTTACCATGGTAGTTCCAAGTACAGGGAAGTCTCTCACTGATATTAACTTGTTCTTTAATCTACTTGCTTTGTTCTTGGCATTTGGCGGCCAATATCTGCGTATGGGATTAAAGACAGCCTTATGGACAGCGGTTTTGGCGATAGGCATGCTAACCACTTGGGGATGGCTTGGATCAATATTGAACTTAGTAGGGTTGCCTGTATTATGCCTTCCATTTAATCTAGCCTTGGTAGCAACTTTGATTCTATTTCCATGGTTTCATTTCACAAGAACCATGTTAATACCTCTTGAAGTTGCAACGAGTTCACCTGAAGAAGTAAACCTATGGCTTGCAAAGGCCCAGTTGGTTGGCAGATGTTGGAAAAAGCTTGAAGAACTAAGTGAGATTAAATAAGAGTGGGTTGCAACCGTAACAAGATGTTTAACGACCTTGCTCGCTCTAGGATGCAACCCGGGGAAATGAGTCCTGCACAGCATTTTGCAATGCCAGACAGAACAAAAATAATTTACCATGATAACTAGAGTAATTCAATCTTGAATTCCAATTATTTCTAAATAAAAAAAAGAATGGCTAAAAGCTAAGTTTAGTGATCCTTAAAATACTTTAAAGCTTTGGCTCCCAACCTGGTTCATATTCTCTAGTCCACATCTTCTTAGCTTCGGGATCGTTCAAAACCATGCCATTAGAGGAGTCGCACTTAAGAGTTCGGCCCATTCGCTGTGAAATATTGCCCAAATGGCAAAGCAGAGTACTCTTATGCCCTTCTGGAATAGGAGAGTTCAACTTACCATTGCCACGAACCGCTGAAATAAAGTTAGCAAGGTGCTCCGATTCGCCCCCATCGCCAGTCGCCTTCTTGGTTTCTTTCCCCTTGGAATCATAAACGATATAACCGCTACCTTTGATAGCAATTGTTCCTTTAGATCCAACAAAAAGAATGTCGGGGGTATTGCCTTCGGGTAAACGGTTACAGCTAAGACCAAGCCATTGGATATGCTTGCCTTGGTTAAAATTAAATTCAACCATGTGGGTGTCAGGGGTTTCCTGATCATCTTTGTACATATACCGTCCGCCAGAAGAATGAACGGAAGTGGGAAATTCCACGCCTAGCCCCCATCTGCAGACATCAATCATATGAATGCCGTTATTTCCCAATTCGCCATTACCCCAGTGCCAAAACCAATGCCAGTTGTAATGCAAGTAATTATCTTTATAAGCTTTACGCGGGGCAGGGCCTTGCCATAAATCAAAGTCTAGGCCAGCGGGTACGGGTTTTTCAATACCTTTGCCAATAGAAGGCCTGCTATTTAAATACCAAGATTGAGCGAGGTGAGTTTCGCCGATTTCACCTTTATGAATAAGATCAATTGCTTCTCGAATCTTGGGCCAGGTTCGCCTTTGATTACCCATCTGCACAAGTTTGTTGTACTTAGAGGCAGCTTCAACCATTATTTCGCCTTCGCGAGGATTATGGCTGCATGGTTTTTCGACATAAGTATGCTTACCCGCTTTTACAGCAAGAATAGTAGAAGGGGCGTGCCAGTGGTTGCAAGCTGCACAAACAAAAACATCGATATCTTTATCATCGAGGATTTTTCGGAAGTCTTTATCGATCTTAGGAGCCTTGCCAGACATTTTCTCGACCTCTCCTGCAGCGTTGGTAGCACGATTAAAATCCGGGTCAGCGATAAACCCAATCTGTACACCCGGGATTTTAGAAAATGATTTTGCAAGTGCAGTGCCCCTGCCTCCTGCACCCATGATGCCAATATTTACTTTTTCAGATGGTGCAGCAAAAGCATTCCAAGAAACGACACTTGCGCCTGTAGTAGCGATAAAGCTTCGACGATTCATAATAAACCCCTGATTGGAAATGAAGTTTAGAAGCAATGATAATCGCAAAGGAGGGAACGGAATTCAAGAGCCAATATTGCCCAAAGCCTTAAGGAAGCGAAGCCCATGAACCAATTGTTCTGCTTTGTCATCTCCCTCTTCTTTTTCGGAAATCAAAAAGCCCTGATAGCCGGATTGATCGAGGTAAACCATGAAGGAATTCCAGTCGAAATTCCCATGGCCAAGAGGTACTTCGCGAGCAGCTCTGCCGGGCCCATTGCTTTGGAATTCTCTCGCATGAACCAGTTTGATTCGTGAGCCAAGGTCAAGAACCGCTTGCAGGGGATCAAACCCATTGATCGTTAAACTACCTGGATTTAGAGAGGCTCCCAAAGCTCCTGAATCAATCTGAGAAAGGAAATCTAGCAACACTTTGCCCGATTCCAGCCCTGTTTCCAAAGCAAGAGAAACGCCTATTCGGTCGCCATGTGCGCCTAAATAAGAAAGCGATTCAGTGTAAGTCGCAATGCGTTTACCTTCTTTTTCTTGGGGGATCTGACCTGCATGAAGGGCAAGCACGCTGCAGCCAAGATCAAACCCGAGATCCATTACTTTTTTAAGATGAAGAATGCGCTGTTCCTGATCGAGTGCAACATCGAGCCCATTGCGTAACGGGCAAAAGATGGAAGCAAGTTGAAGGTTATAAGATCTGAGGAGATAGACGATTTCTCTGCGCCCAGACTCGGAAAGTTTATCAGGGGAAAGTTCGCCTGTGACATCAAATTGCACACCTTGCGCACCTGCTTGAGCAGCAAGCAAAAGAGCCTTACGCAAAGGAACCCCAAAACATTCGAGCTTCACACCAAATTTACAACGATTCATAAAGTTACCAGTCTGTTTCAAACTCTTCCTCTATTTCAGGAAGTTCAAGAAAATATCGAAGAGGCTTAACCAAAGAGCGAAAAACTTTGCCTGGCAAATCAACTGTTCGCCAACTCTGGCTTCTTTCACGCATCTGGGCCCTGTAATCAGATATTAAAACGGCTCGTGCCAAATATCTTTTATCCCTGAACTTCCAAAAGTCTTCTGTATTTTCAGGGAAGTTAACTTCATTAGCGATATCGTAAATAAAAACTAATAAGCCTTGGAAGGTGGGGCCCGACATGCCCGCCCATCGCTCAAGGCCTTCCACATCATCAATAGTTGACCAGCATTCCCAAACCTTTTTTGGTTTTTCGGGAGGCCCGCCAGGGAACTTCCTACCCTTTACATCGACCACGAATCGAGCGCCTGATTCTGCGTAAAGGATAAAATCTAAGCTTTTAACGGGTTCGCCACCAAGGCAGGATCTGCGTTGCTCATCAACAGCAACATAGCAGATCTTGTTATCCTGCAAATACGATTCAAATGCAGACTCGTAGTGATTGCCACGATCCATAAAACCCTCCTGGGCCGAGGGGTAAAAATTATCAGGGTAAGCCAATCCCCAGCATGGTACGGAGCTGGGAAACAATGATTGCTTCATCGTAATCTGCTTCCTGCCTAGTAGCAAGTTCCTTGATTTTGAACTTCTTGGAAGCAAAATCATCTGGGCCTGCAATTAGGGCAAAGCGAAATCCGCGCTTCTCAGCATATTGCAATTGCTGGCCTATCTTTTTAGGTTCAATAAAAACCTCAACGCCAATACCTGCAGCCCGCAAAGTTGCAGCAAGCTTTTCGTAAACCCCAATAGGAGTATCAGCAAAACGAACGATAAAAACCGGGGCACTAGCCTGCACGCCACCTAAGATTTTTAGTTCTTCCATCGCAGCAAGCAAGCGGTCTAATCCAAGAGATGCGCCAACGCCAGGCAAAGGCATTTTGGTGTAGAGGCCTGCAAGGTTATCATAACGCCCGCCAGAACAAATACTGCCGATGCCAGGGAGATCAGAAAGAAAAGTTTCAAAGATGGTTCCGGTGTAATAATCCAAACCGCGAGCAATGGAAAGATCGATGCGTAATCTTTCATCAGGGACTCCTGATTCGCGAGCGACGATAAGCAATTCGCTTAATCTTTTAACACCATCTGCAGCTTTGGGATTGTTGCCAAACTTTTGCGAGACAAAGGCGAGGATTTCTTCGTTGGTGCCTTTAAAACCTGCAAGTTCAAGAACCTTCCTGCCTTTTTCCGCATCAACGCCATGCAATACCATTTCTTCGACAACGGGCTCGATGCCAACTTTGGGAAGCTTATCAAGAGCGCGAAGTACAGCGACGGATTTATCCGCAAGGCCAAGTTCTTCAAGCAAACCTGAGAGGATCAAACGATTGTTGACATGAATTTCGAAGCGCTCGAATCCAATCGCAGAAAGTAAAGCGTTGATAACAAGGGCGGCCTCGATGTCGGATGAATTCGAGGTGGTGCCAATGGTATCAAAATCGCACTGCCAGAATTCTCTGTAACGGCCATGGGCGGTATTTTCGCCACGCCAAACAGGGCCCATATGATAGCGCTTAAAAGGAGTGCCAAGAGTAGGGACATGCTGTGCGGCAAAGCGTGCGAAAGGCACAGTAAGATCGAAGCGTAAAGCAATATCGCGATCGCCATGATCCTTGAAACGATAGA
>CALARU010000227.1 GCA_937888715.1 uncultured Planctomycetaceae bacterium | reverse complement strand
CATTGCTCAAGAAATTTCCCGATGTGCGAATTGCAAAGGAAATCGAAACCATCCTTTCCGGACCCATTGGAACCCTTGCAGCAATTTTCCAAGCTTGCGTTCGACTAGCCTGCCTAGTGCAAAATGCAGAAACCCTTTTGGAAGAAAGCCAAGAAGATGAGTCCAAGGAAGAAGCGAATCACCAGGCAATGCTTAAACTTACCCTAGACGCTGATACCATTCTCACTGATACCGATGTTCTACTTAAAAAAGTGGATACCCAAAAAAGTGCGGCTTTCAGAAAAATCTTGGAGATTTATTGTCAACTCACAGAAATGAAGACACCTGATTCCTTCCAGATTCTAATCGACCTGAACAAACCATGGAAAGCAGGCGAAGATCCAATCGCTTACGCAGTCCTCTACAGGATGCGAAAAGACGCAGCAATGGAACTGTTTTTTCAGGCGCCTGCCGAAAATGAAATTATCTCGGTTGATAACATCATGGGCGTGATTAAATCGGGATTTGTCCCCAATATTAGACAAGTGCTTGGGGTTGATCCGCGGGTTGATGCCTTATGGTTAAATCGGGGTTATCGCTTACGCGAATATGGCCCAGAATTTTACTTCAGCATTTTTGAGATGCTGTACCTCAAAGAAAACATACCCTATCCGGATGATGATAATTTTGATGCAGATCATTTAGCAACATTTTCAAGGGGCGTATGGAATCTTGAAAACGCAACCCTTGCTTTAGCTAAAGGCGCAAATCCTCTGGATCAGGATGATTCCGGAATGTGCATACTCGATATCTTGCAGCGGCACATTATGGTTGCTTCATCTCAGAAAAACGAAGCTGACACCAAGCGAAGAAAGGATCTTCAGCAGATTTTAATTAGGCATGTTGCTGGTTCCGGAAGGCCCATGCCATTAAACACCACAAATAAGGTGCTGAAAGAGATTGCGACCCTGCTAGGCAAGAACAACATTACCGCAGCAGAGATCGACAAACTACCTGCTGAAACCAAGAACGAGTTACTGGAAATTTCCAATGTAGCATTGCGGGTTTACCCACAAATGCGGGAATGGGTTGAAAAATACCTGATAGGCAGACTTTGGGTTGCGCTTAAAAACACCAGTGAAGGCGGGGCCAACTTGAATCCCGATTTCCCAACTGCAATGCGCATTGGGGCTTCTATTGATAAATATTATCAAGACCTAGCCGCCGCAACTCTGGGAACACCAGATGCAACCAAGTACTTAGATATGCTCAACAGAGAAAATTTCTTTTCTCTGCTTGATGATCGAACCTTGAAACTCCGGGTATTAAATTCCAATTTTGAAGATTGGCCCAGAATGGCAAAAGCAGGGGCATTGATCAAAGAATTCTTTGATAAGGCAGAAGTGCTCCTAATTTTTGGCGCCCCGCTCGAAGATGAAAACCTGCCCACTGCAACTACGACTCTTGCGACCTTGGATCCCGAAATCAAGGCGGAGTATCCAACCATTCACAAGCAATTGTTCGAACTTGACCCGACATCTCCGTGGGTAAGCATCTTAGACTGCATGCTTGCAATCATGAATTACGATGATTCCCCAGGCAGCCTGCAATTCATCTTTAAGAAGCTAGAAACCCTTAAAGCAAAGATCGGATTAAAGACGGGTATATTCAACCCCTACTACCACTTCCTTGCCTCACAATACCATCGCCTGAACAACGATTGGAATGCATCTTTAGAAGCATTTTCCTTAGGTGTCAGGTTAGTTTCATGTTCATTTAATTACATGGAAAAAGTAATTATTCAGCATATCACCAAAATCCATCTAGGTGAATTCATCCGGGATGAAGCCAATGGCGATTGGGAGCAAACAGATGAGGAAGGCATGAAAAAGTTCCTCGCGGCATTGGAATCCGTGATAACAAAATATCCCGCAGAATCTGATCCAAGTAGAACAGACTGGTTTGCAATTCGTGCCCAAGTGGCTGAGAATTTGGAAATGTACAATCCTTCCAAGGCGATAAGCCTTTACAATCAAGCTGGTTCGTACGCAAAGACAAAGAAAAAAGAAGCCTCCCTCGCAGAAGCATTCGAACTAGACCCATTCTTTTTCTGGTCTGCAAATAATATGGCTTGGCATTTGGCGGCTCGTAGCGACAAACCTTATCTGCGTGATGGTACCAAGGCTGTTGCATGGGCTGAAAAGACCCTTACCCAATTAAAAACAAACTCCTGGAGCGCTTGGGATACATTAGCTGCGGCCCATGCAGCCAATGGCGAATTTGAAAAAGCTATCAATGCCATCAAACAGGCGAAAAAATATGCCCCTATTTCAGAACTTAACGCCTGCGATATTCTCTACGACAGATATTCCCAAGGCCTGTCCCATTTTGATCCAGAAAAACTTTTGGAAGACCGTACTCTTTCAAAATTATTGGCAAACAAAAAACTTGCGAAATTGCTTGGGCTTTATGATGGCAGTTCATCAATAACGAATTCCCTCGGCATGACATTTGG
>CALARU010000226.1 GCA_937888715.1 uncultured Planctomycetaceae bacterium | reverse complement strand
CAGGGTGATGGTTTGAATTGCGCCAGTGCCACCAGTGATAGCAAAATCAATTATGTCTGGGCCGGCATTTAGATTGGCATCGGTGATAGCTTGTCTTAAAGATCCAGTTCCATCATCCAAATTAGTAAAGACGGTATAAGTTGCGGGAGTAATACGGGCTTCAAGGGATTCTAATTGAAGAATTCGGGAATGAATGTAGCGATCGAGACCACCCGATTTTAGGAGCAGTTTATTAGAATTGGCCCAGATGTTAAAATCACGCAATATTTTCACAACAATATTCCCGATTAAACATAACCCTAATTCTACCAAATTGTCTATTTTAACTCAAGAAGCAATTAAAACCGGGGTGTAATCTTAGTTAATATCGGAAAATCTATTATATCTTATCCATTTAAAGTTCATAAAGACACTCGAAACCCCAATTTTTATGCTTTATTTACACAGAATTACCTGCCAGAATGATCCAATACAATGGATTATAAATAATCTCAATACTGATCTTATATTAGGGATTGGATTCATTCCAAAAACATCATGTTTATATGCAAAAATGGCCATTCATTTCCGAGAACTGATGGCAACACTACCCTGATTACCGAATGCCCCACCTGTGGTGAAAAGTTATTAGAAATCAAGTCTCCCGATGGAACCGGCACCCTTTTAGATAGCCAACTTAGTTCCAGTTCTAAAAAACCAATTTTTTCAGAGGAATCCAATTCGATTGAAAACACACTCGTGCCAACCTCGCCACCTAATGAAAAGTCCAACTCTAACCAATCAGGTACTCAAGATTTACAAGGCACCCTTCTCGATTCCCAGCTTTTAAAACCCGAATCAATTTCGCCCACGCAATCAAACCCTGATGTAGCAAACGATATCAAAACCTTGGATATCGAAAAAACTGAAGCGATAAACAATCCAAATGCCACATTAGACATGGTGCCAGGCCCTGATACACGCATTCAAAAAAAACCAAATCTAGATAAACCGTCGAATCAAATTGCCGGTACAGACCCAGGCGCACCCCAGGACACATTGGATATGGTGCCAGGCCCTGATACACGCGTTCAGAAACAGCCGAATTTTGATATCCCAACGAATGCCCTGAGTAATCCCGCATTGGAAAAAACCGGGGCTCACCAAAACATAAAAATAGTAAGCGGATCACAAACTAACCCAGTGCCGAAGATCAAATCCACGATTAGAAAAATCATAGCAAAGGCGCCCGAAGGATATGAAATCATAGGCGAGTTAGGGCGGGGCGCAATGGGCGTTGTATACAAAGCTAGGCAAACGGGATTAAAAAGACTGGTTGCATTGAAAATGATTTTATCAGCGGGGCGCGCTAGCAAAATAGAAATCGCTCGCTTCCGCATCGAAGCAGAAGCAGTCGCCAAGCTTGATCACCCCAACATCGTAAAAATATACGAAATTGGAGAAATAGATAATCTTCCATTCTTTTCGCTGGAGTTTGTTTCTGGGGGAGTTCTATCTTCGCGCATTAAAAACAATATCCCCTCCGCTAGGCAGGCAGCAATCATGATGCGGGGAATCGCAGAGGGGATGGATTTTGCGCATCGCAAGGGGATCGTCCACCGGGATTTGAAGCCTGCTAACATTCTGCTATCGCCCCCCGATCAAGCGGGTGAAGATGTGGATTTCGAAACTATCTCATTAGACTTATTTGTACCCAAGATCACCGACTTTGGTTTGGCTAAAACTTTGGAAGGCGATTCCATTCAAACCCGAGATGGTGCGATCATGGGCACCCCCAGTTACATGGCACCCGAGCAGGCCATGGGGAAAACCGCAGAAATCGGGCCCGCTGCAGATATCTACGGCTTGGGTGCAATTCTTTACGATATTATCACGGGCATTCCCCCTTTCCGAGGCGAGACGGTGATGGATACCATCACTCAAGTCATCAACAGGGAACCTGTGCACCCAGTAAGGCTAAACACCAAGCTTCCTGCAGATATCGGCACCATATGTTTGAAGTGCTTGGAAAAAGACCCCAAGAAAAGGTACGCCACTGCAGGGGCTCTTGCAGAAGATCTACGCAGATATCTCGTAGGTGAACCGATTCTAGCAAGGCCCACCCCCTTCTATGAATATGCCTGGAAATGGGCCAAGCGAAAACCAGCAATAACCGCCATCATATTAATGACATTTTTCATGGTCTTGGGCGTTTCAGTTGGTGGTTACATACTTGCAGGCCGAGAAAAAATCAGAGCCGATGAAAACTTGCGCCTAAAAGAAGAAGCTGTTTCTGAAAGAAACATCGCACAGGAACAAAAGTTGCAAGCGGAAAGAAACTTCCAAGATGCACTTGCTGCTGTTGACCAGATGCTTACCAAGGTCGGGCAGAATCGCCTAGCACACGAACCCCGCATGGAACGGATCAGACGCGAACTTTTGCAGGAAGCAAAAACTTTCCTTTCCCGATTTCTTGATTATCGCTCTGAAGATGTACAAGTCCGCTGGCAAACTGCACGCACCTTGATGCAACTAGGATCGATTGAAGAAATGCTGGGCAACTTTAAGGATGCTGAAAAAAACTTGCAGCAAGCCATCGAACAACTTGCCAAGCTTTACGAAATCAAACCTGACAACCAAGGTTTCCTTGCAGACCTTGCAGATAGCAAACAAGCTCTGGGACTATTGTTCAACCAGCAAGGAAAACCCAACCTAGCAGAACCCGAGTACCGTAAGGCAATCGAACTGCGATCCACACTTCCGGAAAATCAGCAAACACTTTCCAAGCAGGCAGCCAGCGAATTTAATCTAGGGCAGATGCTACGCTCGCAGGGAAAACTAGAACCAGCCATGGCATCTCTTTTAGCGACTGTTAAAAAGCTTGAAAGCATCGTCGCTAAAGATAAATCCAACCCCCTGCAAAAGCAAAATTTGGTGAAGGGGCTTTTGGGCCTTGCACAAACGATGCAAGATCTCGGTCGCTTTGAAGAGTGCAAAACAACGCTTGAAAAAGCTCTTACCATAGCCCAAGGAATTGTCACCCAATACCCAAGCAACCCTGATTATCGGGTTGATCTTGCCTCTGCTTGGAATCAGAAAGGCAAGTTGTTCCGGGATACGGATATTCCGCTTGCAGAAAGTGCCTACACCAAGGCCATGGAAATCCAAGATTCATTGGTTTCTGATTTTCCTGCAACACCTTTTTACAGACAAGAACTTGCCAACAGTTTGAACAACCTTGGCATTCTGTTGCAATCATCTGGAAACACCAAGGCTTCTGAAAGTGCTTTTGATCGATCCATTGGCATACGCGAAAAGCTTGCCAAAGATGTACCTTGGGTGCCTGATATCCGCAAGGATCTAGCAGCCGGTTTGAATAATCGAGGCATACAATTTCAGGTGCAAAACCGATTAAAAGAAGCTGAGCCTCTTTATTTAAAAGCCTTGGAAGATCTAAAAGTACTAACCAAGGAATTTCCCGATTCCATCGAATACAATCTGGAATTATCCCGCACCTTGTTAAATGAAAGCGTATTGTTGGAAAGCCTCGGGAAAAATAAAGATGCCGATAAAGTTTCATTCCAATCGCTTCAGCAACTACAAGACCTTGCTTCAAAAAACCCTAATTCCATCGAGATTAACCAAGAACTTGCCCGTGCTAGGTTAACCAGAGCAGGGTTGGTTGAAGTCACAAAAAATTTAGAAGAAACCATCGGATTGCTTGAAGGCGCTGCAAGCGAATTCATGAAACTAGCATTCGAGTTTCCCGAACAAACCGACTATCCATTTCAGCAAGCCCTGGCTTTGATCAACCTTGGGAATTACCTCAAGGATCGTAATCAAGGAATGAAATCGGAAAAGCCTTGGGAGGAAGGGCGAGCCTTGCTGACCAAACTTGTCGCAAAGCATCCAGAAACTCCGGGCTATAGCCTTGAGCTTTCCCGTAATCTAAACGAGTGGGCCATCCATCTTGTGTCGAACAAAAAACCAGAAGAAGCGGAAAAGGAATTTGAGAAAGCGCGGGAATTGCAAACCGCATTGGTTGCAAAATTTCCCGATGTTGAAGAGTACAGGCTCGAGCTTGTAAAAACCCTGGGTAATCAAGGCATGTGGGCTTTGTCTCGCAACCTTACTGCCAAGGCAGAAACTTCGTTTTCGAAAGCCCTCGAAATTATCCTAGCTGCAAAAAAAACCTCGAAAGCCTTGATCATTGCCCAAGTGCTTCCTACCGCATCGCTTGCCAACATCATGGAAACTTCTGGTAGGGCCCCCGATGCAGAGAAGTATTTAAAATCGCTCATCGCAATTCGCAGAACTCTTCTTGGCTCAAACCCCAAGGGCGAAAGAGAAACCGAAGAACTGGCTCAATCGATTGATCAGCTTGCGTTGTTCCTTGCGCAAAAAAATCGTGCCCCCGAAGCGTTGATTCTCTTCAATGAATCCATCACTCTTTCCAAACAAAACCCAACTCTGCCCCCTGACCAATTAAGAAACCGACTATTGCTAGGGGCAGAAATAGCAATTTTTGCAATAAAACCGAGCATGGCTCTTGAAGCCATTGAAGCAACACAAAAACTCCCCAACGCCAGGCCTACAGATATGATCAAAGCTGCAACTCTTGCATCGCGCGCAATTCCAGCAGTGAAAAATCAGGAAAAGCTTTCCGATGCGGAACGAATGAAGCTGACAATTGATTTGGGAAAAATATCGGTGATGATACTGCAACAAGCGGTACTTGCAGGGTTGTCGGATATCGAATTTCTAAAGAAAAACCCCGACTTGGATTCCATTAGGGAACTCCCTGGTTTCAAAGAACTTCTCAAAGCCATGGAATTAAAGAAAAAGAATTGAAGAAGTTAACCGCTGATCGGCACTTCCTTGCTGTTTCGATTATTCCACTAATTCCGATCAAATCTTCCCTGAATAGGAGTACTAGATTAAAATTTGCAAACAAATGTGAAGTCATGTGGTATTTTTATTAATGAGGATGATTGTTTCTTTAACGGTATGCAGGCTTCCAATGATTTCTTTTTTTAAAGCCAAAGCACTTAAAAAATTAGCCCTGTTAACCATGGGCACAATGTTAATTTGTTTCTCACCTTCCCCAATTATTGCAGCAGAAAAAGAACCTTTTACGCCATTAGGTGCGCCCTCCTGCGCCTCAGCAGCATGCCATAACCAAAATCTGGGCAGAGGTATTCCCTTTAGCGAATACACCACCTGGACTGGGTTTGATCCCCATCACAAAGCCTACGCTTCATTATTCAACTCAAGATCAGATAGAATCGTAAAAAATCTTTATAACACGGGCGCAGGAAGTGCGGGGGCAACCCAACTTTGCTTGAACTGCCATGCCTCCAATCAGGGAAAATCAGAACATGCAGGTCCAGGCTTCAGCCTAACCGAAGGCGTTGGTTGCGAATCATGCCATGGTTCATCTTCAGGTTACATCTCCGTTCACTTTACTGAAAAATTTAAGAAGCTTAGTACGCAAGAAAAAGAAAAAGAATACGGCCTGACCAACACCAAAGATTTATCCAGCAGAAATAAAATGTGTGCAGATTGCCATGTGGGCAATGCAAAAAAAGGAATGGAAGTTAACCACGACTTAATAGCAGCCGGCCACCCTAGATTGAACTTTGAACTTTCTGCATACTCTGCCCAATACCCCAAACATTGGAAGATAGAAGACGATTTAAAAAGGTATCCAGATTTTAATGCCAAGGCATGGGCCGTAGGACAAATTCAAAATTCAAAAATCGCACTAGAATTGTTAGAAGACCGAACAACCGGTTTACATGGCGTCGATGGTAATAAAACCCCTTGGCCCGAATTCACTGAATTTGATTGCTTCAGTTGCCATAAAGATTTAAAACTCAACAGCAAAAAATACCAAGGTGGCTATTCAAACAAACCGGGCTCATTGCCCTGGGGTGGTTGGTTCAATGGCAACGCCTTGAAGCTTGTATTAGAAGATAGCAAAGTAAAGGCTTTTCCTACCGAAGTATCCCTGCAGATGAATCAATTTGGTGCTCAACCAAGCAAGGTGGGGCAATCATGTAAAAAGGCCATAGAGAAACTAGAAATAGCGGCACAAGATTTGGAAAAAAGCCCGACTTGGAGTAAATCCCAATTGCTTAGCCTTGCAAAGAAACTGATAGATTCAGGTAAAATTAACGCAGAAAAAGGCTCATGGGATGAATTTGCCCAGCTCTATCTAGGCTTGGCCGCCATTCATAATTCTTGGGATGACCTCGATCCACAAGGAGTCCCAAAAGATTTCACAAAAGAACTTGTCATACTGGGAGATTTATTGAAAGATGTATTTCCGAAGGGGTTCGATAGTCCGAGGTTGTTTGAAGATAAGTTCAGTTTCAATCCCAGAAATGAAAAATCAGACGAAACATTTTCATCCGTGTTTCGATCCTTGCATATTGCGCTGGAATCAAACAGGAGATAATTAATGACACCCATCAAAATCCAACCCCTTCAGGGATTGCTGATCGCTTCCCTGATTTCTTTTTTGTTACCCACAGCCTCAAACGCTCAAGAAAAAAAAGATGCCTGGGCTGATTTAAAATATCAATCTGCTGCAAAGTGTGGCGAATGCCATGCGCTACCCAAGGGAAACCAATTACCAAGCGAAGACCCTGCGAGTAAAGAACTCCGTGCTTGGGATGTTGTGCTAATGACGGAATACTCCATCTGGAAAACGCACGACAAACATGCTCAAGCCTACGCAGTGTTAGTAGGCCCCCGTGGCAAAAGAATGAGCGAAATCCTTGGGCAGGATGTTACCAAACAAGAAACCGGATGCCTTAATTGCCACGCCATGGGTAATCTTGCAGCCAAGGCGGATTTTGGCGGACTCGACAAACTTGATGGCGTGAGTTGTGCTGGTTGCCATGGCCCTTCCTCCAAATGGCTGGGTGAACATGCAGAATTCAATTGGCGCAAAAAAACCGCAGCCCAAAAGCATGACCTCGGCATGCGGGATTTACGCGACCCCGAAGTTCGATCAATGCTTTGTGTTTCTTGCCATATTGGCAACGCAGGCGAAGGCAAAGTTGTAACCCATGCAATGTTCGCTGCAGGCCACCCTCCTCTTCCCCCAATCGAAATCGCAACCTTCTCCAAAAATGAACCCCAGCATTGGCGCGATCCAAAAAGCGTGCCCTACTTCAAAAATGCAGACGCAGAAAAGAAAACAAATTACCATCTCGAAGAAGTTGATTTCTTCCGAACCCGATTAGCTCTGGTGGGCGCATTAGTCTCACTCAAAGAAACCGTAAAGCTTGCAGCAGACCGTGCAGATTTTACCAACAAAAACCCTACCATGCTTTGGCCAGAAATCATGATGGGCCCAAATGCACCCAAAGAAATTCCACAACAACAAGAATTGGCAAAAGCTGCTTGGCCCGAAATAGCCATGGCCCATAGCGATTGCTTTGCCTGCCATCATGATTTGAAATACCCCGGCTTCAGGCAGGTGCGTGGCTACAGTTTTCACCTAGCACAGCGCCCTCTGCTCCGCGTTTCCCCAGGAAGACCACTTTTAAGATCATGGCCCACTTCACTTGTTGAGGCTGCTTTGATTGCTTCTGAAACCCCAATCGATGAAATCGAAAAAGGGCTAAACAGAATCCTCGCATCCAGCAATGAAAGGCCATTTGGCAACCCCGAAACCATCAAGTCTGCAAGCATCCAACTTTCCAAGGCTTGTGATCTTGCCCTCGCAAAACTTCGAGCTAAAAAACTCGACAAGCCAACGGTTACACGAACTGTTAAAGAATTACTCCGCCTTTACACCAAGCCTGGCCCCGATGGAAAAATAATCTCACCCGATTACGAATCTGCTAGGCAGTTGGCCTCGCTGCTAGAAGTAATAAGCGAAGAACTCAATGAAGGAAAAAAAGGTACCATTGTACCTGTCACCGAACTTTCCTCTTTGCTCAACATTCATCCCTACCAGAACCGCATCCCGCGGGTTAAAGAAGTCTTGGATATAACCGTAAGAGCATCGCGCTCTGACAAATCCGACTTCAAAGATGATTTCATCAACTACCTTACTGATATTTCAAGTGCCAGCAATCTGGTCAAACTGGTGAAGAACCCCAACTTCTTAGTGACCATGATTACTTTGGATAATTCGAAATTCAACAGCGAAATCAACAAGGCAGGTGTGATAGAAAAATTACAGAAGTTTGATGATGATGAAGAAGTGATCACGCTGAAAAGCATCTCGGATTACGACCCGGCAATGCTACGAAAGAAACTTGTGGAAATCAGCGAAGCATTAGGAAACAAAGGGAAGTAATTTACTTCCCAGAAGCGCAGAAGATCGCCCTGTGATCCTGCTCTGCAAAGTTTTCTGATGTAAGCCTATTCAGAAATCAGATGAAGATTGATGGCCCTTACTTGCATTACTTCCTTCCCAGGAATCTCAAGCGCCCTTAAAACAAGATCCCCCTTCCCCTTCGAAAGTTTGATCTTTCCCGCTTCTAATATCTTGAAATCTTTCATGATCGATTCCGCAGCAGGCCTTGCAATTACATCTTGATCCGTGATCAAAGGTGGATCCCAACCCTGCACAACCTTGGTAACCAATTTACTCTCATTAAAACTTATCTCAATCGTTGATCCTGCATCTTTTAATGGGCAGGCATACAAAATCTCAACTGCATAAGTGCCTACCTTATTCACTTCAATATCCCAGTTGATGCGATCTTCTTTACTATTCCAATTAACAAAATAAGAACAGTTGGGCGCGTTGGCGCTACGCTTTATCTTGCCCGAAGCAGTACCATCTCTTGCAGGCAAAGGCGTCCTAGGCATTTGAGTAAAACCTACAGGAATAGGGCGATCGTCAGCCTTTTTAGGGAGCACCTCTTTTCGCCATTGCGCCACCGCATCACTTAACTTCTTTGCAACTTCAGGTTCCTTAGCTGCAATGTTTTTAGTTTGCCCAGGATCATTTTTCATATCGAACAATGCACCTTTATCATCAAGCCGATGTTGCTCTGTTCGTACACTTGCCTTCCCTGCCCAATTAGAAAAAATCATGCGGTCAGGCCATTGTGGGTCAGCATCAAAAAACAATTTCGAAAGATCCTTACCATCAAGAGGCTTATCGCCAACCCTGCTAATACCACTAAGCGAAAGAAGCGTGGGAAGTAGATCGATCGCACCACAAATTTGCGCAACTGTTTTCCCCGCAGGCAATTTGCCAGGCCAAGAAATAAAACCAGGCGAGCGCACTCCACCTTCATCTGTACTTCCCTTGCGCCCTTTCATTCCGCCATTGAATCGAAAACTATTTGGCCCATTATCAGAGAAATAAAGCACGATCGTGTTTTCTTTGATCCCAAGGTTTTCGATTTTAGAAAGAACCCTGCCCACATTGACGTCAATGTTTTCACACATTGCAAGAACCGCACGGGTCACATCAATATCCTCACGATCCCCCTCAACACCCCTCTGTGGAATGGCTTTATCTTTAAAGTTGTTCCAGAAAGGCTTGGGTACAATAAAAGGAGAATGTGGCGTATTGTAAGGTAAATATACAAGAAAAGGCTTTGCAGAATTCTTTTCAATGAAGTCGAGGGCATGGCTCGTGAAATCATCCACGGTGAACCCCTTGCCTCTTACCGGAACACCATTATGTTCCAAAGGCGGGTCAATGTATTCACCCCAATGACCTGAAGTAAAACCGTAATACTCATCAAAACCCCGAGCGTTGGGGTGATAAGGCCATTGGCTACCGTTATGCCATTTACCAAAAGCAGCGGTGGCGTAACCAGCATTTTTGCAAGAATCAGCAAGAGTCTTTTCATCGAGGTTAAGTCGTTCCAAACCGGTGGATACACCACGAACTCCGGTGCGGGGGTGATACCTCCCTGTAAGGAATTCCGCTCTGGTTGGGGAACAAACTGGGCAGACATAAAAGCGATCAAGCCTGACACCGTTTTTCGCAAGCGAATCAATGTTGGGAGTTTTCAACATCGTATTCCCATTGCAGGATAGATCGCCCCACCCCTGATCATCCGCTAAAAAGATCACAATATTGGGTGGGTTTACTTTCTTAGGTTGTTCCACCGCCCATGCAGATAAAGGCCCAGTTAACACCGATGAAAAAAGAAAGAACAACCGGAAGACTAGATTTCTTGTTCGCATGAATAATCCTTAATGTAATGAGAATTCACACCTCGCCCATTTCAAGCTGGTGTTCATAAACATTTCGAATTGCAGTCAGAAAATCAAACATTCTTTTCAAAGGGTAATCTCTTGGATGGGCAATAAATACGGGAAGCAATAAGGTTGCAATTTCCCTACGGGCTAAAATATTGCAAGCGATGATTGCCCTTACCATCCATGCTGCAGATTTTTCATCGGGGCACTCAAACCCAACCCAGCCATATTCTACCGAGGATTTACCTTCGAATTTTAATGCAGCACCAACGGTTTCAAGTGTTTCAATTACAGCTTTGGCATAAGCTTCAGCAGTTATTTCGTTATTGGAAGTCTGCGGAGCAATTATAAGTGGGGCATCATTCATGACCTTTCCCGCTTTGGTTTTTTCATTTTCCGACATGTGCCCATCCCAGTAATGCCAAGTCTTTGCAACGCAGACAATCACATTCTTAATTTCTTTTTCGATACGAAAATCTGGCCCCGAGGGAAGGCGCACCACATTTTCCAAATGATCAGCGAAAACATTTTCTGCAACGATCGCCCGGTGCATCCACGCAGCCATTGTTTCAGATTCACATTCAAGCAATACCCAGTTGAAATGTTCATCAAAAGAAGCTTTCATGCCTGTGGTCAACTGAATACCCCGCTGGATTTCAATGGCTACGGTTTTAGACTTTTCAAGGTCTTTAGAAATATCAGCAGGATTGGGTGGGCCAAGAAATTTCCCTCGGTGAGGTGGGCCGCCTGCCATTGCAAGATCGCAAAAAGTAGTCCAGATTTCATCCCAAGCCACTCGGCCTTCTTTATCGTATTTCAGCCCTGCTGAACCCATGGAAGTAGGCGAAATTGCTTCCAGACAAGAATGATATGCAAGGGGCAGCAACCCGCGAATCCGGATGTTTAAATCTTTGACTTCCTGTTTAACCGTAGGTTTTATATTCATTCATCCCGCCATTATTTGCTCGGTTCAAAAAACACATTCGGGCTGGTGCCAAACTTCGCAGGCAACGGAATGTTCGACCAGGAAGAATCATCCCCCAATCTTGCTTCCCACCGCCCTGCCAAAGATAAACTATTCTT
>CALARU010000225.1 GCA_937888715.1 uncultured Planctomycetaceae bacterium | reverse complement strand
TTATCCACCATTTACATCCCGGGCAGAGATACTTGATTTGTTCGGATGGTTTGTCCGGCAGTATAAACTCGGCTGATCTTCAAAATTATCTAGCAACAGAACCTTTGGAAGGTCTTGCCCCTAAACTTTGCCAGATTGCTTTAAAAAACGGATCAACTGACAATACCTCTGCCATCATTATTGATGTCCTCGAAACCTAAATTGCTAACTTAGCATCAGATATAAGTAGCTTTTGAGGGAATAATGATAAGTTCGGGAATAACCACATGCTCTGGCAATCTAGCTACAAATAAAACACTTTGAGCAACATCTTCAGGTTGCAAAATAGATTTTTTATGTTCTTCAGAAACGGGATTGGGTCTAGCTTCAAGAATAGGAGTGTTTACTTCTCCGGGGAAAATGCTGCAAAATCGGATATTGTTTTTGGATTCTTCCGCAGCGGTTGCAACCACCAAACCATTAAGCCCGAACTTTCCTGCTACATAACCAGGGCCGCCCAAGGGGTTTCCCCGCAATCCAGAAATGGAATTTACAACAATCACCAACCCATTTTTTCTCGGCCTCATTCCTTTTAAAACTTCATGAAACACATAATAAGCGCTGTCTAGATTCCCTTCCACCAATGACCGCCAGCTTTCTGGATTAAGTTCCTGAAAAGATCGCTCTTTGAGATTCATGCCAACACAATGCACCAGAATATCGATGGCGCCGAATGCTTTAATTGTTGAACTGATCGTGTTTTCAACTTCTTTTGGTTGGCCAGCATCACAGACCAAAGACAGAACTCTTTCCTTGGATTTTGAAATAAGTTCGGCGGCTTTATCAAGTTTGGTTTTATTCCTTCCACAAATGGCAACTTTGGCACCAAGATTATGAAATGCCTGAGCAGAAGCCAGACCGATGCCGCTGCCGCCGCCAGTTACCAAAATTGTTTTTCCTTGAAATTCCATTGCAGTTAACCTTTAGGTGAGGATCTAGTGGTGGTTCCTAATAGTATGATAATATGAGAACATAGGTCAGATTCATATTACTTTTTGTTTAGGGAATTAAATTCCTGCATTATCGAAGGGCTGCAGTATGAATAGTGAATTGAAAAGGCGCGTAGAAAATCTTACCATCAGGTTGACCCAGCTACGGGACTCTCTTTGACATTGCAGGAAAAAAAATACAAAGACAAACTTTAACAGATCTTATGGGCACAGGTGATTTTTGGAACAATCAAGAGAAAGCCCAGCAAACGATTAATTCATTAAAACCGCTTAATGGCTTATTGAAGCCTTATGAGGAAATCGAAGCTGCCAATTTGGATATTGGTGCCCTTGCGGAGCTTTGCGCAGAAGAAGTCTCATTGGAGCTCGATCTCGCTGCGGAGTTAGATAAAGCTGACACCAATCTTGCAGAATTTGAACTTCGATCGATGCTGAATGGGCCGCAGGATGCCAGTAATGCATACTTGCGAATTCAGGCCGGCGGAGGTGGTACCGAGGCGTGTGATTGGGCGCAGATGTTGCTTCGTATGTATTCCCGCTGGGCCGAAAGGAATGGCTATAAAACTGAAATCGTTGATGAACTTCGAAATGAAGAGGCAGGTATAAGAAATGCAACAATTCATATTTTAGGAGATTTTGCATACGGCAATCTTCAAAGTGAAGCAGGTGTGCATCGCCTAGTTCGGATCAGTCCGTTTGATTCCAATGCCAAGAGGCATACTTCATTTGCAGCGGTCGATGTTATGCCAGAGATCGATGGGAATATTCACATCGAAATCCATTCGGATGATTTGGAAAGGCAGACTTTTAGAAGTGGTGGTCCTGGTGGGCAGCATCAGAATAAAACGGAAAGTGGGGTTCGTTATATTCACTTGCCTACGGGGATTGCCGCGGAAAGTCGTAGCGAAAGAAGCCAGCATAAAAATGATGATCTTGCCATGAAACTTCTGAAGGCCAAGCTTTATCGGATTGAAGAGCAAAAAAGAAAAGCAGAGGTTGAAAAGCTTTACGATGAAAAGGGTGAGGTGGCTTGGGGTTATCAGATTCGCAATTATGTATTGCAGCCTTACACGCTTGCAAAAGATGTTCGAACCGAGCACCATACTGCGCAAGTTTTTGAGGTTCTTGATGGTGCGATTACAGCTTTTATTCAGTCTTTTTTGCGCTTGAAAGCAGAAAAAGTTAACAAAAAGCAACCTCATAGGCCTTTGCCTAAGATTAATGACGACGATCTTTAATGGGTTCTTTAAAAACAAAAACATATCGCCCAGCAAGTTAATTGCAAAGGCGATATGTTTTTAAGTTTACTGCAATCCTTTTTACGCACCGTATTTCCCGAGCTTGCCCGCATGAGCCATCGCAAGGCTCATCAGATATTTGGCTTCGAAATGCCCTAAGCCCCCTTGCAGGCAATACGATTCGCCAAATTCTGTCACACCATCTGTCCTGCAAGTTGCAGAAGATATCAAGGTTGGCACTGAATGCCAGCTATGGCTCTTGAGTTTGCTTGGCGTACTGTGATCACCCGTAACGATAAAGACATCTGGTTTTAACGCTTTGATTCCGGGAATCGCTGCATCTAACTTCTCAATCATTTCTACTTTGGCCTGAAAATTTCCATCTTCCCCGGTGCTATCGGTGTACTTGTAATGCAGAAAGAAGAATTCGTAATCATTCCAAGATTTCTTGAGGGTTTCGACCTGATCCGTAAGTGAGTTTCCAGCATTTAAAATGTCCATGCCTACAAGGCGGGCCAAGCCCTTGTACATGGGATAAACAGCGATGGCAGCAGATTTAAGGCCGTATACCTGTTCCATGGTTGCTATTTTTGGGAATGTCGCAAAACCACGGAGCGTGATCATGTTTGTTGGAGAATCTTGTGCCAGTACCAAGCTTGCTTCGTAAGCAAACTTATTCGTTATTTCCGCAGCTTTTTGCGAATCAGCGTCTTCGCCCTTGGCTATTAAAGGTTTTAATCCGACTTGTTGTGGATCGGTGTCGTTGACTCGGTCACCCAATCCAGGAGCACGAAAAACGACAACAAAGCGGTGTTCACGGACTGGTTCAACAAAAATCTCGACACCTGGGATTTTGATCTGCTTTAGCTTTTTGCACATTGCAACGCATTGTTCGGTTGTGGGTCTACCTGCTCTGCGATCGGATATTTTGCCTTCGGCATCTACGGTGCAAAAGTTTCCACGAATTGCTACATCGTTTTTGCCAACTTCGAAATTAATGCCCAAAGCTTCAAGAATTCCGCGTCCGATGCGATATTTAAGGGGATCATAGCCGAACAATCCCAAATGCCCGGGGCCGCTTCCAGGAGTGATTCCAGGCAATACCGGGATACTCATGCCGCAAATGCCTTCTCGTGCCAGTGTATCCAAATGAGGGGTGCTTGCAGATTCCAGCTCGGTTTTTCCGCCCGGCGTCATGGGCAATCCGCCTAATCCATCTGCAACAAGCAGTACAATTTTAGATTTATTTACTTCTCGTAACTCTACAATCAAATCATGAAGATCCATTTAAAACTCCAGCTTTTAGGGTTGTATGGCAGTCTTTTTTAGTTTTATGGAAGCTTACGGGCCATGGGTATCTTACTTTTTGTGCATAAATGCAATTAGCATGGCTTCAACTGCCCAGTCTTGAATATACTTTCAAAAGTGCCGGGAAACTAACTAATAAGGGTATTGTTGTGGAAAATCAAGAAAACAGCATGGTAAATGAGCCCGTTACAGAGCTAATATGGCCGGCCTTGGATATCCTCGAGCGCAGAATTCTAGGCGTTTTAATTGAAAAAGCTAAAACGACTCCCGAGGCTTATCCTCTTTCGTTAAATGCTTTGGTTAACGCAGCTAATCAAAAATCCAACCGTGATCCTATTATGAATCTGCAGGATTATCAGGTTGAATCTGGGATTCGCAATTGTATTGCCAAGGGTTTGATTTCAATGGTGCGCGGAGGCCGGGTCGAGCGCTGGCAGCATGAATTGTATTCAAAATGGAACCTAAGTAAGCGCGATATGTCTGTTCTTGGCGAACTTTTGTTGCGAGGGCCGCAAACGGAAGGCTTGCTACGCACGAGGGCAGGTCGAATGGAAACTTTCGATTCCCTTGAGGATTTACGCGAAGCATTGGATTCCCTTGCAGCACGAAAACTGATTTTTTGGGTCGATTCTAAGGGTGTTCGCGGGGCAAGAGTCACCCATGGGTTTCATTCCAACGATGAAATAGCTAGAATTAGAAGTACTGCGATTCAGGTTGTTGCTGATGATGAGCCTACAAGCACTAATAGCAGTAGGCGCAATAGTGACGCAGCAGAGTTGCGTGAGTTGGTTTGTGGTTTGCAAGAAGAAGTTAAAAGCCTTCGGGAAGAGCTTGTTGCACTAAAGACTCAGCTTGGTGTTTGATCAAAAATTTTAATAGTTTGAAAAGTGGAAAATAAGATGAAAGAACCTGCAGAACCCGTTGAAAAAGCCAAAAGATTAAACCAATACCTTGCCCATGCAGGGGTTGATTCTCGTAGGCATTGTGAAATTCTTATCCAACGCGGTAAAGTCAAAATTGGTGGCGTTGTCGTGCGCGATCTTAGTGCCCGTGTTCGCCCAGGCGAAGTGGTTACCGTGGATGGGCAAGATCTTAACTCCGAGCAACATGTATACTGGCTTCTCAACAAGCCACAAGGATATCTTTGTACCAATCATGACCCTGCCCGAAGGCCCTTGGCGAAAGATCTTCTGCCCCATGTAAGTGAAAGAATTTTCACGGTGGGCAGGTTGGATGAAGATAGCGAAGGCTTACTGCTTCTTACCAATGATGGCGAATTTGCGCAGAAGCTAATGCACCCTAAATTTGGGGTCGAGAAGACCTATCATGCACAGGTTGCGGGCCTTCCTAAAAATGAAGATATGCAACAGTTAGTAAAAGGGATTTGGTCAAGCGAGGGGAAACTTAAGGCGAAAAAGGTTCGTATCTTGAAAAGGCAGGGCGAAAGTTCCTGGCTTGAAATCACGCTTTGCGAAGGAAAGAATCGCGAAATCAGAAGAATGCTTGCCAAGTTGGGCCATAAAGTTATCAGGCTGAAACGGGTATCTATTGGCTCTATCAGATTAGATAGATTGCCCAAAGGAAAGGCCCGCAAATTGAAAACTTGGGAATTGAGCTCGTTAATTAAAATTGCGGAACAAGCTATTGTGCAGGAATGATTCCATGTTTCAAGAAAATGCTAAAGTTGTTGATCATTACACGATTGCAAGCAAAACCCATTTGATAAAGCTGCATTGCCCTAAAATTGCTGCGATTATCAGACCAGGGCAATTCGTGATGATCAAACTTCCAGGAGGGAATGATCCCCTTTTAGGTAGGCCTTTCGCACTCTACGACACGACTCTTGATGATCAGGGCAAGCCCACAGGAATTGAAATCGTTTACCTTGAACTTGGGAAAATGACTTCTCTTCTGCCTGCTGTTGTTCCAGGCCAATCCATTGAAACGTGGGGGCCCCTAGGCAAGCCTTTTCCGATTTTTCCAAACAAAGATCATGTCGCTTTTATTGCTGGTGGCATTGGGCAAACTCCTTTTCTGGCCTTTGGAAAACAATTGCTTGGCATCAAAGCTTATGGCGGAGATTCAATTAAAAAATCGTTGAACAAGGTCACCATGATTTATGGAGTCCGCTCTGCGCCTTTTCTTGCAGGTGTTGACCATTTTAAAAGTATTGGCTTGGATTTGTTTTGCGCAACCGATGATGGATCTCAAGGTTTTCATGGCAGAGTAACAGAATTACTTAAAACATTGCCCAAAGCAGAGCACTGGTATGGGTGTGGCCCTGAACCTATGCTGCATGCGCTTTGCAAACTTGCTTTGGAAGATAATACACCATGTCATGTTTCGCTTGAATCGCCCATGGCCTGTGGCTTGGGGATTTGTTTTAGTTGCGTTGTAAAAGTAAAGGCAGAAGGTGGTTGGGACTATAAAAGAATCTGCGTGGATGGTCCCGTTTTTAATGCAGACACTTTAGTTCTTGAATAAACTGCCTCTTTTTGTGTTTTGCTAATAATAATAAAAAATCTTGAAACAAAAGTTTGTCGTTCACCGTCTTAATGGTAGAGGTTATGATATATATAGCTTTTGCTCTTGATATCAGGAAATGATTTCCTGTTTTTAAAGGTTTAAAAATGTCTACCGCGATTAATGCCACTTGCCCTGGTTGTAAAAAAGTTCTTAAGGTTCCGACCCAGTGGGTCAACCAAGTTATTCGCTGTAAATTTTGCAACATGGCTATGCAAATAAAGCCTAATATTCCGCAACCTCAATCCGGTGTAAAAGCAAATCCAACCCAGCAAAGTCCACAATCTTCGGGTAATGTTCCACAAACACCTTCTGCTGCAGTTCGTAATGGCGTTCCACCTTTGCCCGATGTTTCGCCAATACCTTCAAACCATAGGGGGGCCCAATCGGTAACAAATCAATTCGGATTAACCGATGTAAATTACAATCCTTCATATTCATCGAAGTATCGTAAAAAGAAAGTAAACTGGGTTATTCCTGTTCTTGTCATGGCTTTTATGGGAATTCTTGGAATTGTCTTCTTGGTGATGGCGATGCCTTATATCAAAGATAAAATTAATAATAACGCTGATTCAATGACTGCTGTTGATGGTAAAGGAAAGCCAAAGGATGCAGATCAAATTGACCAAAATAAAGATGGAAATAAGGGGAAGGGGCCGGGGGAAAATAAAAAGAATAATCCTGCTGCTGGCGGTTCAAATGCGCCCTTCCCCAGACGGGCCTTGGTTGTAAGCGTTCACAATTACCTTTACGCCAACCCGACCCAGTATGGTTTGATGGTGCAAGGCATGAAAAATATTCCAGCTATTTCTAAATATTTGACAAATCAGATGCGGGTGCCTGTGAACCAAATCATGCACCTTAGTGATGCTGCCAAAGATAATCCTACACCCCCTACAAAATCTGTTGTTGAAAGTACGATTACAGATTTTTTAAAATCATCTCGAAAACAAGACCATGTAATGTTGGTTTTTGTTGGGCATGCTGTCGAAAATGATGGCCAAGTTTACCTCGCACCTATTGAAGGTGATCTTACGGACCCAACAAGCCTAATCCCCTTGGCATGGCTTTATAAGGAACTAGATACTTGTGCTGCGCATCAGAAAATTCTTGTACTGGATGTTTGTAGATTCAGCCCCACCATTGGTATCGAAAGGCCGGGCGGCCAACCTATGAGCGCAAAAATGGAAGAAGTCATCAAGGCTGTTCCTGCTGGCCTTCAGGTTATTACTGCGTGTTCTGCTGAGCAAAGATCGATGGAAACAGATGGGGAACTATTGGGTGTGTTTTTGGATGGTTTTGTTGATGCTTTGCAAAAAGGTGTTCAGGGGCATATACAAAAGCAGGGGGACAATATTCCTATTGATAACCTTTTTGAGGCCACTGTGAAAAATGTGGAAGTCCTTGCAGTGGAACAGAAATTCAAGCAAACGCCTAAAATGTATGGGGCGTTTAAAGATAATGGCGCTGAGTTTGATCCCGCAGAACCAATGCCGCCCAAACTTGCAATAACGGGATTAAAGCCTGTTAATAAGGAGGGGATTGCGCTTGTTAAATCGGTGCTCGAAGAAATTGGGACACCTCCAGTAAAAGCTTCAGAAATAGATAATTCAATTCGTTTGGAATATCTGCCCCCGATTGCGGATCATATTATTAAAGAATATGCAAAAGTTGATGGCCCTGAAACGGATTTGCAAAAAAATGTTAAAAAAGCTCGGATTGAACTTTGGGTGATTTCATCTTTGCCTGCACCCGCTGATATAAAAAACGAAGTGGATGAAAAACGTAAAATCGCCAAGGTGAATCTGGATGTTCTTAAAGATGGTTACCGGGCACCAGCCAATGAAATCGCCTTTAAGACGGGTATTGAAAAGGACGAGAAAGATGTCGCTCGTATGTTCGTGCCCTTACAGGACGCTCTTGACGATTTAAAGAAAAATGAAGAAATGAAAGACGCTGAAACTAAGCGTTGGCAGGCAAATTATGATTTTATACGAGCACGATTAGAATCCCAAATTGCCTATCTCTACGAATACCAATCAATGCTAGGCCAGATGCGCAAAGAACTTCCTGAAAGGGATGCCAAGCTGCATGGCGGGTGGAAATTAGCCGCAACAGCAAAACTGCAAGGCGATAGCGCAGGCAAGAAACTTGCAAAAGAATCCACCAAAACTATGGAAGCACTGGTTAAGAATACGGCAGGAAGCCCTTGGGAAGTGCTCGCTAAGCGCGAAAAATTCACCACCTTGGGGCTTGAGTGGCAGGGAACAAAATAGCTTTTATACCGACTTATAAACCTTGGTTTAAGTCTGCTCTCTCCGGGGTTTCTTGCCAGCATTTGATTGTATCAAACGGAATTCTGTTTGGTGCGTTACCCACAATATCGGGTTCAACGCCTGCATTATAAAGGGGCCATACATACAGGTTGTTTGCAGAACGATCCCAGCCATCCGACCACTCTTGCCAAGTAAGTGGTTGTCTTCCAAATAAAAGTCGTTCCGCATCGAGTGCGTCTAGGGTGCAGGGTTTTTCGAACTTTTTAAATTGAAGTTTTGGTTGTGATTCACCAGTATTAATCGGCACAAGAATCGTGCTTTGGTTTTCTGAAAAGAGTACAAGATTTCCTTCAGATATTTTCCAATCTGTGACCCAACTGGGCAAGTTACTGCTGACCTGTTCTTTGGAAATTTCAATTCCTGCAAACTTGTACAATCCTGCAATTCCCAAACTTAGACACCTGTTTTGCTGTTCGTTTAATGCTAGGGTTCCTCCTGGTTTGGATACACTTCCCATGAGTATGCCATCGATCAATTCTAGCGATATTTTGAAGGAAGCGTAACCGTTATCATCCATGCCCGTCATTTCTGCTTCGATGCGATTAATCCCAAGAGAGATTTCTGAAACTCGCAGTGGCCTAACAAACGATTTGTTGTTTTGTTGCATTGGAATAAGAAGATCCCGTTCAATAAAGCGCGCTAGTCTTTCCTTGATGGTTTGTAAATCAAGCCTTAGCGTTCTTGCTTTGCGCCAATCGCTTCTTGTCACTGCATCTTGTTCTGCTTTCCTTAGTTTCATGAAAAGTTTGGGGATGGTTCCGGAGTGAAAACCTAATTTTAGAAGCTGGGGAATAGTCTCACCATGCGTTCCTATTGCCATCGGCCGAAGTGATTGAGGCCTATTAGCCCTGTATAATCCCCAGTTTTCTTTGGTTTCCCAGAAAAGAAAGCCGAATAAGTTGGGCATGAGCCAGATGGTTGTGCCGAAGAATAAGTTTGAAAGCACATCGCCAATGAATGGAGAAAAGAAGTGTACGATTTGTGGAGTGAGTGGGATGATAATTGGGTAAGTGAATTTAGCAGCAACCGAAGAAATAGGGAATTTGATCGGGTTAATTCCTGGTTCAATCAAAACGACCGTGTAAAAGCGCAGGAAAAATGCGATAGGCGACCAAAGCAATCCTAATATGCCACGCAATGCTACCTGCCATGGTTTTGCCCGCCCTCTTAACCTTAACCAATCATTAACCCATTGCAGTACAAACTCAAGCCCTTCAATGGTTTTCTTGAAACTTTGGACCATGATGGTGAAGAGAATGGAAATCAATCCATCTTGGACTAATTTCCCCAAAGTCATCACCCCTGAGATTGCAAATTCTGACAGTAATCTTCCTAGCCTTGAATTAAGTAACAAGGTAAACCCGATGAATAGAACAATCTCACCTACATGATAGGGGTAGGTTTTAGGTAACCAAAGGGCGATGGCTTCAGTAAATACAAGGGGTTTGAGTATCAGTGAATAAATTACTTGAACCGGTAAGCTTTTCCAAATTAATAAAAAAGGATTCCAAGTAAGAAGGGCAGAAGGAATCTTGTAAAAGATGAACTTTGCAGTTTTCCAGAAAATCAATAGTACTTGGAGAACAAAGGCACGGAATGAAGAAATGTTGATAACGCCAAAAAAGAACACCCCAAGAGTTATAAAAGTTAGGGTTCTAGTTAAATCAGGAATACGATCGCCTGAGATTTTGTCGCAAATTAAATCCGCAGATTCGATAATTAAAAAAGAGCCACCAAAGGGAAGAGTAAGGAATTTAGTTAGGGTTCTTCCTGTTGCGGTGCCGAAGTTTAAAGCGGTGGATTTTTCTAGCCAGCGTAGATAGAAATCGCTTCGTCTGTACACTCCGTCTAACTGCAACGAAAGATTTTCATCCAAGGAAAGAAGCGCATCACCCTTGAAGAAAGATGCAGCATCTCTGATATCTTCAAGCTTAAGGTGATTTCGGGAAATCATATCGCGAAGCTCGGAGTAATTGAGATATCCCTGTTCGATAATGCGGTCGAGGAATTCTTCAACTAACCTTCTTCTGGCGATTTCGCCAAAGGCTCCTTCACCTTTCAACCCAACAGATTGCAAATTATTTTCAATGATTGGTCGAATTTCGTCACGAAGCAGTTTTTCGTTTTGTTTCCATACTAATTGAAGAAGGGTTTCGAGTTTTTTGCGATCTGCGAATGCAAGTCGCGTTGTGATTGCATTCAAACTGGCTTCTCGCAGCCTTTGGTGGATTTTAATTAGTCTTTGAAAACGGAGCGGGCGTTTCATCGGCTTTTTTCCGAACGAAATAGCCCAGCTAAAAATATCGATCCGATATATTTCCTGCTCGTAATCTTCGCATGCACTTTGTAGCTCGGTCAGCAACCGGGCTTCAACAGGGGAAGAACCCTGATCAGCTTTATCTAACAGAGGAAGAAGCGCTGATTCCCAGTTTTGGAAATCACTTGAGTTGAAATTTAGAGCGGCTTGAAGCCTTTTGACCAGTTTGCGGATTTCTTTGTGTGCTTTTTCGATGGTATTCGGAGATAATTCCGCAGGGGCGACACGATTTGCTTGCGTCCATAATATTGCAGATACCGTGGCGTTGTTTAGGGAAGATTCTTTCTCTGCTTGTTCGGACAGTCTTTTAAAGTATTCGCTGGATTCTTCTGCATGAGTTTCCGGAGTAGGGTGGGGGTTTTGGGTTCCAGGTATTCGTGCTTCTTGGAAAATAATGTCTTCTGCAACATCATTTCTAATAATTGAAAGCAACGATTCATAGTCTTTGATGGACGGGAAATAGTTCGCTAGCAAGTTTTCTGAAAAGCGATAGAGTTCTGCAAATGCGGCTGCGAACGAAATATATTTGTCTGCGATATCCTGTTCAGGAAAAATCTTGTGTTCTTGTTCGAGCACCATTAACGCTTCAGAAAAAACGGTTCTACCGATTGTCTTGATTTTTTTTTCAACTACAGCGTCAGATAGAAATCCCTTTTCTTTAAGTTCGATGAATTTTAATTTGACCTCTGCGTGAAACAGTCTACGCCAATACAAGGTGTTGCGTTCCTCAATATTGAACTTCCCTGGCATTTCTCCTTCAACTTTTGCAAGAAGTAATATTTTTCCAAATGGCAATGATCCGATTTCCAATTCAAATTCAAGTTCTTTGGATAAAGAATTGATGGTTTCAAAATCTGTCCAAACAGAATCAATGCTAGAAAACTGGCCTGATATCAAGCCTAGGATTGCTGGAAGTTTGCGTTGGTGCAAAACAACTTTGTCCACGACTTTTCTTGGAACCAATACGAGTCGTGGTTCAATATTCTTTAATTCGATTTCGATAGTGTTTCGATACATGGTTTTCTGCAATTAAAAATTTTCTTATGCCAATATAAGAACAGGAATTCAAACGATTTTCGAGAATTCTTTTGAATATTTGTTTTAAAATTGATTTCTAAATTACAATAAGGTTGGGTTATAGGTTTAATCTCTAAAATTACGGGTCATTTATGAATATTTCAGAACTTCCCTCCAATTTAAAACAGCTTAAAGCTTCAGATTGGAAGTCAAAGCCAGTAAAAGAAGAAATACGGTCTAATCTTCTCAAGGCCCTTAAAAATAATCAGCCTTTGTTTTCTGGGATCATTGGTTACGAAAATACTGTTTTGCCCTCTTTGCAAATTGCTCTTCTTGCAAGCCATGATATTCTTTTTCTAGGTGAAAAAGGGCAGGCGAAAAGTAGGCTCATGCGCGCTTTGATCCAGCTTCTAGACGAATTCATTCCTTTTATTGATCACCCTTCAATCCCTGTTCATGAAGACCCATATCACCCAATTACCACAGCAGGCAAAAATTTTCTTGCCCAGCATATTGATGACCAAGTCCCTATCGGGTGGTGGAAGCGGGAAGATCGGTACGCAGAAAGATTGGCCCCAGGTACGAAATTCGCTGATATCATTGGTGAAATCGATCCAGGCAAGTTGGTTTCTGGTGTAAGTATGGCAACAGAGGATGCACTGCATTTTGGGCTTATCCCGAGAATGCATCGCGGTATTTTTGCTATGAACGAAATTCCAGAACTTGATGAGTTGGTGCAGGTTGGTTTGTTTAATGTACTTGAAGAGCGCGATGTACAAATCCGTGGCTATCCAGTCAAATTTGATCTCGATATTTTTGTTCTTTTTTCTGCTAATCCTTCCACTTATAACCGCAGTGGTAAAGTTATACCCCAATTAAAAGACCGTATTGGGTCCCTTATACAGACTCATTATCCCCTAGATCGGGATGGTGGGATTGAAATCATGGAGCAAGAGTCAGGGAATGTCGAAGACAAAGAGTTTCCTGTTGCTGTTCCTAGATTTATGAAGGAAATTGTTGAACAAATTAGCAGGTCTGCTCGAAAATCGAAGTTTATTGATCAGCAGTCTGGTGTAAGTGCTAGATTTTCAATTGCCAATTATAAAACCATGATAGCTAGTGCAAGGCGCAGGGGCGTTTGCCTTCAAGAAGATTCTGCTGTTCCCAGAATAAGTGATCTATCGCATCTTGCTTCATCCTCACTAGGGAAGTTGGAATTGGATTTGATGGGTAGTCATCAAATGACAGAAAAGCAGATCCTTGATTCTTTAATTGCTGATGCTGTAAAAATTGTTTTTCAGGAATATGTAGATATAGCAGGGTTAGAGGAGATATCACAAGTATTTGGCAAAGGTGTTAAAATTGAAGTAGGTGATATGCTTCCATCTTCGCATTATGCGGAAAGAATAAAAGTGATACCCAAGGCTTGGGAGAAAACTTTTGAAGTAAACCCAAGTGAAAATGATGCAGTGCGAGCGTCGTGCATTGAATTTGTATTGGCAGGTTTGCACGCATCGGACAAAATTTCCCGTTCTTCAAAACATGGCCGAATTAGTTACGAATTACGCTAAAAGTGAGGAATTGATGGCAACTGAACCAAAGTTTGGTGGCATTGTTCATACTTATCAAAAGTATGATCCTGTAAGTTTTCCGAACCCTAGTTCAGATGCTCCAGATCTTGTTTCGCCTGCTTTTGAACACATGATGCATTATGGTTCCC
>CALARU010000224.1 GCA_937888715.1 uncultured Planctomycetaceae bacterium | reverse complement strand
AAGCGGTGTTATTGGTAAGTGATTATGCAGCATTAAAGGGCGCTTGTGAAAATGTTGGGTGGGAACTTGAAAAGAAGTTCCGCACAGAAATTCTTGGGCAAAATGCGGTCATCAGCCTATGGCATAAGCCTGCACCAGAAGGTACACTGTCTGCACCAGAGGGCGTATTGCCAGTATTGAATGATTCTCAAGGAACGGAATAAGCTATGGCTACTGCATCGATATCTATGAAGTGCGAACATTGTGGTGCTAACCTTAAGTTGCCCGCAACCCTTGCACCCGGAAAAAAAATAAAGTGCCCAAAGTGTTCCGGGGTTATCATTGTTCAAACTGCATCCGCAGCGCCTTCCAAGCCTCCTAAGGATGAGAAAAAAGTACCGGAAGCACCGCCTAAAAAAAAGAGTAGTGCCGATGATGATGACGACGATGGCGTGCTTTATGGGTTGCGGGATATTGCCGATCCAGAACAAGAGGCAAAAGCAAAGCCCAAAATAAACTATGCTCTCGATAATTCAAACAAGGATCTTCGTGGTCCCGCTCAAGCGGCACTACTGGGGCCTTCCAATAAAATCATGTTTCGCAGTATGTTTTGTGTCGCCCTGTGTGTTTTTAGTTTTGGTGTGGCAGTTTGGCCTTTTGTGTTTTCTGAGGACATTCTTGATTACAAAGAAACCTTGAAAGCTTATTTCAAAATCGAGGCTGAAAAAGCAAAGGGCACACCTGAACTCAAAAAGCAGCTTGAGGACCGGGGCAGTGCAATTGCCAAGGATAATAAGAACGATATCCTTGCCCACAATGTTTATCCGGAAATCGCCGAGAGACAGAAAAAACTTGGGCTACAAGATATCGAGCAGGGCATTACCCTTCAACCTGCTGAGCAAGCATTTATCAAAGAAATTCGCACCAAGCAGGTTCCCTACCGCATTTCTTGGATTATTCTTTCCCTGCTTATCCTTGTTTACAATGCAGTGGAAGCAATGGCTGCAGTCAGAATGCAGGCATTGGAATCTTATAACTGGTCAATGGTTTGTGCAATCATGGGCATCCTGCCCTTTAACTGTATTGGCCTTTTGGCCAAGATTTGGTCTGTGGAAGTACAACCCGATCCGATGGAACTGATACCAGATACAGGGTTTAATTTTGCAGATGGTGGCTTATTGGTAGTATTTACCCACCCATTGTTTCTGCTTTGTGTTGAATATCTCGGTTCGCTCTTTATGGGTGTTATGGCTTTGCAGGTTTTATTGAAACCAGAAGTCAAAGAGGGTTTTACTTACAAAGGCGATATCTAAAGCTTATTTTTTTTTAATCCCAGAAAGAAATTGAATCCAACCTTTGATTCTTCCAATCCAGGTTGGCGCATGAAGGGCAAGTAATATTCCCTCGACAATTGGGATGGAATCAGCAGCCTTGGGTGTTGCAAGTTCGTAATGGGGTCTGAATTTTCCACTGACAATTGAAATAGACAACGGCCTAGTCATTTCCAGTAGGCCTTCTTCTCCTTGAGTTGCGCCCCAACCGCTAAAGCCAACCCCGCCAAAGGGGGTTGCAGGATGTGCGTGGGGAACAATTGCATCGTTGATGGAAACGCTTCCCACTTTTAATTCTAATGCGACTTTTTCTCCTAATTCTTGATTCGCAGTAAAAATGCTTGCACATAGGCCAAAGGGGCAATCATTAGAAATACGGATGGCATCATCAATCGTTTTGTAAGTAAGCACGGATAAGACCGGGGCAAAAATTGCTTCGTTACAAATCCCCATCTCTTGACGAACATTAATTAGGATGCAAGCATCGAAATGCCCATCCTTCCAAATGTTGGATTTGTTTTGAGGCCATAACAATTCCGCACCTCCAACTAATGCAGATTCAATGAGGGGCAGGGCGCAGGTTGCCTGTGATTCCATAAGAATCTTTCGGGGCTTAAACTTCTTTGCTAGTTCAATTAGCTTTGGTGGAATTTTGTCCAACATGGTTTCTGGTATCAAGAACCTTCTGCTTGCCATGCAGGTCTGACCTGCATTGATATTTGCTGCAAACCACGCTGCACTCACTGCAAGATCTACATCGCCATCCTCTAAAAGTAGCAAAGAATCGATACCTGAAAGCTCGAGAGTTGAGGGGATAAGCCTTTCAGCACATTTTTTTGCAATGGCTTTTCCTGTTTCAACGGAACCTGTCATGACTACGAAATCGATATTAGAATCGATTAGAACAGGCCCTGATTCTCTTGATGATGAAAGCTCTGTAAAAATGTTTGGGGGGAAAGCTGCAAGAATAAGTTCAGCAAGGATGGTGTTAGTTTCCTGCGAATTTTCTGATGGTTTCCAAACGACCGCATTTCCTGCCACCAATGCTTGGAGGATTTGAACCCCATTGAGAAATAACGGGTAGTTCCATGTGCCAATAATTCCGACAATTCCACGGGCCTTTCGATGCACTTTGGATTTTTGTAGGAACAACCACCATGGGGTGTCGCTAGAACGGATTTTCCTTGGTCTTAAAAGATGAGCTGCGTTTTTTTCAAGGAATTTGCATGCTTCTGCAAGGGGCAGGATCTCGGCTCCGAGTGCCTCTTCATAAGGTTTTCCGGAATCAAGAAACAAAGCTTGGGCAATCCTTTGTCTGTGCTCTACAAGAAGGTGCCTGAATTTTCTGACTTTTTGCAATTTGTCTTGGATTAATAACTTCTCCCATTGGCCTTGGGAGGTGCGCATAAGCAGCAATTTTTCTGCAAGCTCCTGATTATTCATAAATTGAATGTTCATGAGAATTATCTTAGACGAGAATTGCCCTTAGGGCACGCCCGTTTGGAAAAAGGAACCGCATTGATGTTAAATCTTCTGGACATAAAGCCACTACCTCTTGCAACCGCAGGGCTCGAGCCCGTGAAGGGGGAAATAAAATCCGTTCCTGAAGATTTTGTTGTCGAGGAAATTCCCGCTTATGAACCTGCAGGGGAGGGGGACTTTCTTTACCTTTGGGTAGAAAAACGCGATCTTTCTAGCCCATACATGGCACGGAGCCTTGCAAAGGCGCTTTCAATCCCATCCATGGAAGTAGGGATGGCGGGGTATAAAGATCGTAGATCGGTGTCAAGACAGTGGATAAGCGTGCCTGGGCATTTGGAAAAGGAGACCGATAAAGTAGAAATCGAAGGATTTAAGATTTTACGGAAATCTCGCCACGGCAATAAGCTTCGAACCGGCCACTTGCATGGCAACCAATTTAATATTCTTCTTAGATCGAATATGGATGAGCAGAATCAGCAAAAGATAAAAAAACTTGTGGAACGGGTGACGGAGACGGGGCTTTGGAACTTCTATGGTGAACAAAGGTTCGGTAAGAATCTGGAGACATTGAAAATTGGTCTCGATTTGCTGGCACAAGATAAAGAAGCATCCAGAAGGCCATTTTATCTTAGAAAATTAGCATTATCAGCAGTGCAATCTGCGTTGTTCAATGAGGTTTTGAGATTACGAGTTACTAATAACACGCATAAGAAAGTTCTGGCAGGCGATGTACTTTGCATGCTTCCTCAAGAATCGAAATGTCATGCGCGCAACTTGCAGGAAGATCAGGCCCGGGTTGATCAGGGGTTGATGGCAGTCACGGGCCCAATGCAAGGGTGGAAGATGTATCCAAAGCCTACAGAAGAAGCCCTGTTGTTGGAAACCAAGGTTTGCGAATCTTTTGGTTTTAAACAAGAAGTTTGGAAGGGGTTCGGGAAGTTTTTAATGGGCGCTAGGCGATGTTTGGTTTACCCTATCTCCGAATTGAATCTCGGTTTTGAAACGGATGGTGTGAGGCTTTCTTTTTCTTTGCCTGCAGGAGCTTATGCCACCCAACTAATTCGGGAAATAACTCAGCAAGATGCAGCCGAAGAGCCCGAATGTTAAATGATGTAAAATAGAAATTATGGAACAATAATTCTGGGCCTGACTGTACTCTTTAACTAACTTTTAGAACTTTGAAATATTTTTCTTGATGTATCTCCTAACAAGTGTTTGAATCATTTTACCAGCGTGACAACCTTAGAATTTCAGGATACAAATGGCAAACAAAGTTATTTCGATCGAAGACTGTACTGTTCCAGAAAAAATATTACTTGCTGCAAATCTGCTTGAAGAATCTGGCCAGACGCCTTTTAGTGCCGAAGCCTTGATAGTGATGGCGTGGCAAAAATATCCCCGAACATTTGGCCTCAAGGGCTTTATTGAATCGTACCCTGACTCCAACAAAATCCTTGCGAGTATCATGGGTGAAAAGGGTTTAGCCAGAAGGGGTTGGCTTGTTAAGACCGGCCTGAAAATGTACGCCCTTACCAAAGATGGTCTGGTTGTAGTAAAACGCATCCTCAAAGGCGAAGACAGGCCCGCTTCTAGGCAGTCCACCATTCGTACCAATAAAGAAACCGATCGCATTCTTCTTGCCATTATGGATTCGATTGCATTTGAAAAATTCCAGGACGGGCGTAAGCAGGAAGTTGCTTTTTCCGATGCTTGCAAATTCTTTTCCATAGTAGATGGCATGAGCGCAGAACAAATTGATGCCAGAATTAATGTGGTTTTAAAATGCCTGCAAAATATGGAACATCAGATTGGGTTGGGAAATGCCGTTCTTAGCACCGGGCAAAGTGTTGCAATGGTGGATGTTGTACTTGCGATGGAAATACTCAAGCACCTTGAAGATAAATTTTCAAGGCACTTTAATCTTCTGAAAGTTCGCGCAGCGAAATAGTCTGACCTAGGCAGGCTTCTTTTTCTTCATTAGATTTTTAATCCCAAGGCCTGCACCGGTTTTGGGATTTTCTTCAAATCGCATCTGCGAGCTTTCTACATACTCTTCATTTATTTCAAAGCTTATCCATTTGCGTCCGAGTTTTTGACTAACCGCACCCGTCATGTTGCTTCCTGAAAAAGGATCGAGCACCGTATCGCCTGGGCTTGTTAAAAACTGCACAAAAAACTCTGGAAGTGGTTCGGGAAAACGCGCGGGATGAATTGTTAGCCCTTCCTGCCTGCACCTCTTGATGTAGGAATCCGCAGACCTGCAATTAGGAATTGAAAGCATGTTCGGAGGAATTGCGCCACCATTATCCTTCTGAAAGTTAGGCCCTATCTCATGCTGTGAAGGCCTCGTGGCGGTATCGTAACCATCTCTCAGCAGGCGTAGCATGGATTTACTGTAGGGCTTTAGAACTCTACGATTATCTGCTTGTGGCTCTTCAGTTTTTGAAAGCCACCAAACCATGTTTACGGCATCTTTCACCCGAGTTCTTCGGATAGTTACCCACTCTGCGGGGGTGGGTAATTTGCTGGGATTGTACCAGTAGAATTCCTGCGCAAGATGAAAGCGCTGACATAATTTCAAAATCAATTCGTACTGGAATAAAGATCGGGTGCCCTTTTTCGGATTCCAAGCTCCTGCGAGATCCATCACAAACGAACCATCTGGTTTTAAGATTCGTTGAATTTCCCACGCAAAGGGAAGTATCCAATCCACATAGGATGCTGCATCGACATTTCCGTAAGCCTTTTGTCTTCGTAGCGCGAAAGGCGGAGAAGTCAGAACTAAAGAAATGGAGTTATCTTTAACCTTTTTTAAAAGTTCCAAGGCATCCCCAAGGTAACATTTACCAAGCGATGTTTCGTAAGCCGGGGTCAGCCTGCTAATGGACATGCAATAATCCTGCGCTAGTCTTCCTTGTTTGCCTGATTTACCAGGCGAGGCTTGAAAAAGAATCAAGCCGGCGGGGGACTATAGCGCTCGCCAAGGAACTGTCTAGTGCGAACTGGATTACCAGTGGGAAATGGGTCCTGAGGGGACTTTGACAGGGCATTCCAGATCGGGCCAATTTGGTTCGGGCCTGATTTTTACGAGTTCTTCAATCTGATTTGCCAAGTCTTCGAAGTGGGCTGGGGATTCCAGTTGCACGAGTTGTTGCTGTATTTGGTGCCCGGGTTTTAAAACTCTGCAGTACCAGTTTGCAACTTTACGGAATGCCAGGCAGGAAAACCGTTCGCCCTTATGTTCCACCAACAGCCTAAAGTGCCTGCGCATGAATTGTAATCGATCCATCCATCCCGCATGGGGGCATGGTTCACCCGTTAAATCCCAAGTTGATAATTGCTGGAATATCCAAGGGTTGAGCAGTGCCCCGCGCCCTATTGCGATTCCTGCACAGCCTGTTTTTTCAAACATAGCCTTGGCATCTGAAACCCCTTTGACATCGCCGTTTCCAATGATCGGGATTTTTTCTACGGCTTCTACCACGCTTCTTATGCCATCAAGATCTACGCTGCCCGAAAAACCTTGCTCTCTGGTTCTGCCATGGATCGTTATTGCAGCAACACCTAGTTTTTCAAATTCGCGCGCAAACCATGGCCCGGATAAATTATCTTTGTCCCATCCTAGGCGCATCTTCACCGTGACCGGTATCTTTACTGATTCCACAATTTTCTGAACTAGAGTAGTTGCATTTGACCCTTCGCAAAGCAATGCAGAACCGCCTCCACTTTTTGTAACTTTTCTAACTGGGCAACCCATGTTGATATCCACACTCGTTACACCATATCCCTCCAACCACTTCGCAGCCGCCACCATATCTTCAATAACATGCCCATACAATTGCACAGCAAACGGGCGATCAAAGGTGGAAGTCTGAATAAGATCCATGGTCTTTCTGCAAGTGCGAATTAGTGCCTTGGCGTTGACCAGATCGGTGGTTGCATGCCCTAAGCCGCCTAACTCTCTTACAGAGGTACGAAAAGCCAGATTGGTGTACCCTGCAAGCGGGGCTAGCCAAAATCTGCTGGGAAGGGTCAGAGATCCTAATTGCATGGTTGCCATTTTAGTTTTAAGAGTTTCCATTAATGAACTTGTTGGGAATGCCTTCGAGGGAGCTATCGGCATTTGGCTTCCACAAAACCGAAGCTTCGATTTTAGTGGCAAGTTCAAAGTCCTTTACGGTAATTCCACCGTGGTCATGAGTTTTAAGTTTAACCCAAACCTTACCCCAAGTAATAGCCATATCTGCATGATGCCACGCAGCTTCACAAATAAAGCCTATGTTGTTAACCAGCATAAGGGTGGTCTGCCAGCCTGCAGTGGTGTATTTTCGTTTAAGCCAACCTTCTTCAAGGTACCAACCATTTAACGCCCGATTTGCAATTTCTGCAGTAGCTTCAGCATCGGTGAACACTTTGAGTTTGATCTTATCCATGGCATTCCTTGTTTCTAAAGGTGGCGCCTGTTTGGTGCAAATAAACATTGTATCAATCATTGGCATGAATAGATTAATCCGCCTTGACTGAATAAGCCAATCTTCGGGATACTTTCATACTGGAGGAATTGAACATGCGCAAAATTATAGCGATAGTATTGGCTCCGATATTAGTGTTGGTAGCAGGGTGTGGCAAACAGGATAAAGAAATCCTCGCAAACATCGGCAGGAAAATAACATCCAAGTTTGAAAGTGCAGCTTCGCCTACACGAAAGAAACTAGAGATGGGAATCCAGGCCATGCGAGGGGAGATCTTGGAATCTTCAGTTGAAGATGCGGTGTTGTTTCGGATTCGTACTGATAAAAATCTTAAAGATCAAAAAATTGAAGTATCTTCTAATGAAGAAGGCGTGGTTTTATTAAAGGGAACGGTTTCTGATGAGCAGTCCAAACTTCGTGCTATTGAAGTTGCGGAGAGCACTAGAGGCGTAAATAAAGTGGAGTCCGAGTTGGTGGAAAAGATTTCAGATGATGTCGTGCCTAAAAAGGCTGTTGATCCAAAGGATGCGCCAGAGGTTAAAAAAGAAGAGATTGAAATAGAGAAAGTGCCTGAAAAACCAAAGGATCAGTTTCAGCCTTTTGATCCGAACAAGGCAAATGAAAAAGGGGAACAGGATAAACCTGCTCCCCCCTCTTAAATAACTAAAGCGTTAAAGCTTAGTACATGTCATCCGTTGCCAAGTCCGCTGGCCTTCTTTTTATTCTTGGGCATAGCAGCAACAAGTGTATCGATGGCAAATAAAAAAGGGGAACAGGTTAAACCTGCTCCCCCCTCTTAAATA
>CALARU010000223.1 GCA_937888715.1 uncultured Planctomycetaceae bacterium | reverse complement strand
TCTGCCTCGCCACCCAGTCACCTCCTCGCCTTTGTCAATTTCGCGTATGCGGAGTTCCATCTTTGGCTTTTAATATCCATGGATTCCCAGCTTTCACGGAGAATGACGGGCGGTGGTTCTTAAGCCCCGAAGGGGAGAAATATGATAGCCCGGGGTAAAGCGGAGCGCAACCCCGGGTAATAAATCCCCCATCAAATAAGCCCTGAAAGGGCGCGATAATCAGCAACCAAACCCTTTCGCCCTTTCAGGGCTGGGGGTTTTATTGGGCCATTTTCCCAGGGCGTTGCCCTGGGCTATCTCATTTTGCCCCTTCAGGGCAAATGCAAGCGTACCGCAGAAGAACCCCGGCCCCTGGCCTTAACGGCCAGTTCGACGGGTTCGGCTGGCTCACCGCTGGCAGGCTCACTGACCGTAGCAAAGGGATCCCGTCCCAGAGTTTGCCGAAGGGCCCGCGCTCCTTTGTCCACAATGAGCGGCGGATGTTAATCCGCTGGTGCGCGCCTTCGTTGCCTTCTTCTTTTTTATTGCCTTCAAGCCCATCCACTGTGCTGGGTGGGGCTGCCTTTTTAACTCGCATCAATCAAAACAAGCAACCCATGGAACACAGTCCATGGGCTTGAAGCCATCCACCTCATTGAAGTGGGTGGGGTTTTCTTTTATCTCTCATCATTCAAAACAAGCGACCCATGGAACACAGTCCATGGGTCGCTTGTTTTTTCCCTTACCTATACCACTTTTATTAAATGCCCCCAAGCATTAGACCTCTTCAAGCTGTTGTTTACCATCTCCGAAGGACTTGGGGCGCACCTCCATCTTGTCCATCATCGAGAGGAACAATCGGGAGAGTTGGCGGTTGGGTTTCCCTGTGTAGTCGAGAGCACGGCCGCCCTTGATGCGACCACCGGCCCCACCAAGGATGATCACTGGAAGCTGGTCGTTATTGTGGAGAGCGCCGGCCATCATGCTTGAACAATGCATCAGCATCGTGTTATCCAGCAAGGTGCGCGAACCTTCCTTGATTGCGTCAAGCTTTCGGGCAAGGTAGGCGATCTGCTCCATGAAGAACTGGTTTACCTTCAACCAGTCTTCACCGTCGCTGTGCGATAGCAAGTGGTGGATCATGTAGTCGATACCATGCCCCTTCTGCTGGACGCTCGGCAGGTTAGGAAATCTCAGGGCACTATGGTCGTTATTAAGTTTCAGGGTAGTGATGCGCGTAGTGTCCGTTTGGAAACCAAGTACGAGAATATCGATCATCAACTTCATGTGCTCGGCGATGTCTTGGGGCATGCCGTCCGCGGGGCGCTTTATGTTCGGCTTGTCGAGCGTGGGCCGCCAACCCTGCAACTGGCCGCTTTTACCTGCATCGGTGATTCGCTTCTCCACATCGCGCACGCTGTCGAGATACTCGTCCAATTTGCGCTGATCGTTGACGCTAACTTTACCACGCAGATCTTTGGCATCCGTCAGCACCGCATCGAGGACGCTTTTGTCTTCGGGAGATGCTTCATCTTTGAACAATCGATCGAAAGCCAGCGATGGATAAAGTTCGAGTGGAGTCGGGGTGGTCGGTGAACTCCACGAGATGTGCGAACTGTAGAGCATGCTGTAGTTCTTGTGAACCGAGGGGTTCGACTGCTCGCAGGCCAGCACGAGGCTAGGCACCTTGTTGCTCTTACCATAGGATTGGGCTAGCACCTGATCGAAGCTGGTGCCGGAGCGGATTTCGCCGCCGCTCGCGATCGGTGCGCCGGAGAGCATATTGCCAGTCTGCGAACTGTGGATGTTGCCCTTCCGTGCCTCCTCGTGATAGAGGCCACGAACGAACAACATTTTCGAGCGAAATTCGGTCAATGGTTGCAGTACGCGCCCCAGTTCCATCTTGTCGCCTTCGCCTTTGGCCCACCATTCCTTGGAATGAAAACCGTTTCCGGAGAAGGTTACACAGAGCCGAACCGGTGCTTCACTGGCTTTGGAACCAGAAGGGCGTTCATCTCCCCAGACATTACGGGATTCGAGCCATGGTAGTGCCATTGACACTCCGACTCCACGCAAAAATGTCCTGCGATTAAATTGATGATTAGTCATCGTTTGCCCTTTCGGTAAGAATTTAATGGTACACTATTTCTTTTCTGGAAGCTCGATGTTTTGTCCGCGAATCTCGCGGAACTGCCGACTACGGACGATCGTTTCGATCAAGTCTCCGAAGTGATGCTCCTTCTCTTGGACCATCGCTTCGAGCATCGGCTGATCGGAAAGTTGAACACTTCGACCGAGTGAGAATCCGAGCAACTTGCGGCCGAATTGCTTCAGGAAGTCCCGCTTTCGGTTTTTGAGTATGTAGTTGCGAAGATCGCCGAGGCCGTCGATAGCGGTGCCGTCCATCAAGGTCGTTTTCGTGTCGGCCTTCCGACTGCGACCAATCGCGTCGAAGCTTTCTAGTGCGAAACCGTAGGGATCGATTCGCTTGTGGCAGCCGACACAGTTCGCATCCCGACTGTGGCGTTCAATAAGTTGGCGTTCGGTTAATCCGGTGGGCGCCTCCTCGGGCAGAATCGGAACGCCCTTGGGCGGTTTAGGTAGCTTGTCGCCTAGTAAGACTTCGCTAACCCAAGTACCACGAAGGATCGCGCTTGTTCGCGATGCCCCGGACTGTTTTGCGAGCGTGGCCCCGAAACCTAGGATACCACCACGACCCTTCTCTCGCAGTCCTTCCACTTTTTGCCAATCTGTGCCCGTGATTTTAAGGCCGTAGTGATCTGCGAGGTTCTTATTTAGGAAGGTATGATCTGCGTTGAGCAGTTGCAACACATCCTGATCATTCTGGAATAGGTCTACGAAGAATCGCGTCACTTCCTCTTGCAGGTCTTCGCGAACAGTGGCAAATGTCGGGAAATGGCGTTCGCTTTTCTCGTTCAGGGTCGCCACATCTCGGACATGCAGCCATTGGCAGCCGAACTCTGTGGCGAGTCTGCGAATCTTTTCATCTTTCAGCATGCGGCGAGCTTGGGCGGCCAGCACATCCGGGTTGCGGAGTTTACTTTCGGCGGCCAGCCGGCGCAATTCATCATCGGGCATTGACGACCAGAGGAAATAGCTTAAACGCGTCGCCAGTTCCCAATCGTTTACCGGGCCAGTGCGATCCGGCACGCATTCTCCACGATAAAGGAACGCGGGAGAAGTAAGGATCCGCGCCAGCATCAGTCGGGGGGGGATTTGCTTCAAGCTGGCGATTTCCGCTTCGCTCAGCGGTCGCCGCCAAGCTTTCGACGCTAGGTCGATCACCGCTTGCCGTTGAGCCGCATCCGCTGCTAGCTGTTGTTTGCGAAACTCGTCAGCGGCTTTCTTAGTCGGTTCACGGAGTGGATCGAACTCCTTTACAAGATCTGGACGATCCTGCGTGGCGTACTGATAGATCTGCTCGAACGCAGACACTTTTTTGATCGGCTCTTCGCTGACGAAAAGCAACTCCGCCCACAGCCGATCAAGTTCTTTCGCATCCGAATCCGAAAGCATTAGTCGGCGAAGATGCTCGTCTTCGCGGTAGAACAATGTCAAGGTGACGACCTCATCAACCGGGACGATGCGCATGTAACACAATGCAGTCGGGAACAGTTTGCGGAACTCCTCGAAGCTCGCCTCGAACCGCTGGCGAACCGGATTACCATCGTTCACGATGATCGGGATTCCGGGAATTATCGAGTTGATCGGAGTGGTTGGTTTCTGCGTGAGTAATTGAGCCTGCACGCTTCCTACACCCGGTTTATCGAGACGAGCTGTGACGACGAACTCCGTACCATTCGCGAGTGCGGCGGGGATCGCCAGTTCGATCGTCGCGGGTGCTTGGCTCGTCAACGATTGTTTCTCGCCATTACCCTTGAAGGAACGAATCGAAGCAGCCAGCAATGGGTGCGATAGTGGAAAATCCTTCTGGAAATGTTCACGCACTTTTGCGGCGAGTTCAGGCGAAGGGTTTTTCCGCCAGTTCGCCAGCGGTGCCGGCAGATTGAGGGCAACATCTTGCGAGGCTGGTTGACTGAGGAAGTGCCAGGGGCCGTGGGGGTTTCCGGCGAGAATGTTCGGAGAAACATCCTTCGCCAAATCCCACGATTTTGCGCCATCGGTGAGTGCGAGATTTACCGCCGTCAAGTCGCAAAAGTGGTTCCCATCGCGTGGGCCAATGACGAGTGCGACCACTTGATCGGATTCGATGCGGACATTCAGAAACGGGCCGAGCTGGATCGGTTTGGCTCCTTGCGAGACGCCAGTAGCAAGCCGTTCAGTTGTGGTTCCGCGTCGCACCTCCAAGGCCCAGGTTATACCGTTGCCACACTCGGGATGGGCGTGCATGACCTTGCCCGAGATCGTGAGCTTGTCAGTGGCAACCGGGCTTTTCCACGCGATAACCGAAGCCCGATCTGGGGCCGGGTGAGTGGCGATACTGTGGGGTTCCATCATGCCAGGTATCCGGACGAGCCCATCGGATGAGTTGGCCAAAATACTTAAATCGCGGTCGCCGGTCCACCCACTGATGAAGGCATAGTCCGGTGACCGCAATAACTTCTTAGTCATAAGCGGTTCGAGCTTCGTTCCACCGAACCCGAGATAGTCTTGCCAGCGCGCAAGGAGGCTCGCATCGACTTCCGCCTTCCCACCGGCCAATACCGAGAGAGCAGATTCGGTTGATGCAAGGATTTTGGTACGATCTGTTTCAAGGTGCTTCACCAGTTCAGGCAATTGAGCGATCGGAAAGTCGGGCCGGCCTTTGGCTACGAGACGCGGATTGTCCCAGATGATCTTGTCACCTTCACCACCATCGCCAGCGGTTCCGCCGACAAGGTAGACCGTGTGGTCGCGGTTGCCATCGAGTTTGACCCGGAGTTCCTGTTGAGAAACGAGCGGCGAGGCAGGCTCCTGCCAGGCTTTCGATCCTTTCGCACGACCAATGTGGCCGATGTTGGAGAACTTCCAGAGCGCATTCTGCCAGGCTTCGACATCGGCGACGGCCAACTGCTTGGCTGCGAACTTCTCGCGGAGTGGGTCTAACAGGATAGACGGTTGCTTCATCGAAAGGGCCGTGCGGAGCAATTCGAGATACTTTGAACTCAGACCATCTACTTTGCCTCGCCCCTGAAGCGCATCAAGGTAGCGAGCGACCGGCAATCGTCCTCCACCCGTACCGACATCTAGCGATATCCCCTGCTGCACCGTGAGCGAACCTCCGCCTGTTGTGGTGTACTTTGCGTAGAAGGCACGAATTCGAGCCAGCGATTCATTCGTCCAATCCTGTGGCGAATCACTCGGAGAGAAGCGAACCCCATCGGGCAACAATACCATGTGCCGCGAGACATCTTTTGCGCCATCGAGATATTTACGTAGCAACGCTGGCGACATCACGAGCGCCGCCCCTGCATTGGTGAAGCCCTCACCAGCAGCGCCATCAACAGGAAACTCGCGGGCCGGGTCGAGCGTTGGCACTCCGATCAGGTCGCGGATCGTATAGGTGTACTCGTGATTAGAAAGCCTACGCAGCACCACCGGGCCCGGATCGCCCGCATTTGCCAATGCAACTTCGTTGAGAGTTTCTTGAATCCACTTGGTCAGTTGCTGTTGCTGCTCTGCCGACATTTGCTTGGCCGACTTCGGTGGCATCTCGCCGGTGGCTAGTTGCTCAAGAACATGTTCCCAAACCTCGGTATGCTTCTTGATTGATGCGACCGAAGTGAAGCGTTCGAGGTCGAGTTCCCCCTTCTGCTTCTCGGTGGAATGGCAGGTCACGCAGTAATCGCGCAAAACGGGTCGGACTGACTTCTCAAACGCCGTCTCATTCCCAGAGCGTTTTTCTTGAGCCAGCACGGGACGGGTCGTTGCGTGTGGCAAGCACCATACCGCGAACACCGCAACGCCGATAGATATCATCGACACCATTACTCGCTTGCGAATCGTCATTACAGTACCTCATTCATTCTTGATCGAAACCCATTAGATGCCAGTTAGCCGTTCCTTTGAGTCGCCGAAGCGGTCGAGTTCCACACCACCCCACTCCATCAGGCTGAGGAACAAACTGCACATACGGCGGTTTGGGGAATTCAAATAGTCTAGCACACGACCGCCTCGAAGTTTACCGCCCGCGCCGCCAAGCAGGATAATCGGCAACTGCTTCGCATCATGGTTGCCGTGTAGCATACTCGAACAATGCATAATGGTGGTGTTATCAAGCAGCGAGCGGTCGCCTTCTTTCACTTCCGCCATCTTCTCGCAGATGTAGGCGAGCTGGGACATGAAGAACTGGTTAACCACGACGAGTTCTTTGGGCTGGGTGTGGGCCATCTGGTGATGTTGATCTTTGGCGCCGCAATGAGTGTGAGTTTCCGCGGAGCCATCGTTGCAATACTTGAGGGTGGCGATCCGGGTGGTGTCCGTGCGGAAGGCGAGCAGCATGATATCTGTCATCAGCTTCCAATACTCGGGAATGTCGGCGGGAATTCCATCGGCGGGTCGAAGGCGATCGGGGGTTGCCCGGGTTGGCTTCCAACCGTTTGCATCGCGTTCCGTGCCGGCTCGTTTGATGCGACCTTCGATTTCATGGACGCTGCCGAGATATTCCTCGAACCGCTGCCGATCTGAGAGGGAGAGCCGCTGACGGAGTGACTTCGCGTCTTCGAGCACCGCATCGACGACGCGACGATCGCCGCGATTGTGGTCGGTGCGAAAGAGTTGGTCGAAAGCCAATGCTGGCCGCGTCTCAGTCCAAGTCGGAGACACCGCCGTGCTCCAGGAAATGTGCGAACTGTATAGCAATGGAAGCCCGTCTTGAAGGCCTGGAATAGGTCCTTCACAGCCGAGCACCAGCGATGGGATTCGCGTGCGGTCGCCAATCCGCTGAGCCATCAGTTGGTCGAAACTGACGCCCGTGCGGACTTCAGCCCCCGACAACGGTGCGCCACTGAGCATGTTCCCTGTCTGCATGCAGTGGATGGCACCCTTGTTGGCTTGTTCGTTCCACAGGCCGCGAAGGAAGACCAATCGCTCCTTCCACGGTTCGAGCGGCTTCAGGCACGGCCCGAGTTCCATACCGGCACCCTCGCCCTTCGCCCACCAGTGCTGCGAGTGGAAGCCCATGCCCGTGAAGGTGACAAGCGTACGAGTCGGCGGCAGACTAGCAGCGTTGGTTCCCTCGCCCGCAGCGAATGACAGCGATTCAAGCCAAGGGAGAGCCATTGACACGCCGAGCCCTTGCAGAAGCGTGCGTCGCGAGAATGGATCTGATTTTGTAAACATAAGGAGACTCCTTTTGTAGTTATTTACTTGGTTGGGTCGGCCTCGGCGGTTCGAATGCAGCGAAACTGCTCGCTATTGACAATTACAAGTAGGGCGTCAGACCAGCGTCCACCGCTGGCCATGCTTTTGGTAACATCGTCAATCAGCTTCCGGTCAGACAACTGCACCGATCGACCCAGAGAGTAGCCGACCAGCTTTTGGCTAATAGACCGTAGCAGATCCTCACGCCGAGGGCCAGCCAAGTAGTCCCGCAGGCCGGCGAACCCATTGATTTCGGTGCCGTCTTGCGTAGTCGCTTTGGCATCGCCAGACTTAAGCTCTTTGGCGGTCCGCAGTCTTCCGAGGGCATCGAATTGTTCGAGAGTCATACCAAAGGGATCGATACGAATGTGGCAACCGGCACAGTTTGGGTCCTTGCGGTGGCGCTCCGTGATCTCACGAACGCTAAGCCCAGCGGGAGGAATTTCCGGTAGCGGCGGCACATCAGGCGGAACCTTAGGCAACCGCTCGCCGAGCATTTGAACCACCCACGCTCCACGCTTCACTGGACTTGTGCGAGAGGCAGCGGACTGCTTTGCGAGTACCGCACCGAAGCCAAGCATCCCGCCGCGGCCGTATTCGGCAACCTTCTCGATTCGCCTCCACTCCTCACCTTTAACTCCGGGGATGCCGTAGTGCTTGGCGAGCAATTCGTTGATGACCACCGCATCGGCGGCAATCACATCGGCGACTGGGCGATCATTAATTAGGAGATCCTCGAAGAACCGCACCGGCTCCTCGGCCAATGCTTCGCGCAAGGCCAGCGTGAATTCAGGGAAGTGCTTCAGGTTTCTGCCATGGTTGGCAACGAAGTCACGCACCCCGAGCCAACGGGCACCGAACTCCTCAGCCATGCCACGCATTCGGCCATCCTTCAGCATCCGACGCACTTGCTGCTCCATAATCGCAGGCTCGTGAAGCTTCGCAGCATTCGAACGCAACTCGTCGTCCGGGGTCGACTCCCAAAGGAGGAAACTTAATCTTGTCGCCAGTTCGTTGCCCGACACCGGTCCCCAGCGTGCTACGGAGGCCGGTTGTTCGACCCGATAAAGAAACCAGGAAGACGATAATACCCGCGCAAGAGCGGCACGAAAAGCAGGATCATGCTTGATGCCATCTTTACGATCAGCTTGGTAGGACGCAAGAAAGGCGGAAAGTTCATCAGCGGCGAGAGGCCGGCGCCAAGCACGGGCGGCGAAAGCTAGCAGCGATTCAAGGTGCTTCGATTCCGCAGCGACCTGAGCCGCCAGAAAAGCCTTCTCTTCCTTCTTAATCTGTTGCTCAAACTCTTGAATGTAGAAGAACATTATGCGCGCGCCGTCATTCGGCTTACGGTAGTACTGCACAAGTCCTTCATAGGCGATCGGGGTAGCGAGAGCTTGTTCGCTAATAAATTCCAGTTCGCTCCACAGCCGGTCGATCTCCGTTCGGCCCGCATCGTCAAGCAAGAGCCGACGTAACGGCTCATCCTCTCGGCGGTAAAGGAACACGCTGCCTTGAGCGTCTCGTGGGATGATCGGTTGGAAGAGTACGGCAGGAGGAAACAAGGCGCGAAACTCCGCAGCCGGCTGGGCTCTTTTCGCGGCGATGCGCGGATGTACAATCTGCGCCGCTAGTGGGTCTCCTTGCGTGGCTTTGGCAACCGGTTCGGCAAGGTTGCCACCGCCACCCGTGGCAGCGATGAGGAATGCCTGAACCGAGGCGTTTTCAGGACTGGCTTCGTCGAGGCTCACATCAGCGCGGAGAAACCTAGGCAGCGTGAGCGCTTTCTGCAACTCTGCCGAAAGTTTACTCAGATCGATGACGATCTCGGCACCGGATGCCGTGACCAATGCGGACTTTGGCACTGAGCGTTCCTTAGGGTGATGACCAAATTTGAGCCCGGAAGCTTTCTCGATGGCAGCGCGCAATTCGGGATGCTCTGCGAACACCAGAGGTGGGCCGTCACCACCTTCCAGTCGCAGCCGGTCCCAGACCACGAATGTGTCGGGCTGGGCTGGCAGCGCTACCATGCGGAAAAGCGGTTCGCGGGCGGCGCCTTGAACCCGTTCGCGGGCGACGATGCGATGCACATCCTCCCAGGCGGGAAAGCCGTTCCCGATCGCTATGGCCGCATTCTTTCTATAGTTGCCTTGAAACAACTGGTCCTGCATGGCTTTGATCGCCGCTAAGAGTGGCGCCGGATCAGTGGTGGCTTTTCTCCACCTTGTACGCACAAGCGACAACATGTCGGGAGGCAGACCAGCATCCGGAAGACTCATGGGAGTACTACCGAGATCGGCCAGTGCTTGACCCAAGTCCGGAGACGCGACATGCGACAACTCAAACGAGACCCCATCACCACCACTCGGGTGAGCATCGGCGACACGGCCCGCGACTAACAACTCACCAGCAATCGGACTCGTCCAAGCGATCGCTACGGGTCGTTTCTGTCCGGGATGCACGAAGACAGATCGTGCGGGCAATGTCGTCCATACTTTGATTGGTTCCGTAGCCGAGTTCACAAAGACCGACGGTTCAGAACCGATGCTCCACGATTTCAATTCGGACCGTCCAGCGCTGCTATCGTTACGTTGGGTGAGGAACACTAGAGCGGGGGTCGTTTCCAGAAAGCTCCAACGGGCATCGTGCTTATCCGACCAAGGGTTGCCCTTCAAGAGATTAGGCACCAGATCGGCGATGTTCCAAGTTCGTTTATCGCCATTGGTTTCACGAATCGTCCATTCAATTAGTGTGCTGTCAGCCCCGTAATTTTCGTTCGGAAGCACGGTAAGGAGGAGCAGTTCGCCGCGTTGAATCGAGACCTTGCGTTCAAAGGGAACCGAGCCCCCTTCGTTAACTTTAGACTCCACAAGGACACGTTTGGATGAAACCCAACGAGACTCGATTGCCTTCTTGCCAGATTGAAAAGCGGTCTGCCGACGTTGCTTCTCGGCCTCGATCTGAGTCGCTTTCTCGTGCCATTGCTTTGTCTGAGCATTAACTTCCGCTTGCGAGGCCGACTTGCCATTGAGTTCCACCCATAGCTTAGCCAGGTAGGTGGCGTTGAGCTTTTCCTCGGTAGCTACTGCGGCGATGGCTGTGGGACCTCCGCGGGTTAGCCTGTCACGGTGCTTCAGGGTTGCCGCGAGATGCGCCGCCAACGTTGGCTCTCCATTTGGTCCGGCATAGCGGGCGTGGAAACTGCGGAGCGCTTTGAGAGCATCCTCGGCCCAATCAGGGCGCTCGGTCGATGGGGAAAAACGGAAACCCGTGGGCAGCAGTACAGCCCGCGCTGCAACATCCCGGGCTGCCTGATGGTAACGTTCGACTAGACCCGGAGTTACTGGCATAGCCTCCCCGACATTGGCGAACCCTTCACCGCCAACACTATCGGTGGGGAACTCGCGTGCCCGGGTAGGTCGCATGTCCACACCGGTGAGATCGCGGATCGCATTATCGTACTCGGTGTTGCTCAAGCGACGCAGCGTCACGGCCCCGGGGTCTCCGGCCCGCGCTGCTGCCTCCGAGTCGAGCGCCGCCTTGATCCAATCCAAAAGTTGTTTTCGCTCAAACTCGCTCGGTTGCGGTGCTTCCTTGGGAGGCATGTCTCCGGCGTTCAACCGTTCAGCAATGTCAGCGAGCACCTTGGGTTTGGCGAGTATCGCCTTGGCGGTGCCGAAGCTCACAAGATCGAGATCACTGTTTTTGGGCTTCTGCCCATGACACTTCCCGCAGGTCTTAACGAGCAACGGTTGAATCTGTTTTTCGAATAAATCACTACTTTTCGCCGAGATCGTCTTTGGAGAGGTTTCATCCGCAGCATAAAAACGGCTTACCCAAGCCGCATACACTAGGCCCAGCATCACCACCGAGTAATAGAAACGATAGCGCATCAGATTCGGTCCTTATGACTTTGGGTGTGGCGCATCTTCATGGCTGTTCGGGAACTCATGGTCATTCCAATGGTCTCACTCATTCGGCCGGGTCGAGAACGAGTAAATGTACGCCGAGCACATAGTCTTTGACATTGTCTCGATAAGCCTGCATGTGTGGTGCGACCGAGTGTGCCTTGAGTGCCGCAATATCTTCCCACTTCTCCACAACGACGACTTTGTCGGGGCCAACTTTGGCCTGATTTGACAGATCGGTATGCGAGTCGATCGCGGGACCGTATTCGAGGCAACCTTTTTCGGCACGGACATCGGCGATGAGTTTGCGGAACACGGCCAAGAACGCATCGCGCGTGCTAGGTGCGAGTTCAATAGTGGCAATAACATGAATCATGGCAATCGCTCCTTGTGGCTCTCGTTGTGCTTTCTCAGTTCCTCGGTGGCCTCCGTGACCCACACTGTGGCGAGCAAATCAACTAGGCGACGGTGACTCTCGATGACAAGCTGCTATTCCGCCCTCTTCTCGATGATGCCACGGAATTCCAGTGACTTGGTTGCCTTGCGCACCCTGAAACGACTCACACCGAATATCTTGAAAACCTGCATTTCCTTGAGCAATCGATTGCCGGGGATGAGTTTGTTCATGACGATATACCGTTGGGTCTGTTCGGCGGCTTGATCATGGGGTTTCGGTAAATGGATCGCGAAATTTCGGTGGATGGATAACTCGCATAGTAAGACGACTCTCCCTTTTGGGATCTCGGTTTGACCCGAGAAAAGCTCTCTACTATGTTTTTACAATTTCCTAAGTTACCAGACACTCCGGTTTTGTCAAGCACCCTCTCCTCTGGGCTCAATTCCAATGCTTGGCGTGGCAGAACACGGCGTGTGCTCCTCCCATCCAAATCACCCTATTTCTGGCTGGTGAGCTCGAAGTTGATGTTATTGTCGCCGGTTTTCAACTCCTGCTTCAATTCGGATTTGTGGTTGTACTTCGCCGGAACCGCCTCGATAGTCTCTTCCACCATCGTCCCAGGAGGCGAAGGCGATCCAGCGGGGATCTGCTTTCCGGTCTTCTTCTGGCCCCTGATTTCAACACGGTAGAGTCCGGGAGGCGGTAAGTTATTTCCAACCACCTGGAACTCACCGAGTGTGATCGAAGCTCCGGCGGTCTGCCCCTTGCTCAAGTCATTCGGAATGAAAGTGATAGCCCCGGTGTCGATGGGTTTACCGTCCAGTGTGACATTACCGCGGATTTGAACTTGCTTTTCCCCACACCCGGCACTCAGGAGCAGTAGGCCCGCCAAGAGTAACGAGTTGAAAGCGAAACGAGGAACATTACACATCAGCGTCTCTATTTTGTAAGGTTTAAGTTCAAGGTAAACTCACGACCTGACCGTCGGCGATCCAAGCCAAGTTCTGCCAAGTGGCAATCGGAACGCTGTCGGTGATGAAGCGCACACTGCCGTCGCACAGCACTACATTTACCCCGCCCGTATGTCGGCTTCGAGATGTAGCGGCGGCCGTACCGCCGTTGTCCGCAGTGCAAGGTAGGTTCTGGGACGGTTGGTTGAAGGTGGCGTTACATGTAAAAGAATGCATGCGATCCGGGGATGACGAATTCGGCGTTTGAGCAGCGTTGAGGAACTGACAGCCGGCCCGATTCGTGTAAAAACCGCCACGAAAATCCGCCTCGCTGACACCGGTCAGTCCCTCAGATATGGCCATCGTGTTACTCGTGCCATCGGTGATTTCCGTGAGTCGGATGGCCCGATTAACTCCCATAGAAAATGCAGATTTCTGTCCGGCGGGGTAGTTATTGCTCCACAACTGCTGGTCATTTGTGCCCGAGAAAATACCCAGGTAATTGCTCGACGGAAGTCGGTTGGAACTGGACACCTTGAGCGGGGAGCGGCCGTCGCTCGGGCAAATGAATCCGTTGAGGCTGATATTGTTCGCCACAGCAGGCCATGCAACCGCCCAGGGTTTCCCTGGCGTAAAATTGCCTTCACCGATCGCCGTGTAGTATCCGGACTGCTCCAAGTACGGCAGGAGGTAGTGAAGCAAGTAGGGCCATTCGTTGATATCACTGAGGGTGACACCCTTAGTACCCGGCGGCAGTTTGCCAATTGTATCGTGGTGATTGTGCAAGGCGAGCCCGAGTTGTTTCAGATTGTTCTGGCACTTCATTCGAGCCGATGCCTCTCGGACTTTCTGGACGGCAGGCAACAGGAGGCCAATCAGAATTGCGATGATGGCGATCACAACCAGCAACTCGATAAGGGTGAATGCCCGCCGATGCTTGTGCGGGCCTTGGGAGAGGATGCGGTACATAAATCAACTCCTAGGAAAATGTTCGAGGGCTCTCAAAGACTCACCCTTTTAGGATTTCGTATTAGCTAAATAAAAGCACTTTACTATGTCTCTATAGCTTGCTAAATTAACAAGTTGTTTAGTTTTGTCAAGTAATATCTCTCCTCGGGAATCCCATGCCAATTGTTGCCGTAATTGATTTTACTTTCCTGTCGCTCGAGATCGAAGAATGGATCGTGCAGAACGTAAGCGCATGCTGGCGACATTCAACGCAATTGCTGGATGTATTCCCGTGGTCGGCCGAACAAACGGCTATTCAACCCAACTTGATGGCGCCGAATACAGCGCAAGTAACATTCGAAATCGAAAGCATCGGCTAATTAACAAACCTGGTGATCGCAGAAGGAGAATCAATATGATTTTAACTTTACCCCGGCTTTCCTTATCTCACTGGAACTGGTCATTACTAGTTACCGTCATCTTCGTGATGAGTCTTGGTGTCAATGCGTGGAGTGATGAACCCCGATTCATTGACCATTCGCTGCTGATCGCTCCCGAGTATCCGTGTACTTGGCCAAGCCATCCGTTCCCGCGATTTGCAATCGTCCATCAACGAAAGATCGGCCCCGAGTCGGCATACAACATTGACTCTTTTCTAATCGACGGGAACACCGGAACTCAACTCGACGTGCCACCGCACTCGGTCGCTCGGCCCGAGTTAAAGAGAGAGAAATCAGGCCCGCTCGGTCTGGCCTACACCGACAAAATCGAGCCATGGCAGTTCGGCGGCGAAGCCTGTGTCATCGATGTGCGCGACTTACTAGACAAAGCCCCCAAGGGAATCAGCCCCTTGGTAACACCGGCACATGTCGAACGATTCGAGAAACAGCACCGCAAGGTTCGTTTTGGCGATGTTGTGCTTTTCCGCAGTGATTTCTCGGATAAATACTATCGCCCGCTCCCCGAAGGACGGAGGTTTATCGCTGATATTCTCGACCGAAAGGCCTCTGGTTACCCCGACCCAAACCCAGACTGTATGGAGTTACTCGGCAAGCGCGGTGTGCTCGCGCTCGGAACGGACAGCGCAAGTATGGGGCCGTTACCCGATCTCGCGGAGCCAACGCACTATGCCGGCCTCAAGTACGGCATGATCTGGACCGAAGGAGCAACAAATCTCGGCGAACTCCCCTCAACTGGTGCGTTCTACTGCTTCCTCGGGCCGAAACACGAAGGCGGCCCCTACAGTGAAGGGCGTGCGTTCTCGATCTCGGGTGGCGATTTACCCAAACGATTAATCGAGTCATGTAAAAATAAACGGGCCATTGACCTGTCGCCAACGTTGTCACCAAAGCTGCCGTTAACCTCACCCGGCATCGGCACGGGGAACCATCGCCAAGTCTACCTGAAGCTTGATTTCCTATACGCAAAGTATCTCGACATGTGGCATCACGGACATTACATGGATGCAATGGCGGGCACACATTTGGTCCCCCCGGCCTATTCGCTTCCCGACACGGATGAACCTGTTGGTTACGAACCAGAGGTTCGTGGCTGGTTGGAACAGTACGAAAAGAAATACGGCAAGCGCGGGTCCAGCAAAATGACGACGGAGAAAGTTCCGCTCGATTGGACTTCCGGCGAAGCTCGCGTGATCGATGTCCGGACTCTAGTTGGCAAGACCAAACAACAAGACTGGCCGGCATCGCCAGAAATCACCGTCGAGCACATTCAAAACTATGAACGCAGCACCCGCAAACTTCGAATTGGCGATGTTGTAATCTTCCAAACGGGACACAACGATAAACATCTCAAGCCTGAACCGGCAGACACCGGGATGTGGCTTGACCCACTTTCTGGCAAAGCAGAGGGCTGGCCGGCCCCGGGCCCAGATGCGATAGTCTACCTTAAGGAAAATGGCATTCGCTGCATTGCGAGCGATGCACCCGACCTCGGAGGCGTTGATCCTCGCCGGGCGCAGATGACCTACTGGGCCCTCGGAAGTCGGGAGATGGTCGGAGTAGAGATGTTAGTCAATGTGGACAAAATTCCGTCAAAAGGTGCGTACTTCTTATTCGCCGCAGTCATGGTTCGTAACTGTCACGGAGGCCCGGGGCGAGCTATTATCTTGCATTAAATGGTGAATAGTCCTTACGAACTTAACTTAGAGCCTACAAAACTTGGCTCATTCAATACCGGTCTAAGCCAAGAAAAGCAGGGCGTGTATTAAGTTACTACTGTATTGCGAAAGACATCCATTAAAAAATGAATTGCAAAATTCCCAAGTGTCCTCGACAAGAGTCGAAAATCTTGTAAATTTAGCCGAAATACTAATGAAATTAATCAAAGTGATGCAAAAACCGATGCGCCCAAAACGGTAAGCTGTTAAAAATGGTCAAAACAGGGGCCCGTTTTGAGCAAAAATCCAGGTATCCTTTTCACCAGAAATTGAGGTTCTAAGACAGCGGTTTTGTTGCGCCACTGACCCTCTTCACAAATTGAAACAAGACTTCGCATCGTACGGGAAGGGGCCTATGCCCGTACTGCATTCACTTTTCTATGGTTTGGTTTATTGCGTGGGTGCAAGAATCCTCAATTAAATTGTTTGATATTGCTTAATCAATCTGCCAACAAGTGTTTCCTACATAAAATTGCACATGCTTCCTTAACCAAGCACTTTTCTCATGACTAGAACTACTCCTTAGCAGAATTAAATATTTTTGCCCTTTAAACGAATAATGTAAATAGGTCAAACAAGCCAAAGATTTAAGGTCACTTCACAAAAACCTAATCGTAATCTGGTAAACCCATAAAACCGCCTTTGCTTATGATAAAATCTAGTTTAGAATAATATAATTATAAAGGTAATGGGGTGTTATGTCTTTACTTCATAGTCACATCACGATTGATTCTACCATTTGCCATGGTAAACCTTGTATTCGAGGGATGCGTTACCCAGTAGCCATGATTTTGGAATTGCTTGGGTCTGGCATGTCACACACTGAAATCCTTGCTGATTATCCAGATTTAGTTGCTGATGATATCTTGGCCTGCCTTCAGTACGCTGCAAAGCTTTCTGATTGCAAAAGCATTCAGAAAGTAAATCTTTGAGGGTTCTACTTGACGCCCAGTTGCCCGCCAGGCTTTTCGAGGTTCTTTCTGGGTTAGGCTTTGATGTAATTCACACGGATTCTCTTGCAAACAAAAATCGTTCCACAGATGCAGAAATTCTTTATGTTTGCGAAAAAGACGAACGCATTTTGGTATCTAAAGATCGTGACTTTGTAGATTCTTTTGTCGTCCGGAATAAACCCAAAAAATTTCTTTGGATTACCACTGGCAACATCTCAAATGAAAAACTCATTCATATTTTTCAAAAACATCATCAAGCAATCAAAGACTTATTTGAAATGCATTTCTTTGTCGAATTAACGAATGAAGATTTGATCGTTCATCAGTAATAATTATTCAATTAGCTTTGCCATTTGATTTAATATCCTCACATTTCAGCCCTAAATCTTAACTTTAATTATTTGGAATATTCCCT
>CALARU010000222.1 GCA_937888715.1 uncultured Planctomycetaceae bacterium | reverse complement strand
TAGTTCACTTCGGTCATGTAATGGCGCATAAGCATTAAGCCACGACCGCAAGGCCTTTCAAGATTTTCGATATCGGTGGGGTCAGGCACATCGTTGGGATCGAATCCAGGGCCTTCATCAGAAATCATAATTTCAAAAATATCAACATCAAGGGTATACTTGATGAATACTTTTTTGGTTATTTCCATTTGGTTGCCATGCTTGATGGCATTGACAAGAGCTTCTTCAAGCGCCAACCTGATGCAAAAAACATCTTTGTCGGGGGCTTTTACATTTTGCAATCCCTGTTCAAGCACGTCCTGAACCCGTCTGGCTTCAGCGGTGTCTGATGGAATAATAATTTCTAGGGCAGAATTTTCGAAGTCTGACACTTTTCAAATCTCTATAACAAAAGAAATCTAAACGCCCTAATACAATTTAGCAACTACATTAAAACGCCAAATAATTAATGTGGAGCGATAATTAATTAGGCGAAAGCTTGCAAACCAACTTGCTCATCATCTTTGATCTTAAAAAACTTATCCAGCTTTGTGATTTCAAACACTTCCTTGATTTCAGGACGAATATTACAAAGCACCAACTTGCCACCCGAGGTATTCGCCTTCTTATTTAAGGTGATTAATTTACCCAAAGCTGCACTGGAAAGATAATCAACATTTTTGAAGTCAAGAAGGATCTTTTTCTTGCCTTCGGAATCCACCAATTCAAACAACTGCTCACCAATGATCTGAATATTTTGTTCGTCCAAAATTTTGCGATCAACGAAGTTAACAACTGTTACATCGCCAATTTCTTCAACTTCAAGTCTTCTTTTGCGGGGTTCTGCTGACATCTTTATCTCGCTCCTCTACTTGCAGTTTTTACTCGGGCATGAGTTCTTATTAAGAATACTAAATTCATTGATCAATGTAACTTAATTCTCTTAAATAGTATATTATTATTACACTAAAGGAGGCAAAGCAGAAGTCAAGATAAAATACCCTAAGCTAAGATAAGATCTTTGCCTATGCCCTTTCCTTAACCTAATTTTCGGAGTTAACTGATATTCATGGCACTTTGGACTGAGCAGGATCAACAAAAATTCAATGAAATCGTCGCCCAATTACGCAATTGGACTTCTCAACCTTGCCTTGCCTGCAAGTCTCCATTGCTCGCTGAAGATGTTCTTTACAGTAACGCCTTGGGCCTTAAAACCACCCCCAAATGTTTACCATGCCTAGCAAAGGGCCTGGAACAAAACCAAACTGAACTTAAATCTACGCTGCTTCAACACATCCGCAGAAGACCCTGCCTTTGTAAAGCGTTTGAACTCTCTACAGGCGCCCAGCCAGCGGAATTAGATTGCAATTTCATTCCCCCAGCAAATCAGCCTCTTTCGTCAACTAATTCACCCTTAATCCCTGATTTAATCTGGGATGCAGGCGATTTAGGGTGTGGCGATTTGGTTCTTCTACTTCGTGGGAAACTTCGTGCCATGCTTCCGGGAAAACTTCTTAAGGTTACAGCTTTCGACCCAGGCGCCCCGGAAGATATCCCCGCTTGGTGCAAAATGACGGGCAATCGTCTCGTACTCCAACAACATCCTCTCTACTTTATTCGAAATAAGGATTAATCCATGAACAACCGATTTGTTATCAGCCTCACTTGCGCCAAAGAAAACCCCGACCGAGCCACCGTTGCCTTTGTCGTTGCAACCGCAGCCGTTGCAAGCGAACAGGAAACCGTGGTTTTTCTTAGTATCGAGGGCGTAAGGCTTTGCCAAGCTGGTTATGCAGACAGCATTCATGAAGAAGGTTTTGCCCCTTTGAAAGAATTGATGACGAACTTTGCAGCTGCGGGCGGTAAGATTTATGTTTGTTCACCTTGCTTCAAGAAGCGCAAGCTCGATGATAAAACCCTGATAGATGGTTCAGTGATCGTGGGTGGTGCGAAGCTAGTTGAATTCATGGCATCGGGCGTCCCTTCTCTTTCCTACTAGGGCTCAAATCATGGAATGGAATTCTGTTCATCCCCAGAAACCCAATGCCTCCTTTGATGGTGCAGACCTCGATTGTGGCAACGGTTTGCTCATCCTCATACGCAAACATCTTGGCCCGCTTGAACCAGATCAAGTATTGGAAATTCTTTCGACCGACACCACCGTTGAAGATGATCTTCCTGCATGGGCCCGCCTGACGGGCAACGAAATCATTTCCAAAACGAAGCATAATTCCCAGCGCAGTTATCTTGTGCGCAAAGGAAAACGCACTGCAAGCGCAAACGCTACAGCAAATACTGAAAGGCCAATTGCGCAGCCACTAGAACAAGTTCAGCCACATCTGCCTCGAAATGCAGTTCTGCCCGCTTTCACAGTAACAGGGATCGGATCTTGGCCAAGGCCACGATGGATGCTAAAGGCAATTCACGAAAGATTAGAAAACCGCATCAGCGATGAAGAACTTCAAACCACTGCAAATGATGCGGTAAGGCTTGTGCTTCAAGCGCAGGATCGTGCGGGTGTGGATCTGGTTTCAGATGGTGAACAACGGCGGGACAGTTACGCCAGCTTCGTAGGGTCGAGGCTTGCGAACTGCCAACTTATTCCCATCAGTGATTTGCTACCTTATGTGGATGATCCGGAAAAATTCGCAGAAGAACTTAAAGCACTAGATGTTCAGGGAAGCGAAATACATCATCCGGCGGTGCTAGGCCCGATTTCCCGCAGCAAACCCCTCGTGCTTCACGAACTGCAATACTTGCAATCGATCACCCACAAACCTTGCAAAGTCGCATTACCCGGGCCATATCTTCTTACCCGCACCCTTTGGCTCGAATGCCTCTCGGAAAAAATCTATCAAACCCGCGAAGAATTAGCCTCTGCTGTCATCAAAATCCTTCGTGAAGAAATCCAAGATTTAATTACTTCAGGCGCAGCCATCATTCAACTTGATGAACCTGTTCTTACTGAAGTAGTATTTGGGAAACCCGCCAAGCAGCGCAGCTTCATGTGTGGGGCATTGGGTGAAAAGCTAAAAGCCACCCATGAAGAGCTGGAGTTTGCATCCGAACTTCTGGAACGAACATTAGAAGGATTTCCAAAAGAAAGGCTGGCACTGCACATCTGCAGGGGCAATTGGTCAAAGGATGAATCGGTTGCACTCGCAGGGGATTACAGGCCATTGATGCCTCTGTTGGAAAAAGTCCCCGTGGGCATTTTGTTTTTAGAACTGTGCACACCCCGGGCGGGCGAAATGGAAGTGCTTGCTAATCTTCCTGAAAGCTATCGTCTTGGATTGGGAATGGTTAACCCTAAATCTAGCTTAGTCGAAAGTGTTGAAGAAATTGTGCAAAAAGCAACCAAGGCTGCCAACCTTTTTGGCCCCAGAAGAATTCTCCTCAACCCTGACTGTGGCTTTGCGACCTTTGCCGACAGCCCGCTTGCACCCTCTGAAATTGCAGAAGCAAAAATGTATTCGCTAGTCCAGGCAGCACGAATTCTCAGGCAGAACTTTAAGCTCATTTAATAAGCTTAAGCCGCGATCCGTCCAATAATATTGCAAGCAAGAGCACGCCCCCCAAAATACACTTCTGCGTATTACTATCAAACCCAAGAAGATTCATCCCATTTTGAATCACGGCAAGAATTAACGCACCTATCAAGGTGCCAGTAATTTTTCCCTCGCCCCCTGCAAGTGAAGTGCCCCCAACCACAACCGCTGCAATCACATAAAGTTCATACATATGACCATAAGTTGGTGCACCACTTTTCAACTGCGAAGCCATCACAACACCACCCAAGCCTGCCAGCGCTCCTGAAAGAGTATAAACCAAAATAAGCACACCCAATACCGAAACGCCACTTAGCCTTGCAGCTTCCCGATTGCCACCGACCGCATAAACATAACGACCAAAAACCGTTCGAGTCATTGCAAGATGTGCGATCAAATAAATGATCGCAGTAAGTACCACTGCAACCGGAATGCGCATCAGGGTGGTACCCCTTCCCAACCACATAAATGATTCAGGCACCCGATCGATGGATTGCCCATCAGAAATCAAATAAGCCATCCCTCCTGCAATAAGCATCATTGCAAGAGTGGTGATAAAAGGTGGAATTGAAAAGCAAGCAACCATGGTTCCAGAAAACATTCCCATAAGGGCACAAACGCCAACCGCAGCAAGGCTACAGGCTATAAGTGCGGGGGCTTGGGCTTCAGTGCCACCGCCATAATCGCGGATCAGCCTTGCAACCAATACTGCAGAAAAAGCAATCATCGCACCTACGGAAAGATCAATCCCCCCCGTGAGAATTACAAAAGTCATCCCCACCGCAAGTATGGCAATGACTGCAATCTGGTTAACGATGTTTACAAGGTTATCGCGTTTAAAGAAATTGGGCCAGCGATAAGAAGCGGGCTCGACAATCTTAACATCACCCAACCCCGGAAACTTCGTGTCCATATTTTCAAAGATCGACCAGGTGGCAGTAAAGTGATTGCAAACGATAGCATCGAGCTTAACGCCCTCCTTCTGCAATCTTTCTAAACAAGCCCTAGCCTCGGAAGGCGTACCCTTGATGATTTCCACCACCCTGCCCTTTTGCATGATCGTCTGGCTTTCGATAGCTTGGGCAAAAATCGCATCTTCTTCTGATGGGCGCACCACAATCAAAATGTTTTTTGAACCATCTAATGTTTTCGCAAGCGCAGTGCCCGCATCTGCATCGTTTGGGTTCTGGTCTGCGAGAGTTGCAAACCCCAGAAATACTGCGAGCAACAATAAAACCAACAGCATCCCACGGCCTGCAAGCCATCCGGATATCTTTCCTGCTAAAGCACTATTCATTGAATGGCAAGCTCCATGATTTGTTCCTGTGTTGCTTTAGCAACATCTTTTATTTCGCCTTTGATCTGCCCTTCGTGCATCACCAAGATTCGATCAGAAAGAGCCAAAACCTCGGGTAGTTCACTGCTTATAAGAAGAATGGCATTGCCCTCTGCAGCAAGCTTTCTAAGCAGCAGGTAGATTTCTTCCTTGGCGCCAACATCGACGCCCCTGGTTGGTTCATCCAACAAAAAGACTTTACCTTTTCTTTCGAGCCAACGGGCAAGCAATACCTTTTGCTGGTTCCCACCTGAAAGATTTCCCACCCTAATCAAAGGCGAAGAAACCCTGATCCCCATTGAATCCTTGTGGTTTAGAAAAGCTTTAATCTCTTTAGCCTTGTTGATCATCCCGAAATAGGCAAAGCGAAACAGCGATGCGATGCTGAAGTTTTCGTGCACGGGTCTGTCAAGAAACAAGCCCTGGTTTTTCCTATCTTCCGTCAGCAAGAATATACCTAGGCCAATGGCTTCGCTAACCGACCTCAGGTTCAGTTTTCTGCCCTCAATACTTATTTCGCCTTTTTCGGGTATATCTGCACCCGCAAGGATTCTCGCAACTTCGGTACGGCCCGAACCCACCAATCCAGTTAATCCCAGAATCTCACCCTCTCGAATTTCAAGGCTCACATTCTTCACCTTGACGCCCTTCGTCAGGCCCTTGGCGCTAATTACCACTTTCCGTGCAACTTCTTTTTTTAAAACGCCACTTTGCTCAATATCCCTGCCCACCATCCACTTGATGATTTGAGTTTGAGTTGTGGCATTAGCAGCAGTGGTTGCGACTTCTGCGCCATCTCTCAGCACTTGCATTCGATCTGCGATTTGAAAAACCTCATCAAGCCGATGGCTCACATAAATAATTCCCATTCCCGACTTTTTGAGTTGATCAAGCAGGATAAAAAGCCTGCTGGTTTCGCGTGGGGTCAAAGCTGCGGTGGGTTCATCCAATACTAAAATCGAAGCCTTGTCAGAAAGAGCCTTTGCAATTTCAACAAGCTGCATCTGGGC
>CALARU010000221.1 GCA_937888715.1 uncultured Planctomycetaceae bacterium | reverse complement strand
AAGCATTCACCAAGCCTTTTGGCTGTTGATGTTACCCAAGCACTGGGCAGAATCCCCCTGCACCTTCAAGGCGTTGATTTGATCATCAGCAGCACCCACAAATGGATTCTTGCAAGCCATGGTGGTGGCTTAGTTGGAGTACCTTCAGCCAAAAATAATTCTCTTACTGTTCCTGCAGGTGGTTGGTTCAATCTCGAAGAACCCTTTGGCGCTAACCGCTTTACCGAAGCCAAGAGTAAACCAGGCGCAGCAAGCTTTGCAGTGGGCATGCCAAACTACCCAGCCATTTATGCGATCCGCGCTGGGCTGCAATACATCCAATCCATTGGCGTTGAAAAAATTGATGCTGCAACACGACCTTTAGTTTTGCATTGCCTCGAAGAATTATTGAAGCTGCCCATCGAAGTGATCACACCCACGAATCCAGAACATGTTGCGGGCATCTTGGCGTTTCGACATCCCAAGGCTGATGTTATTCATGCTCATCTAAAATCAAAAAACATTCATGTGATGGGCAATGCTGGGCGATTGAGAATTGCAATCCATGGCTACAACACCCATGGGAATGTGGAAGTGTTACTTCAAGAATTGAAAGCTGTGCTAAAGCAAGTGGGTTGATCACCAAATGTGATTTGCATTTATTGCAATCACTTCTCGCTAGGCTGGAAGATACTTAGGAAAAGATTTCCTGAGCCACCTTCCCCGCCACATCGGTCAACCTGAAATCACGGCCTGCGTATCGATAAGTAAGCTGGGTATGGTCAAGGCCCATCAATGCCAAGAGGGTGGCATGAAAATCGTTGTTGTGCATTCTGCCTTCAACAGCCTTGATACCATATTCATCCGTGACACCATAACTAAAGCCTTTTTTGACACCCGCACCCACCATGAACATTGGGTAGCCGGTAATGTTATGGTCACGGCCATCCTTGCCTTGTGCGGTGGGAAGCCTGCCAAATTCACTTCCGAACAAAACTAAAGTTTCTTCAAGAAGGCCCCGTTGATCAAGGTCTGCAAGCAGGGCAGCAACGGGTTGATCGATGGAGCCACAGCGATCTATCAGGCCTTTGTGAAGATTATTGTGATGATCCCAACCTGGTTGACAAATCTCAACAAAACGAACCCCTGCTTCGCTTAATCTGCGTGCCATGATACATTGACGGGCAAAGCTAGAAGTGGCGTTTCTATCTACGCCATAGGCATCCTTGGTACGTTGAGATTCCCTAGAGATATCAAGAAGCTCGGGCACTTTGTGCTGCATTTTAAAACCGAGTTCATAGTTCTGGATGATGCCTTCCAAAGAATCAGGAGCACCGGCAGAAGAAGCCAAATCACGGTTCATGGCTTGAATCAAATCAAGTTGTTTGCGTTGCAACAGGGTATCAGAGGAAGGCCTAAGGTTGGGAAGATTGCCTTTGTCATCAATTCTGGTTCCTTGAAAATGAGCAGGAAGAAAAGCACTTCCGAAGTTCACCGAACCACCAAAGTTTGGCGGTGGATTGATGGTGATGTAGCCTGGCAAATCTTGGTTTTCGCTACCAAGCCCATAAAGAAGCCAAGCGCCCATGCTTGGGCGGGTAAGAGCAGCATTGGCACTCCCGGTATGCAATTGGACAACGGCTTGGGGATGTGCGGGGGTATCGGTGTACAAGCCTCTAAGCCAGCAAATCTTATCCGCATGGGTGGCCATGTTGGGCAGAAGCTCTGAAAACCACGACCCCGTTTGGCCATGTTGGGAAAACTTGAATTTTGAAGCAGTGAGCGTTCCACCACCTGGGCCAGCTTTCCCATCATCTTTGATCAATTGGGGCTTGTAATCGAAAGTATCATGATGCGACATCGAGCCATTCATATGCACGAAGATAAGGCGCTTTGCCTTGGGGGTGAAGTGGGGCTCTTTAGGCGCCAAAGGCATTGCGGAAGCTTTTACTGCGCCTTTAGCTTGCTGACCTATCAAGCCTGCGAGGGCAAGCATGCCAAAGCCACCACTTGCTGATTTTAACACCTGCCTACGAGAAATTTCTATCATGGCATCATCCTTTTATTACAAACCATTCGTTTGAATTATTTAATAAACCTGAACTCCGCAGAAGCATACAAAGCCTGCACCAAAGCGAGCCAAGCTGCAGTTTTACCATCTTTTGGCAAGACTTCTTCATCGTTTGATAATTCGCCCTCTTGTTCGATCTGGTCAGGGTTCGCGGGTGGGGCATTTTTTTTCTTGGCATTCTGCTTGGCTTGAACAGGCTTCTTCATGCTCGGTTTTGGGGGGTACTTCAACTCTCTTGCAGCGGATTCATAATCCGCCAAAAAGGTGTTACCTCTCTCCAATTCTTTTTCATTCGGGATACGACCAAGCATAAGTTGATACGCCTGCTTAATTTTTTCATCATCAGAACTATTTGAGTTCTGCAAAAGCTTTTCTGCAAGCACCAAAGATTGCCTTCTTACAAATGAAGAATTAAGTACAAACAAAGCTTGGCCTGGCACCGTAGTGGAATCGCGGTTACCCGTCACCAAGGTTTGATCCACGGGGTCGAATGCTTCAAGATCTTTCGGAGTAAGGCCGCGCAAAAGTGGCAGGTAAATACTTCGATAAGAACTCTTCGCTGCTGAATCGTGAATCTGTTTCGCTTCGCCACCATTGTCGCGAATCTCTTTCATTTTAAAATTGTTTGTAGGTGAACCTGAAATCCTCTTCGAATTAAGCTGCCCACCTGTGGCAAGCATGGCATCGCGAAACTCTTCCGCACTTAAACTGCGAGGCGAATGATGCCAAACCAACGAATTTGCAGGGTCAACCTGATAATGTTTATCGGTTGATTGAGAGGATAATTGATAAGCCTTGGTAAGCACGAGGGTGCGGACTAGCTTTTTGATACTCCACCCATCTTGCATGAATTGGCGGGATAAATAATCGAGGAGTTCCGGGTTAGAGGGTTTGTCACCCGAAACGCCAAAGTTGTCAACCGTGGAAACAATGCCCCTGCCAAAAAGATGAGCCCAAACCCGGTTCACAATCACCCTCGATGCAAGGGGATTTTGTTCGCTGGTCAACCATTGAGCAAGTTCCAGCCTGCCACTTTGCTGCTTGTTGACAGGCTTGGCATCAGGGATATGAAAAGCAGTAAGAAACCCACGGGGCCAAACGGGGCCAAGTTTCTCCGCTTCACCACGGATGCGAACCTCGGTATCCGCAATCACATTAGAATCCCGCACACCATGCGCAGACAGTGACTCCTGGGCGGAATCCATCCGGGCGGATAAATCTGATTGTAGTTTTTCCAACTTAACCCGAAATTTTTTCTGTTCTGGTTCGCCATTGGCATCGGGCTTCAACCCCTTGGGAGTGCCTTTGATATCTTCCCACGCCTTCTTGGCATCTTCAATTTCTGCCTGAAGCTTGATACGCTTTTCGTCGGGCACCTGCAAAACCGCGCCCTTAAGCTTGACCAAATTATCAGGAACATAATAAGCCAGCCCGCCCCCGCCCATCAGATTTCGCAACCCAGAAGCATTATCGGTACTGGTGAATATCCCCGCCAATGAGTAGTAATCGGTTTGTGGAATAGGATCAAATTTATGATCATGGCATCGAGCGCAACTTACAGTCAGACCAAGAACGGAACGAGTAACCACATCAATCTGTTCATCCACATTATCCATGATGAATCGTGTTTTGAAACGCTGGTTTACATCCTTGACACCCAAGGCAAGAAAACCCGTTGCAATCTTCAGGCGGTTTGAATCCTCATCATTTTTAGGGGAAAGAAGATCGCCAGCAACCTGCTCTTTGATGAATTGATTAAAAGGCAGATCCGCGTTGAAACTATCGATGACATAATCGCGGTACCTCCAAGCATGGGGATACGGAATATTTCTGCTTGGGCCTGTGGATTCACCATACCTTGCAACATCAAGCCAGTGCCTGCCCCAACTTTCGCCAAAGGCCTTTGCTGCGAGAAGCCGATCCACCAGATTTTCCAACGTATTGGGGTTGGTGTCATTGACAAAGCTTTGGATTTCCGCAGGCGTGGGGGGCAAACCGGTCAAATCAAAAGTCAATCTTCTTATCAAGCTAACCCGATCAGCATCAGCAACAGGTTGCAACCCCGCTGCATCCATCTTCGAAAATACAAACCTGTCCACGCTCGACTTGGACCATGAAGCATCTTTTACTTCTGGAACCTTGGGGTTTGCTATCGGTTGCCAGGCCCAATGTTCTTTCTTTAATTTTTCATAGGTCGGCCTGCTTTGGCCCAATGCAAAAGGCAACTTGACCGCAGGCCATACCGCCCCATCTTCGATCCATTTCTTCAAGATGTTGATTTGCGTATCGTTTAATTTTTCACCCTGCAAAGGCATCTGCTTATTCGCGCCACTCGATACCCTTTTAAGCAATAACCCCTGATCAGGTTTCCCCACAACGATTGCTGGCCCATTCTTCCCACCAACAATAAGGCCCTTGAGATCGTCCACACGCAAATCACCTGAAGGTTTGGTATCCGCACTATGGCAGGCATAACAATGATTCACCAAAATCGGCCTGACATTCTTTTCAAAATATTCAACCTTGGAAGCATCCGGGGCTGCAGACAATACAACATTTTTATCAGGCCCTTTTTTATTTTTGCCGGGCGATACTTTTTTAACTTCCGGAACAGCGGCAGTTGCAATTTCAATAATTGCAAATCCCAAGGCCACGATCATCAATTTCGAGCGAATTATTTTCGGCAGGCTTAACATCATTCATCCCATTCCAATTCGGCAAAATACTAGGCATGATTTACGTTTAACTACAATCTTAAACCCCTCTTGCACAGAAATGGTCCGCTAAACGATTATTTTTCCCAAAATATAACTTCGAACATCATTAGCTACAACCCATTCCTGCACATAGCTTTATAGCTGTTACAAAAGGATCAAACCTTTTTTAAACGATCCTTTTTAAGCTTAAATACTTACCCTAAATCGGAATAACCCATTTTTCACCATTAGGCATTGCCCCAAAGATCCCCTTCGCTTTAAAAGGCATAAAATAACTCCACCCACAAAGGCTTTCGCTTTAAGCCACTTATCTGATTACAATTTAACCTTGTGCTTAATTTAAATCAGACTTGGATTTCATCGATGGCTTATTCTCATGTAATTCGTGGCGAACAATATACCTTCGCAGATCTTAAAGCGCTTTTAGCCAAGGCCAATGAACCTAAATCCGGAGATTTACTTGCAGGCATTGCTGCGAAAAATGAAAGAGAACGCATCGCTGCAAAAATGGCCCTCGCAGATCTACCCCTAAGCGAATTCCTTGCCCACCCAATTCTCGACCCAGATTCTGATGATGTCTCTAAAGTAATATTCGATACCCATAACTCCGTTGCGTTTAAACCCATTGCATCACTTACAGTGGGCGAACTACGAGAACACTTATTGCAGGATTTGCCCCAGGGAGCAGAACTTAAAAACCTTCAACAAGGGCTTACCCCAGAAATGGTAGCAGCAGTCACCAAGCTGCTTGCTAACAAAGAGTTGATTGCAGTTGCAGCTAAGATTAAAAACATCGCTCGCTGCAGAAACACCACCGGCATTGCAGGAACCTTGGGCATCCGAATTCAACCCAATCACCCCACCGATAACACCGCTGGCATTGCAGCTTCCTGCATTGATGGCTTGCTCATGGGGGCGGGCGATGCAGTAATAGGCGTGAACCCTGCGGTAGATTCCATTGATTCCGTTTCCGCAATTTTGAAATCCATCGATCATGTAATCACCTCGCTGAATATTCCAACCCAAGGATGCTGCCTAGCACACATCACCACCCAGTTGGCAGCGATGAAAAATAACGCACCAGTCGATCTTTTATTTCAATCCATTGGGGGTACTCAAAAAACCAATGAAAGCTTTGGCATTTCTCTCACCCTGCTTAAGGAAGGCAAAGAGCAGGTGCTAGAACATCACACATCCAGAAATGTAAATTGGTTGGGCAACCAAGCCATGTACTTTGAAACAGGCCAAGGTAGTTCGCTTTCTGCAAATGCCCATCATGGTATTGATCAACTTACTCTCGAGGCACGAGCTTATGGCTTGGCTAGAACCTTCGATCCTTTTCTTGTAAATAGCGTGGTCGGTTTCATCGGGCCCGAATATCTTTTTGATGAAAGACAGATCATTCGTGCAGGGCTTGAAGATCACTTCATGGGAAAATTACTAGGCCTCCCAATGGGGGTTGATGTTTGCTTTACCAACCATGCAGAAGCGGATCACAACTCGCTTGACAACCTACTTCTTTTACTCGCTAATGCCGGGGTTAATTACATCATGGGGGTTCCAGCAGGCGATGATGTGATGCTAAGTTACCAAACTACAAGCTATCACGATGCAGCCATGGTAAAGTCTTTGCTTGGCCTTAAGGCTGCGCCTGAATTCCAAACATGGCTTGAACATAATGGAATCATGAAAGGCTCTTCGCTTTGTGGCAAAGACCGTGCTTTTACAGTAATGAAAAATATTCTTCCGCTTCTCGAAAACACCAAGGATGCTTGATGAACCCCAATGACAACCATGCCACCAAAGACCAAAAAGATCTTGCCAGGATGGGTTATGAGCAAGAGCTTAACCGAGGTTTTAGTGCGTTTTCCAACTATGCCCTTTCCATGTCCATCATTTGTATCCTTGCAGGTGGTATCACTTCTTTTCATATGGCGTATTGCGCAGCAGGCCCCGCTGCAATTGGAATTGGCTGGCCTGTTGCCTGCTTGTTTTCTTTTGCAGTCGCTGCAACCATGGCCCAGATCGCCTCTGCGTTTCCCACCGCAGGCGGCCTTTATCACTGGGGTTCTCTTTTGGGCGGCAGAGGCTGGGGCTGGGTTACCGCCTGGTTCAACCTTGCTGGTATTGTCATCATTCTGGCTGCAATCAATGTAGGCACTTGGAACTTTATCGAAAGCAGTATTTACGGCAGCGCAGATCTGGGAGACTTCGCCCAGGTAATTGCTGTTTCCGTCATAACTTTTTCTCAACTTGCTATCAATCTTTTTGGGATGCGGATTGTCAATCCCATGACCATCTTCAGTGGCTACTGGATTCTAATGGTAACTGTTGCATTGATTGTTTTGATGTTGGTTTTTGGCGGGCCCGTGCATCCCGAAAGATTATTTCAATTCGAAAACTTCAGTGGCCTTCCTGAAGGTGATAAACAAGTATGGCCCGCAATAGATTCAATCGCATGGCTTTTTTTTCTCGCAATGCTGCTTCCAGCCTACACCATTACCGGATTTGATGGCTCCGCACATGCCGCTGAAGAAACAGTAAATGCTGCATCCGCTGTACCCAAGGCAATCATGCAGGCGGTCATAGTTTCCAGCATTGCAGGTTATATACTGCTTGCAGTTGCAATCTTGGTGATTGATGATACCAGGCATATTGCAATGCAGGGCGATCGGGCGTTTGTCACCATCGTAGAACAATCCCTGCCCAAACTTTTACAAGCCCCAGCGTTCATTGCCATCGTTCTTTCCCAATACCTTTGTGGAATGTCGGTAATTACTGCGGCATCGCGCATGGCTTTTGCCTTTGCAAGAGATGGTGGCTTACCTTTTTCCAACTTCTTCAAGCAGGTTTCACCTAAAACGCAAGTACCGACCAATGCTATCTTTTTGGTTTCCATCACCGCAATCCTGTTTACCCTTTATTCGCATCTTTATGACACCATAGCAGCGGCAGCCACCATCCTGCTTTATCTTTCCTACATGCTTCCAATCCTTGCAGGGTTTTTCGTACATGGCAAAAGTTGGAAAAACATGGGCCCTTGGCAACTTGGAATTTGGTTTAAACCTCTGGCATTATTAAGCACACTCGCCTCTTTTGGGATTGTTTGCATTGGCATCCAACCTCCCAATGAAAAAGCTGGTTATGCTGTGCTTGCACTCACCATCTTTCTGGTGGCATTTTGGTTTACAGTAGCAAGGCACCGCTTTCAAGGCCCCCCAATTTCCCTGCAACAAATGCAGGAAAAATAATCATGAACCATGAAGCTGCATTACAAACGATTTGTAAATCCTTAACTCCAGCAAGAGTATTTGCACCTAGGAAAGGCACCGCCCTTTCCACCAAGGATTGGCTTTTACTTCGTGCGGATCATGCCTTCGCCCGAGATGCTGTTTTCGAATCCATCGATCTTGAACGCGATTTCCGGAGCGAACGAATCGACCAAATGGGGCTGTTTGAAGTATCGTCCAAAGCCAATAACAGAAATGAATATTTACTAAAACCCGACCTAGGCAGGCAACTAAATCCCCCCGATCGCAATCGCATCCAGCAACAATGCCCTTTTCAACCACAACTCCAAATCATTCTTGCAGATGGATTATCCCCCGCTGCTTTAAAAATTCAGGGCCCACCACTTCTCGACTCCCTCTGGGAACTTGCCCGTAATCAAGGGTGGACTCTTGGCAGGCCTTTCCTGGTTCATCAGGCTCGTGTTGGGATTCTTAACGAAATCGGAAATCTACTCGAACCGGAAATCGCAATTCTTCTCGTTGGTGAACGGCCCGGCTTAACCACAGCAAATAGTCTTTCCGCTTATCTTGCTTACAAACCCAATCTTGCCCAGGATGATGCAAACCGGAATTTGATCTCGAACATCCATGGGAATGGCGTGGGGATCAAGGATGCCAGTGTTCGAATCATGGCACTGGCACAATCGATGAGAAGCGCGAAAACTGGTGGTATCACCATCAAGGAAACTTTGACACTGGGAAAATCACCAAGGGATTAAGAAGCGGGATACGCATCTGCAAGAGAAACCACCAACCGTTTACCCACTGCATCTGCATAGCGTAACAAGGTTTCCATGGTAGGATTGGGGCGCTGGCCTGTTTCCAGTTTTGATAATGCTGATTGATCCATCCCAGTAAGTTCTGTTAAGTCTGAAAGGCTAAGGCCTTTGGCCTCGCGTGCAGATTTCAGTTCAATCATCAATTCTTGTAGATGATTTTGGGACGACATTCTTTGCTGATGCCTTTCAATCAAGCTAGGCAATTCGTTAGCCACCCGATTCCGAATAATATTCAATTTGGCCGATTCTTCTGAAGTAAGTTTTTCATTGCGAACGATGCGTTTCATTCTTGCCTCCTTGGAACATCAAATGCTGTTATCGGATAAACCGTGTTTTTATCAATCGCCTCAAAGACTACCATCAAATGTCTGCCAGTTTTTGTTTCTCCAAAAATAACCGGTCTGCCGGTTGATCGGCTAATATCTACATCCAATGCATTTAAAAATACCTCTTCAACCTCTTCTTTGGTCACACCGTGTTGTGCGCAATGAAACACATTACCTTCTGAGTCCTCATCAAGATCCCAAAAGACAGATTCAAACAACATTATTTATCCTCATTGCCATGGTATTATAATACCAAATAAATTTTATAAAAGCAATAGAAACACAATAAGATCGAAAATCCCCGAAACTGAGTTTTTAGATGACTGCGCATTTATGGTTTGTTAAGCTTTTTTAAATGTAGGGATATTCTAAAATGCCAATTAACTTTATTGAAAGTCATCATGTCTAAATTATCAGGAATGATTCTGTTCGTTTTTGGTTTAACACTTTCATGCCAACCACTTGCTACTGCACAAGAAAAGACACAAGATTCTAAATCCTATTATCCGCTCAAGGCGGGTAACAAGTGGACATATCAAATCGAATCCGATACGGCTGCCAAGGGTTCAAAGCTAATCAACCAAATAGCAAAGATTGAAAAGATCGATGGTGTATCCCTTTCCAGATTGGAAACAACCGCAAAGGGAAAAGTTGTTGCTTCAGAACATCTAAGCATTACAGGCAAAGGTATTTTTCGCAACAGATATAATGGCACAGAGGTATCGCCTCCCATTTGCATGCTTAAATTCCCCATCAAAAAAGATTCCACTTGGAAAGTCGAATCCAAAGTTGGCGAGGAAAAACTCTCCGTTTCATGCAAATTAGATGAGGAAGAAATCGAGGTTCCTGCAGGTAAATTTAAAACTGTGAAGGTGGTGATGGATGCAGAGGTGGTTGGTGCGGGCATAATCGTTAGTACCACCTACTGGTTTGCCCAAGGGGTTGGGATCGTCAAACAGCATGTTAATATCAACAGCATGCAATTTTCCATTCTTCTCGAAAAGTTTGAAGAAGAGAAGTAACCCAAAAGCTTACTCTTTCTAAGCCTGTTTTTTTCTAAGCGTTCTTAAACCTCTTCGAATGATGTAAGCAGTCTCCTTCGTGGGCGATTCTTTTTCCCAGAGCTTACATACATCTTGAACCCAACCCGGTTTAGTTTTGCTTGCATCATTAAGCCAATTGCCCACCGAGTTTCGCACATAAATCGAATCATCGCAGCGCAAAGGCTCGAGCAAGGGTAATCCAAGTTGGGGATTTTCTTTCAATGCTGGAATATGATTGCACCAAACTCCCCGGGGCCTTGTTATCTCGCTTGCAAAACGCCTAATGTTTGCATCCCTATGCAAACTAAACCCCATTAATAATCGCAATGATTCTCTTAATTGCGTCACGATTCTTGGCCTAATTGCAAGCCATGCTGCTTCTCTTACACTCATGTTCCTATCTGCAGCTAGCGGCTGAATACGCTTCAAACTTTCTTTAAGTGAAAGCTCG
>CALARU010000220.1 GCA_937888715.1 uncultured Planctomycetaceae bacterium | reverse complement strand
TAAGGACCTTTAAAAAATAACCTGACAATTGAAAATTCAGTTTAGAAATTGGTTTTTTATTAATAACATCAATTACCAATGGTTTAAATAAAATTAATAATGCTAAAAATATCAAAATAAATTTATGGGCTCTTGTTCTACCTGAACTATCAGTAATCTGATTTGAAAAATTAACAAAAGAAGTAGCTTCTGATTTTCCAGAGAATGGTGTCTTTTCAAGATCAATAATTGTAATCTTTTCGGGCCACAATTTAAAACATAACACACCAATAAAAATTAATACCCCAACAATAACAAAAGCTAACACTTGATTTTTTATTTGATTATTAAAATTCACAAAAATCCACTTTGTATTTGCACTTCATTATAAATACATTGCTTAAATTGCTTGATTGTTATTAAAAAGTCAAGCCAAGTACAAATTTTTTAAACAATTTACCAACCAACCTTTCCTCACTACACTCCCCAAAAGCGCCAAAGCCAACATTGTTTAATTAAGATATGTACTAAAATCCTGATAAATCTATGTTCAACAACAAAAAGCTTTTAGATTGATATAAAACCTTCTTTAAACAATATAAATAAAAGTTCCAGTTGCATATTAAACTCAAATTCCAGTATATAGGGAGTTGTCCATTGGTTAAATAATTAGTATAGGTAACTTTTTATGGCATGGAGGCCATGAATTTAATGATTAAGAAAAATACAATTCATGATCACCCACCGATTGTTCGGTTGTTGCCAAGCCCCTGTGCGTTATGCGGTAGTTACGAAAACTCCAACGAAATCTACCCTTCCAACTTTGATCTAGAAGCATTTAATCCTGAAGTTTTTTCAGCAAGAAGGTTGCCAGATAGAATTCACTACCGAATGGTAGAATGTAAAAAATGTAAGCTCCTAAGGTCTGACCCTGTTGCAGATTCAGACACTCTTCTACAACTATACATTAAAAGCACTTTTTCCTACGGCAATCAAATTGATTTTTTAAAAAAAACCTACGGTAGATACTTAGAACTGGCCAAAAAAATATCACCAAGTGCTACATCCCTTCTGGAAATTGGGTGCGGGTCAGGTTTTTTTTTAGAAGAAGCAATTAAACACGGAATCCCCAATGTATGGGGTGTCGAGCCTAGCACGAATGCCGCTTCACAAGCACCTATAAATTTACAAGGAAAAATTATTCTAGATGTCATGCGTCCTAATTTGTTTCCTAAGGATACAACTTTTGACATCATCTGCCTCTTTCAAGTTTTAGATCATATGCCTGACCCAGTCGGGACTTTAAGTGAATGCCAAAAATTGCTTTCCCCTAATGGTGTCATTTTAATTTTGAATCACGATATAGATGCCTGGTCAGCGAAATTATTAGGCGAATCAAGTCCAATTATTGATATTGAACACACTTATCTTTATAGCAAACAGACGTTAGCTAAAATTTTGGAATCCGCTGGTCTTAAGGCCGTCGAACAAGGATGCGCATGGAATAGTTACGATATTTCTTATTTGGTAAAACTATTCCCATTCCCCAAATTCATAAAAAGTTTCATTTTGTTCTTATTTAAAGTCACACTACTGGGAAAGGTTCCAGTAAGGGTACCGTTAGGCAACCTATACTCACTTTCAGTAAAAAAACAGGAGTTTTAACATGAACCAAAAATCCAACCCAAACATTGAAGCTTTTCAAAATGATGTCGTTTCAAATGGTGGGTATCAATACACCACAAATGCACCACTAAGTTCCCAAATGGCTAATGAACGACTTACCAAAGCAACCATTGATTCTGCAAATTTCATTGGGGCGAATTTAATAGATATTGGATGTGGGGATGGGACTTATACATTTGAATTACTTTCCCGGGGAAATGCAAAATCAGTGGTCGGAATTGATCCAGCAACTGACGCAATTAATTTAGCCAATAAAAAAACTGGGTTAAGAAATGCAACTTTCATTCCAGCAAGTGCTTACGACCTTCCTTATCCGAACCAAACTTTTGATTTTGCAATTTTAAGAGGAGTTTTGCATCATCTCGAATTCCCTGAAAAAGCAATTAAAGAAGCTCTACGAGTATCCAAAGAAATAATTGTTATAGAACCAAATGGGTTTAATCCTGTCCTCAAATTAATTGAAAAAAATTCTAGTTACCATAAAGCGCATGACGAAAAATCGTACACCTCTTGGAAACTTTTTCAATGGGTTAGAGTAGGTAACGGAAAAGTTGAGAACTTTAGTTTCGTTGGACTTGTACCTTTTTTTAGCCCAAACTGGATGGCAAAAATTTGCAAATTATTTGAACCTATGGTTGAATCTTTTCCTATCCTAAGAAGAATTTGCTGCGCTGTTTGTGTTTTTAAAGCTAAAAGTTATCACCAATCAAATACCCAAGTCAAGGATGTTGCCTGATGCGTGTGCTTATCACTGGCGCAGGAGGGTTCATTGGGGCAAATTTGACCAGACGAATGATTTCGCTTGGCCACAATGTTCATATTTTATTGCACCCTAAAAGTAATCCTTGGCGATTAAATGATATTTTAAATCAGGTTAATATTCATTCTGTCGATCTTAAAGACCAAAACAAAGTATCTGAAGCAATTTCACTTTCTAAACCTGATTGGATTTTTCACCTTGCTGTGCATGGTGCTTATTCTTGGCAAAATCAAGATGGCGATATCTTATGCACCAATGTTCTTGGAACTATGAACCTTCTCCAATCTTTGATTAAGATGGGTTTTGATGCTTTTATAAACACTGGGTCATCGTCAGAGTATGGATTTAAAGATCATGCCCCGAAAGAAAATGAATGGCTGGAACCCAATTCCACCTATTCAGCAAGCAAAATTGCAGCTAGTCTTTTTTGCGAACACCAAGCCAAAGCAACGAATACAAGAATTGCAACGATGCGGCTTTATTCCGTGTATGGCCCTTGGGAAGAACCGAAAAGATTAGTGCCTTCTCTATTAGTTCATGGAATTCAGGGACTGTACCCACCCTTAACCAACCCGGACACAGCAAGGGATTATATTTACATCGATGACGTTGTAGATGCTTATATCAACGCTGCCGAAAAAATAAAACCAGGTGTAGGTGAAATTTTTAATGTTGGGTCAGGAATTCAAACCTCAATTGCAGAATTAGTCACTATCACAAATCAAATTTTTCCGAATAGAGGATTACCCCAATGGGGGAGCATGCAGGATAGAATTTGGGATACAAATACCTGGGTTTCAAATCCAGAAAAATTAATTTCTAATTTAGACTGGCTTCCAAAAACAACTCTTTCTAAAGGGCTAGATTTTTTTACAAGGTGGCTCAAATCATCAGATGCGATTAAAAATTATTATGAGGCCCAATTATTCACAAAAAAAATTGCTTCCTGACCAAGATTTGTAATTGGTATCGAATATTTAAACTGGAGTAAAACCAAACAACAAAAACCCATAATGATTGAATACAATTTTCCCGATAATCATTGAGAAAAAATGCTTGCACATGAAATACTTGACCAATATGAAGAATTGCAAAAAAAAGCTCGAAAAAGGCTTATAAAAATGCATTACGAAAGTAATGCCGGGCATTCAGGTGGAAATCTTTCTGCGCTTGATATCCTTTTATGTTTACACCACGCTATTATTGAAAAAAACGACTTGTTTGTATTATCCAAAGGGCATGCAGCTGGCGCACTTTACATCACCCTATGGACAATGGGAAAAATCCCGGAGCCTGAATTAAACACTTTTCATAAAGATGGAACTAGGCTGAGTGGACATCCTCCCGTACATGGCTTGCCAGAAGTTCAATTTGCAACTGGAAGCCTAGGCCATGGATTATCGCTGGCAGCAGGACTAGCTTTGGCAAAAAAACTGAAACGGGAAAAAGGAAGAATCTACTGCTTAACGTCTGATGGGGAATGGAACGAGGGGTCTTGCTGGGAAGCTCTTATTTTTGCTCAGCATCATAAACTCGACAACCTTACTTTTGTTGTTGACTCCAATGGTTTACAAGGCTTTGGAACAACTAAAGAAGTTGCAGACCTAGGATCCCTTGCTGAAAAATTTAAAATTTTTGGGGTCGAAACACTAGAAGTTAATGGTCATGATCCCTCATCGATTCTTTCCGCTTTAAAAAACAACACCACGCTTAAAGCCATTGTTGCAAAAACAATGAAAGGCAAAGGTGCAAGTTTCATGGAAAACAAAATGGAATGGCACTATTTGCCGATGACAAAAGACCAATTCCTCCAAGCGACGGAGGAACTAGCCTAAATGCGTAAAGCCTTTTGCGAATCATTGGTAAATAAAAGCTCACATAAAGAGTTTGTTTTTCTTACAGGCGATTTAGGTTTCATGGCTTTAGAGCCTTTGCGTACTGCTATGCAAGATCGATTTATTAACGCTGGAGTTTCAGAGCAAAATATGGTTTCCGTAGCAGCAGGTCTGGCAAAATCAAATTTGCGACC
>CALARU010000219.1 GCA_937888715.1 uncultured Planctomycetaceae bacterium | reverse complement strand
CCATCACTTCATGAGATTTGCTGTTTCGAGAAAACAGCCTGCCACCTTCGTGCATCACTTCGCCCATTGCTTTACGAACAAGCAGGCTTTCACCCGGATCTGCAGTATCAATTCTACGAGCTAAAAATTCGCGCGTCAGCCAAGCATGATCTAACTCGGGTGCATAACCTCGAAGCGAAAGTCTAAAGCCATTTTGCCCATTGCCTTTTCCATGGCAAGCGCCCTGATTACAGCCATGCCTAGTTAACAAGGGCATGATTTCATGAAGGAAAGAGGGGGCAGTTTCTGCGCCATACCCTACTCCATTTACGAGAAGCATGGCTACTACTGCAATCCAGGATGTTGGATGATTTAAGTTCATGGAAGGCAATCAGAAGGAGTGGGTGGGGTCAAAACCGCAGTCTATTAAATACATCTTTATTTATATCGGAAATAAAGTCGTCTATAAAGCACAAAAAGCTGTTTTGGAAGGGGTTTTACAGAAGAATAAATCCCATAATCGGAACCTGTAGCAATAAAAAAGGAAGGGCCCTGAGGTTTTCAGTGCCCTTCCTTAAATAAAATTATAAGGCGTTATTAGCGGATGCTAACTTTATCGGCCTTGGGGAAGTTTGCTGGAATGGTGTTTAGGGTGACTTTTCCGGTGGCGGCCCACTCGGTGCCTCTTGCGAAGGTAACTTCAAAGCCGATGCACTTCATTGCTGGTTCAGCATGGCCCAAGGTGGTGTGAAAAATTCTACCTTTGCCGTAATCAAGCACCATGAGCATAGGTTCGTGTTCGCCGGAGCCGCCTGTTTTTGGGTCTGCATAAGCAGTTGCTAAAACGGTTAGGTTCTTTGCAGGGCCACGAAGCCTATCGTAAAGTTCATCGGTGTTGTGCAGCCATTCTGCGGGTAAACCTTTGGTGATGGGGTGTTCGGTATTGCGGGTAACGACAACGAATTCGTGTTGTTTGCCATGGCTACCGCCCTTGCCTGGGGTCATATCGTTAACAAACTTACCATCTTTCAAGCGGACATAAGGGCCGCTCTTTTCGGATCTGCCGCCCCAGCCGCCGATGCCGATGATTTCGTTATATTCTGCCCATGCAGGGAAAGCATTATTTGCTGCATGAACAGGAACAAAGCCGCCACCATTTTTTACAAATTCAACCAGATCATTCTGGGTTTCCTTGGACCAATCCTGGCCGTTGTAATTACTTACTACAACTTGGTAGTTGGAAAACTTAGGTCTGAAGGTTGCAACTTCGGGGCCCTTTGCGGGGGCGGTAGCAACTTCCACGCTGAACTTGCCTGTATCTTCAAGAATTTTCTTGAGGATAGGGGTAGTGACTTTCCAATTGTGATTATTCTGGCCATCAAGAATCAACGCTTTGATTTTTTCTTCTGCGAAGGAATTGCTTGCAATTAATAGTGCAAGAGTCATGGATAGTAATCGTACTGCAAACCTTTTCATCATTAAGCTCCTTGAAAACAGTCCTGAAAAATAGTGAATAATTATGATACATTGAAGGTGAAGCGTGCGCAATTAATTAGATTCGTAAGATGATTTTTTAAAGTGAGATGGTTGGGAAATTGTGTGAATTGAAAATGTGATTAGCAGGTTCTTGCGATGCGAAAGCCAAGCAATCTATTTGAACTATTAGGAGCATCCATACCCCGGAATGCAGTCCGCAAGCA
>CALARU010000218.1 GCA_937888715.1 uncultured Planctomycetaceae bacterium | reverse complement strand
TCGGTTAATATGAAAGGTACCTTTTACGCTTGCAGGGCAGTTATGCCGGAGCTGAAAAAATCCCGTGGAAATATTGTAAATGTTACTTCAGTTGCAGGCTTGGCAGGAAATGGCAGCTCAATCCCCTATGCGATGAGCAAAGCTGCGCTTAACTGCATGACAAAATCGCTTGCCAAAGCCTTCGCCCCTGAAGTTCGAGTAAATGCTGTTGCTCCCGGACCCGTATTAACTCGTTGGCTTGCACCGCACCCTAAAATGATTGAACAATCATTATCATTAACTCCCATGAAGCGTGCTGCAACCGGAGATGATATTGCTGCTGCGATAGTTTTTCTTGCAACCGGGACCAATCTAATGACTGGTCAAATAATGGTAGTTGATGGCGGCAGAACCATGTAGGCTTATTTTAAGATACCTTTGGTTAAATCTATTTTAATTAAGCTTGACTTTAGATCATTTTGACCCTAATTTGTGAACGATATGGTCGTTTGTCTCGATAGGAGCTTAATTTGAAATACTTTTTCCCAGCCACAACCTTAGGGGGTTTGTTCGTATTTATTTCATTTGGTTTTGCGGGTGAACCGTATCTTTGGAACCAATGGCGCGGACCGAACCGGGATGGCTTTTATTTAGGTAATTCTTTTCCGAACAATTTAGCCAAGGAATCTTTACAACTTTCATGGAAAGCGAATCTTGGGCCAAGCTATTCAGGCCCCATAGTTTCTGATCAATTCGTTTTCACAACAGAAACAAAAAACAAAGAATCTGAAGTTGTTCATGCCTTCGACCGGAAAACAGGAAAAGAAATTTGGGCCACCGAATGGAAAGGCGCAATGTCTGTCCCCTTTTTTGCAGGCTCAAATGGCAGTTGGATTAGAGCTACTCCTGCATTTGATGGCGAATGCTTGTATGTTGCAGGCATTAAAGATGTTCTTGTTTGCCTCAACGCAATGGATGGCAAGGAAAAATGGCGCATAGATTTTGTTGAGCAATTTAAAACACCTGTTCCTAGCTTCGGCTTTGTGTCATCCCCTTTAATTGATGGCGATGGGATTTATGTACAGGCAGGGGCTTCTGTTTTCAAACTTAACAAAAAAAATGGGGCCGTTATTTGGAGATCATTCAAAGATTCAGGTGGTATGAATGGCAGTGCCTTTGCTTCACCTTTGATGACTACGCTTTGTGGCCAAAAGCAACTTCTTATCCAATCAAGGGGAAAACTCGCAGGATTAAATCCTGAAAATGGAGATGTCCTTTGGTCGAAGGTTGTCCCTAATTTTCGGGGCATGAATATTTTTACTCCCGTTGTTGTTGGGGATACTATCTTTGCAAGCACTTATCA
>CALARU010000217.1 GCA_937888715.1 uncultured Planctomycetaceae bacterium | reverse complement strand
CAAAACCGGGCGGGATGAAGCCCACCTATCTTGTTAATCATGGGCATGAGGTGATTAACCCTGCTCTTTCAGATGATGATTTTGCGATGGCTGTTGCAGTAGGCCAATCCGAATTTGATAAACATAAACCCGATGTGGTGGTTGGTTCCTCTCGAGGAGGTGCAGTTGCCCTGAATATTAATTCTGGCGATACGCCCTTGGTTTTGTTGTGCCCTGCTTGGAAAAACTGGGGCAAGGTTACGACTCTAAAAAAAGGGAGTATTGTCCTACATTCCCGGAATGATGAAGTTATCCCTTTTGTTAACTCAGAAGAGCTTGTTTCAAAAAGTGGATTAAGTGCGGATACACTTTGGGTGGTAGGCAATGATCACCGGCTTGCGGATGATGAATCGCTTGCGAAAATGCTCAAAGCAATTGAAACACGCTAAGGCTTTTCTTGGTGACGCTGTTGATAAATTATCGAATCACTTTTTAGATGTTCACGCGAAGCGTACCTTGAAGGATTTTCCTTGCCACAATTATTCTCATAAGGTCTTCATTCATGGTGGAAAAGTTTTTAACCGTATCCGTTCCGTAAACATATCCATTCATATATTCGAGATTCTTGTCGAGGATTCTTTGAGGATGATCCTTGACAAAACGCTCGTCTTTAAGAAAGACACCCACAAAATCATTCCAAAATCCATCCTCTTCTCCGGCTGTACCTTGTCTTGAAATGTAGGATTCCAAAAGAGCTGCGGGAATGCCTGACCTACGCGCCCATTTGACCAAAGAGTGGCCGCTATCTGGATAGAAACGCCAAGAATCCACAGGCCATCTGTGGAAAATGCCGTTGGAGGGAATGTTAAGGTAAAAAAGGCCATTAGGCTTTAGAATGCGCATTATTTCGTTGAATACCAGCCAAAACATGTCTGAATGTTCAAAGCACGAACTGGATAAGACAACATCGAAGGAGTCGTTATCGAAAGGCAGTTTGTAAGGGTCATCCAGAATGATGTCCACGCCTTTGCCTGCTACAAAATCAATTCCCTTGTACTCATGGTTTGCAGGAAATATGCTTCTTAGGCTGCCGTTCACATCTTGGGATCCAATCTCTGCGATTTTCAGATTATTGGTATTTGGCTTGGTAAGGTAAGAATCATAAAACCATTTGCAATTCGCAAGTGCGCTATGGTGCATTTATTACTCCAGAATTAGTTTTGTTTTGGGCGATTGATTTAAGATTACTAAATACCTTATTTCGAACCTTGTCAAATTCCTGCAGATAGCACAAGGAGTTCGTTTTTAAGTATTGGCCCTTGAGGGCATCGCAAGCGAGCAAATCACCGAGGAAGTTGGAAACATTAGGAAAGCCAAACGGGGCCTTCCTAACATCCAATATATGAAAAGCATGAAGGTTTTGAAATTTCAAAACCAACGATACTAGTCGTTCCAACAAAAAAACTTTCATTTGAAAGATATCATTTTTTTTTCTATATGCGGTGAAATTGGTAAACAGTCTTCCCAGATCGCTCTCTTTGTTTTCAACGATTTGGAATAACTGCTCTGCATATTTTAGCCATATTTTCCAGAACTCATATTTTGCTACGAAGTAATTACAGTAGATGCAGGTTGAAACATCCGAAACAAAATTGTTTATGTCGAAGTTGATTCCAATTTGACGCAAAAATGCTTTGGTCAAATTCTTGATGCCTGGGTGGGGGCATTCTCCTTGCTCAAAACTGTTTGAATAGAGCGCCATTTGATCAAAATAGGGTGATATACTGTAAAACTCGTGTTTCCTGCCGGCGATGGTATCAAGCACAAACTCGGAGGAGCACAAGGTTTTTTCATAAAACTTAGAGGAAAGAAAACCGATGTAATCGTTGGAGTTAAAATTTTGGTTTAACAAGACATTTCTTATGGGCCAATACTCCGCCCAATCCGGGCGCAAATTTTCGGTGTTATCCAAAGGAATGAATCCCTTGTCTAACTTCGATCTTGTCAAATCATCATAAAAAATTTGATATATGAAGATTCTTGGGCTGTTGGCCATGAAGAAACATCTCCAATCCTTCCAAAGTTCTAACCCATTAAAATAGCTTAACTTTAGTTTATTAGCATTCTTTTGCAAACAAATCTTCTCCTGCATTTCTAAGAATTACGCATTCTTCGTGTGGGTGGTGTAAAAATATATTATTGGGTCTGGCAATTTTTCACCTAGAGTCAGAGTCTGGGAAGCTTCAATTTTACAGGTTGAAAAGTTCATGAAAACGGTCGAAAAGTTTCACCCAAGGTTGCTAGGGTAAATTCCCCATGGAACTATTCAAAGTACCTATGAAAGCTTAGTAAATTGATGAAGTAGCCCATGCAAAGTCCGCCTTCATTCTGGGGCTTCTGGTATTGGTCTAATCCGGCATAATTGCTATAAAATCCTAAGTAACTATTACCTAGAATAGAAATTATGAACCATTATAAACAGTTGGAAGCAGAAGGCATCGAAATCATCCGGGAAGCCGTAGCCGGCTCGCGCAAGCCTGTGATGATGTATTCGATTGGCAAGGATTCTTCAGTGATGCTGCACTTGGCGAGGAAGGCGTTTTACCCTGCGCCACCGCCTTTCCCCCTTCTTCATATCGATACCACCTGGAAATTTCAGGAAATGTATGC
>CALARU010000216.1 GCA_937888715.1 uncultured Planctomycetaceae bacterium | reverse complement strand
AAAAGAAAACCCCGGGAGGTCGTCCCGGGGCAGGGGCCTTAGAGGCCCAGACGGCGGAACAACCGGCCAAGAAAGCGGTTGGTCCAGCCCGAAATTCCCTCACAGACCCGCTCAGAGTTGCCCGACACATTCAAGATCCTAATTTCATGCCTAAGAATCCAATCCGCGACAGCCTCCACATACACCTTTGAGCTGTCAGTTGCGGGGTTCAGGTCATAAAAGGGCTTTTCATGCTTTAAAAGTAGCTTCAACGATTTTCTCTCAGCCCTAGTCCCGAAGTCAGTCGCAACCCTGATGGTGCCTTTCGCCACCTTAATATTTTTTTCAGAACTTCCCGAACCACGCTCATCAACCTTCATTCCAAATTTACCGAAGTGATACCACAACCAGGGGTCAGTCTCAAAATCCCGGGCCGAAACCCACCCCCCCGTTTGAATCCCCATTTTTCGAGCCGCCATCAACCCCGCCCGATCAGCGCCGGGCTGACCACCAGAGAACAATTTTTTAATCATCAAATCTTCCTCCAGAAACGGACAATAGGTGACCGCCCCACGGGAACAAACCCGCAGGTAGCGCACGAAACACAAACAAACTAAATCTGGCCAGAGAGTATAAGACGAAGCAGGGGAAGCAAAAGTTCCCTTAAAATAGGAAAAAATAAAATAATTTGAAATAAGCACCCTGATAAATCTTTAAATAGTCATGCTTAAATAGTTGGCGCAATTGATGTTAAGTAATGGGTGGAATTAAATAATTATTTAAAAAGTTGTTAAATTTATCTAAGCCACCAGATGGCGTTTTTTAGTTCTTTAGTCCTTTAAGGCTTAGTTTTCCACAACGATATTGAAGCAATCGCCTTGCCCTTGGAGAAAGGCTGGTAATGCTATCTAGAGATAAACCATGCTTGTGCCTGGCCAGAAGCAAAGCAAAGCGATCATCCAAATGTTTCAAACCATTTAGGCTAACATCCTCATTATGGCGGGCGATGATTTTCCAAAGCCTTTCTGGAACCGTTTCCAATGCATCAAGATTAAGTGGAAATCCTTTTCGAATTAAAATGTGCGCAGTTGTATAGTCCTGCTGATTGATCTTCGAGAATGAATCAAAAATCAAAGGCGCAACTACAATATCATTCATAAGCGCAAGCAGTCCAGCAACATCATCGGAGATAGCTACCAGTTTAGGGAATGAAACCTTGTGAGATCTTTGCCAAAGTTTTCGAGCCAATTTAGTCGAACTTAATTCCTCAAGGTCTGGAAGCTTGATAATCCCATCAAACCTGCAAAGGATATCGATTATTTCTTCTGAGATAATTTTTGCACCGGGCCCAGTAAGACTTAGATTAAAGGAAAATCCATCCAATAGGCTCGCAAAAAATTCTTTATCAAGCTGGTTTTCAAGGTAGATTTTCAGATCTCCAGTACATGCCCTGAAAGTTTTTAGAATCAAATGTTTTTGAGTATCCTCAAGGTTATTGAAATCCTTGTCAACGGTCAGTTCAATAGCGTGGCTTATTATTTTTGTTAAGTTTGGAAAACTAGGGTGCAAATCTATGGCGAATTTTCTAACCCAATCGATCGAAGTTATATAATCCCCTAGATTCAACTCGGTTATTTCATTGCGATCCAGCCATGTTTCCAGATTGCAGGTTGCAGGAGCATGTACTAGAAGCAAGGCGAAAATGTATTCCCCATTTTTCTTGAGACTTCTAAGATTTTTGCCAAGTTTCACCTGCCCTTTTTCAATTTTACATCCTTGTAACAAGGCTTCAAAAAACCATTCCTGTTTAGTGTTTTGTATCATTTGAATTACCAGTTTTGGCTGGCCGGTATTTGCAAGATGCAGGATGGCTTTAGTTTTTCGAATTATATCTTCGTCTGAAAGGTTTGACTTTAGTGCAATTCTTTGCAAATCTTCAGATGGGATGCATGGTTTAATCATGACCGTATTGCCTCCATTAGTAATTAATTTGATTACAAAGACGCTAGCAATTGATCTGTAAAGGTTGGTGATGTTACGAGTTTTCGTATTTCAAGATTTTGGATCTTCGCCAATTCCAACCTAAAACGATTACGCAAATCTTCAGGCACCGAATCTTCTTCCATAAAACTCAGGATGTTCCTGCGATTAAGTTCAGAAAATCGAAATCCTTTGGTAGATAAATAATTGATTGTGCGATCCAACAGCAGCGATAAACGATCCAATCTCTGTGCATTTCCATTTCCTGAAAGTAGCAACCCGATTTTTTTGCGAACCGTAGAGAAATCCTCTGCGCTCAATAAATCATCGGGCCCCATGAAATGTTCCAGTTCACTCTTTATGTAATTTAAAAAGGGAGCCAGTGTGTTTTCATCAAGTAATGATTCAGCGATACTCATGACCAATTTTAAATTAGCCTTCCAATCACTTATCGGGGCAAGTTGCTTGAACAAGCCAACCAATGTTCTTGGGGTGGTTTTCTTTCCAACTGCAATCTCTGGATAAGAATTCACAAAACCAATTCCGCGCGAATCAACCCCTGCTTTATCCGCCCAATAACTCCAGCTTTTTAAATCGAAATCCAGCGTGAAATGCATCATGCGTGTCTGCATTGCATCATCCATTGTGGTCACAGAATATTCGGAATTGTCAGGATTTGCAGTTGCAACCATGAACCACTTTGCAGGCAGTTTCCACGAAAACAATTCGCGATTTTGCAGCAGTTGCATAAGTCCACGCAGAATCCGATCATCTGCGCGATTTAAATCGTCAAGTAACAAAATGCCAGGCCCTTCGGTTTCGGGAACCCAATCAGGGCTTGCAAAACAAGTCTTACTCTTCCCCAATTCATTTTTTTCGATGGTCGGTAAGCCGTGAAGATCGCCCATCTCTTCTAGCTGGGCTGGAGCCACATACTTGAACTGCCAGCCTTTAGATTTTGCATACCCCTTTATCATTTCGGTCTTGCCTATGCCGTGGTGGCCCCACAGACATAAGGGCATAGCCCGGGTTGGATCCTCGGGGTTGAATAAATGATCCATCAATTTTTGTAATTCAACTGAAGAAACACTGCTGCCTTGGGAACTTTCGCTCATGGGGAACTCCTTGGACTTGTGAATAGGTTAATGGCATTATGTTATTCGGACCTGGCATTGTTTTTTTTCATGAAAACAATGGAACCGAAGGAATTTTTTACCGCTCTATCGGTTCCTCCGGGACTTATCACCCAAAGAACTTTGCACCGTGGAACAATTTTGGGGGTTGGACCAAAGCCATCCGTTAGATAAATACAACCATCCACCTTTGGTCCTTTGGTGATGAATTCAAATACCGGATCGAAATCGGTACCACCATATCCCTTGACGTCAGAAGCCATTTTCCCTTTGTATTCGTACGATTGCTGAACTGCAGCATCGCACTCAATAACAGTTATCCGGGTTCCCATTTTGTAGATGGAGTTTATTTCCATAAAAAACTGGGATAATAGTTCCTGTCCAATGGATCCTGAAGTATCAAAAGCAACCACCATTTTACGGCAGCGTAGAATTTTAGTTCCGGGTATGGTGCCATAGCGTTTACTTCGTCTCTTTTTGGTCCAACCAAGTTTGGATGATCCTGATTTTTGAGAAAAGATTTTGAGGGCGCTTTTCCAATTCACCGATTCCTTCTTAGCTTTGGTGAATTTTCCAATACCGCGTCTGGAATTCCCGGGCAACTTACCAAATCCAACTTCTGGGTGTTGCTTTCTTATTTTTTCAATAAATTCTTCCAATGCTTCCTGCAAAATGGTGATTTCAGTTTTACTGAGTTCTTTAATTGCATCTTCTTCCCATTGATCATTGCGATAATAGTCATCATCATTAAGGAAGCTTTTTAAAGCGTCCATGCTTTCCTTAGCTTCCTTATTTTTTCGTGCTTCGCCCTTGCTGATTTTCATTTCTGGCGAACCTCCCTCGGATGATTGATCCTCGCTATTTTCCATTTTCATTAATTCTTGATAGAGTCCCAAGATCTTTTCATAGTAGTAATCAAGCGATTTATAGGGTTGAAGTCTTAGGTGTAAAAAAGTGTCTAAAGTGATGTGGGCTCCGGGCAAAGGCCAGGGTGCTACATATTGATTTACAACCAGATCAGCAGCAATGTTATGAAGGGTAGGGTGATAATCCTTTTCTTTTTGCTTGATAAGATGGCCTAGCACTACATGTAAAATTTCGTGTTTAAGTAGGCCCACGCGTTGCTGTGAGTTGCAATTCTCCATAAAAAACTTCGGATTGATGCAAAGTTCCACTAGGCAATCTTTGCCTAGGCGCACACCCGCAGTAGGTATAACTTCGCTGTAGGATCTGTTCATGTAGCCCAGGAGATGGGAATAGAAGGGTTCTGAAACAAGGAGTTCCTTGGCTGTATCAGAGAACGCCTGATCCAATGGATTTTTCATGGCCGTTTTAACCTCCGTAGTGATTTGAGACCCAGCAATGTTATTCGCTTGGCCGGAGGAAAAGATTTCAAGAAGACTGGAGGAAATAACTGAGGTTTGAAACATAAAAGTCAGCTTTTCGTCAATTTTAAATCTCAAAAGCA
>CALARU010000215.1 GCA_937888715.1 uncultured Planctomycetaceae bacterium | reverse complement strand
TTGGGGGGCGATTTTTTGCCTTCTACGCTGATGTTTGCAACATTCTCTCCTGATGCAAAACGCGTTTGCTTTGTTCATAAAAACAACTTGTATATTCAGGACCTTATCGATTTTAATATCACTCCTCTTACCACCAATGGCACTGCAAAATTAATCAATGGCACTTTCGATTGGGTTTATGAGGAAGAATTGGGCTTAAGAAAAGGCTTTCGTTGGAGCCCTGATAGTAACTCTGTGGCGTATTGGCAAATCGATACCGAGGGCGTCAAAGATTTTCTTATTACTAGTAGTTCGGATGGCCCTTATGCCAAGTTGCTTACTTTTGGTTACCCTAAAACTGGTGAGAAAAACCCTGCAGCGAAGATTGGCGTTGTCAGCGCCAAGGGTGGCGAAACAGCTTTTCTGCAAATTCCTGGTGATTCCCGTGATCATTATCTCGCCAAGATGGATTGGGTGGATACCAGCATTGTGCTGCAGCAATTTAATCGATTGCAAAACAAAAACACGGTGATGATTGCAGACCCAAAGACTGGCAAGTGCAAGAATATCCTGGTCGAGACAGATAAGGCCTGGGTCGAAAACGATAACGAATTTCTGTGGATTAATAAGAACCAGAATTTTATATGGCTGAGTGAACGCGATGGCTGGTGCCATGCTTATTTGGTTTCTCGTAGTGGGGATAAAATAACCCAGATCACTAAAGGCAATTTTGATGTGATTCATATCGAGGCTGTTGATGAAAAGAGCGGCTGGCTTTACTATTTGGCTTCGCCTGATAACCCTACGCAAAGGTATCTTTACCGGGTTTCCCTTAATGGTGGAGATCCGGAGTTGGTAAGCCCTAAGGATATGAAAGGCACGCATGCTTATTCTCTTTCGCCTGATGCTACCCATGCGGTTCATCGGTTTTCCAATTTCAATACCCCACCTTCCGCCCGTTTGATTCATCTTGCTGATCATAAGGTAATCAAGACTTATACTGAAAACGCAGCCTTTAAGAAGAAGCTTGAAACAATCAAGAAAGTTGGCACGGAGTTCTTTAGAGTAAAGGTTGACCAAGGTGTTGAATTGGATGGATGGTGCATCAAACCACCAGAGTTTGATCCTGCTAAAAAGCATCCTGTTTTGTTTTATGTATATGGCGAACCTGCTGGGCAGACCGTGCTTGATCGCTGGGATGGGAAGCGATTTTTATGGCATGCCATGCTTGCCCAAAATGGGTACTTGGTTATGAGCATTGATAACCGGGGTACGCCAGCGCCTAGGGGAAGGGATTGGCGCAAAAGTGTTTACAGACAGGTTGGAATCCTTGCATCTTCTGATCAGGCGAATGCTGTCAAGGAGCTTTTGAAAACGCATTCGTATATGGATGCTTCTAGAATTGCGATCTGGGGTTGGAGTGGTGGTGGGTCGATGACTCTCAATGCGGTTTTTCGTCATCCTGATCTTTATAAAACGGGTATGTCGATTGCGCCGGTGCCTAATCAGCGCCATTACGATACTATTTATCAGGAACGCTACATGGGCCTGCCCTCTGATAATCCAGAGGGTTATAAAAATGGTTCGCCCATTAATTTTGCCCATCAGTTGAAAGGTAAGTTGCTTCTTGTGCATGGCACAGGCGATGACAATTGCCATTACTTAGGAATGGAAACGCTCATCGATGAATTGATAAGCCATAACAAACAATTCACGATGCTCGCCTACCCCAATAGAAGTCATAGCATTAATGAAGGAAAGAACACCACCAGGCATCTTTACGATTTGCTGACCAAGTACTTGTTTGCAAATAATTAGTAAGGGAAGTAAAGTGCGAAGTGTCTTCTTGTTTTGCGATATTGATGTTTAATTTGTTTAAGAGTGAACTATATGAAAATCAAGCGTATTCGGGCTTACCAAGTTGATCTTCCTCTGGTTGAAGGCACTTACAAGTGGTCGGGTGGTAAATCCGTTTCTGTTTTTGATTCGACCGTGGTTGAAATCGAAACTGACACAGGCGTTATTGGCTATGGCGAAGTATGCCCGCTTGGGCCTTTCTATCTTCCAGCTTATGCCAATGGCGTTCGCGCTGGTATCGTTGAACTAGGCAGACATTTGATTGGTGAAAATCCCATTGAATTGCAAAAGCTCAATCGGCTTATGGATGCAGCGCTTAAAGGGCATGCCTATGTAAAATCGGGCATTGATATGGCTTGTTGGGATATTCTTGGTAAGGTTACTAACCAACCTGTTTGCACTTTGATGGGTGGAAGATATGGAGATAGCGTTAACTTGTATCGGGCTATTTCTCAGGAAGCTCCGGAAGCGATGGCCAATAAAGTTGCGGGCTATCGGGCAGAAGGTTACAAGCGTTTTCAGCTTAAGGTTGGAGGCGATGCTGCAGTTGATATAGCGCGAATTCTAGCTGTTGCAGCGAAATTACAACCAGGTGATAGATTGGTTGCAGATGCCAACACCGGTTGGCTTATGCACGATGCGATGCGGGTTGTAAAAGCTGTAAAAGATGTAGATGTTTATATCGAGCAGCCTTGTCTTTCCTATGAAGAATGCCTTTCGGTTCGAAGGCACACCAACAATCCTTTCATTCTTGATGAAGTGATTGATTCGGTCGATGTGCTGATAAAAGGAAACGCTGATCTTGCGATGGATGCGGTGAATCTCAAGATCAGCAAGTTTGGTGGTCTTACGAAAGTGAAGCAGGCACGAGATCTTTGCGTCTCCCTTGGCATTGCTATGACATTGGAAGATAGTTGGGGTGGCGATATCATCACCGCTGCGATTGCCCACCTGGCACAAAGTACTCCTCCTGAATTTCAATTCTCTGCTACTGATTTTAACAGCTATGTTTCTGTTAGTATTGCAGATGGAGCGCCTAAAAGAATCGATGGCAAAATGTCTGCAAGCACTGCACCGGGCTTGGGTATTACCCCCAAGATGAATGTGCTGGGCAAGCCCGTGCTTGAAGTTTCGTAAGCTGTAATTTAAGGGATGCTACTTGTCTTTATCCCACTGATCGAACAGGCGCCCTTCGTGGTCGAACGCTTTTAGGTTAAGCCGTTTGCCTATGATAGATATCTGACAAAAGTGATAATCAGACCTGATCTCTGCTTTGAACCAAGTGGGATTGGGCGCAAAGTTTTCGAGCGAACCGCCCCCGCCTCCGCTCGTCACATAAGTGATTCCCTTTAGGCGATCGACCTTCCCGCCCTTGATTGGAAGTGTTCGTTCATAAACATGAACATGGCCATTGAATACCATATCTACGCCATATTTTTCGTAAAGATGAACAATCGAGCGGGCATTCTTATCGCCTAGATTAGAGCCACCGACCCAGGTATCGCCATAGTCGTTGTCATCGGAAGAGTAGGCAGGATGATGATGGTAGACGATTTTCCATGTAGCTTTGGAAGATGCGAGTTCCTTTTCAAGCCAGGTGTATTGCTGGGTAAGTGGCAGGAGCGATTTGTTGCTATCGAGGACGAAGAAATCTGCGTTTCCATAACTGTACCGGTAGAAATATTCTGGTTTGGGCAGTGAGAAATAGTTGTAGTAATGCTCATGATTTTTTTCATGATTGCCAATGGTGGGGAAGACGGGGACTCTGCAAAGAAGATCGATGGAGGGTTTGAAGAGTTCGTTGACCCATTCGTTTTTATCAGGGCCGTTATCGACGACATCGCCAACATGCATGAGGAAGTGAGGCCTTCGTTCCCAGATGAGCTTCATGACTTTGCCTGTCATTTTTGGATTTTTCTGGGTGTCGCCTATAACGCAAAAGGAAAACGGGTCATCATCAACAACTGCAGTTTGAAAAGTAAGCACGCCTGAAAGTGCAATTCCACCTGCATCAGATTTGCTTTCGACTTGATAAAAGTATTTGGTAGCAGGTTCGAGTTTTTCTAGAAGTACCTCATGAATAAGAGAAGTTCCCTCTTTTGTGGTAGACATTTCTAACGGCAGCTTGGTGCCAAACTTTACGGTTGATGATGCAGGGGTTGAAGTTTCCCACATGATGGTGATCGAGTTTTTGGTTGGGAATTGCAAATAAGGTGCGATTACAAAACCAGTGGGAAGAGGGATTGGAGCGAGACTTGCAAGGGCAGCATCTTTTTCGAAAAGGGCTGCAATTTGATCTGCTGATAATGCAGATTGATAGAGGTTGATCTCTTTGATCGCACCAACTAAACCAAAATCTTCATCATCATCGCGGTATCTTCCAATGATGAAAGGCGCTGCAGATGCGTAGTTGATCGACTTGGATTGTTCCTTGGATTCGCCTTCGAGTTTGCCATTGATGAAGATACGCATGGAAGCACCATCGTAGGAGGCAGCGAGGTGGTACCATTTCCCTTTTTGATAACTGGACTTGGAACGAAGGGTGGTGATTTTTCCATCGCCATCATCAGCACCTTGGGAACTTAGTATGAAGTTGAACTTTTCGTTATCGTAGCCAAGTAGCCAACCTTTTTCGAAATTGCCATTGTCTTGGATACAGCCAATAATGCCTCCGTTGGTGGTGCCTTCATCGATACGAATCCAGGAGGAGAGGGAGAATTTTTCATGAGGCATGCCTGGTTCTGCGCCTGTTGCGTTCTCTTTGAGAAGGAACCCATCGGTGCCATGGAACTCGTGAAAACCGTGGGCATCAAGTTGCTTGAAGGAGGGAACCCCAATCGTTTTTCCAGAGAATCTACCTGCTTTATCAGAGATTCGTTGGCTGGAAACACCCTTGGCATCGAAGATCCAAGAGTTGGAGGGTTTGGGAACGGCTCCTTGCGCAGAGAGGAATTCGAACCCAGAGAGGAAGGTTACGAGGCCGATGAGTGCGAAGGATGAGAAAATCAAAACATGGGTGCGCAAGTTCTTGTTCATAGTAAACCACCATGAGAGTTCGATTAAATAGCTATGACAAACAGTATACCTTTTAGATGGGAGCAGGGATATCTCTGCGCTCGAATATCCGCCAAGATATTAGATAACCCAAGGTTCCAACGCCATAAAGAACGAGAAGGCATGGGAGTTGAAATAAAGTTTCGCCATGGTTCCACTCCGAGAAATTGACGCTCCAACCTCTGCCAAGAATCATTTGCTGGGGCTGATAGTAATAAAAGATGGTAAGCGGGCGTAGGGGCATGAGTGGTTCCCATACTTGTGAAATAACATTAATGAGGAACATGATAAGAATAAGGAAAACGGCATAGCCCAGGACGCGGAAGCGGAATCTGCCGGTAGCGGAAATAGCCATGGTGATGCCTGTAATAGCGAAAATCAAACCGCCTGTAGCAAGAAGGCCTTTGCCAAGAAGTTCTGGATGCAAGGCGAGTCGTCCTTCGCCCGGGGGCATTTTTGTCGGAGAAGGAGCAGCTAAAGTAGGATCTTTTATTTTTACTTTGAGGCCTGCGATACCAAACTCGATATCCATCTTCTGCATCTTGGGGAGGTTATCGTATTCTGAGAGAGTGAGAGGGTTTACAAGCCAGTAGCCAACATAAGAACCAAACCACATACTTAAGCAAATAAGTGGAATGGTGATGATATCAACAACGAGGTGGGCAAGAATTAAAGTGCCCCTGCCAATGGGTTGAGAAAGAAGAAGTTCCATGGTGCCGCGATCGATTTCGCCTGCGAGAGCACCCGCTGCTCTTCCTACTGCCCAGATGCAAATGATGGTTTGAACCATGGGATGAACATAGGCGATGGTGAACATATCCATTGCATTATTGAGGTCGATGGTTTCGCCACCGATGATCGATCGGATGAGTTTTCCCGGGCCATCGAATACAACTTTTTCAACTTGCTTGATATCGATACCAGAATACCCAGCCATGCCATAAAAGAAGGGGGCGAGTTGTGCGATGATGCGTTCCATGATTTTGGTCCAGAAGATCTGGAACAAGCAAAGTAAGGAGGCGGTGACGAACAAAGTCAGCCTGAGATCGCGAAGAAGTTTAAGAACAAGGGTAAGAATCACGCGCCTTCTCCGTGGATTTTTCGATAAATACTGTCAAGGCCCAAAGGTTCGATACTAAGCTCTAAGAGATCGAGCTTGCCTATCCAACCCATGAGGGGTTCGAGTGCGCCATTATGTTCAAGATGCAAAAGCGTTTCTTCCTTGCGAACTAAAAGCAACCCCGTTAAATCGGGAATGGTGGTATCGCGGGCCAACCGTAAACGAATGCGCCTACCCGATGCTAGGTCGCTCATCGATTGCTGATGGACTAACTCGCCTTTGCGTAAAACGCCTATGCGATCGCAAACAGTTTCAACTTCACTAAGAACATGCGAAGAAAAGAAGACCGCCTGCCCCCGCTTTTTGGCAGCTTTAACTTCATCGAGAAGGGCGGTACGCATGGTCGGGTCAAGCGTATTCGTAGGTTCATCCATGATGATGAGTTCTGCATAGGGATCAAGCACCAAAAGCAGTGCGACTTTGCGCTTCATACCGCTAGACATATTTGCCATGGGGGTATCGATGTCGATATCAAAAATGCGGGCCATTTTGTTTAGGTCTGGGCGAACGGGCCTGTTGCGTAAGCCGCTAAGAAAGTTGACCAATTGTCTACCGGACATGTTTTCGTAGAGTCGTAGTTCGCCTGGGAGGTAAGCGATTTTTTTTCTGGCTGCAACGCCATCAGTCCAGCAATCGTGGTTAGCGATTAGGGCTTTGCCCGAGGAAGGTTGAAGAAAGCCCATGATAAGGCGAAGTGCGGTCGATTTACCCGCGCCATTGGGGCCCAATAGGCCATAGACTTCGCCTGGTGCGATGTGCATATTTAGGGACTTTAGCGCATAAAAATCGCCATAGCATTTGGAAAGGTCTTGAGTTTTAAGAAGCATTAAGCACCGTAATTAACCGATAATATTTGTTAGTTTAGCTATTCTACCAACCATTAATAGCATGGTTGGGGTTATTTCGCCTCTACTTGTAAAAAACATATGATATAAGGCTTTTAAGCTTTTAAAAAGAATAGACAATGTTATTCTAATGCAAGTTAAAGTTTGTTAAAAATGTTTTATCCCCAGAAAGCATTTGGTTTTTATGGCCCCAACTAGGGTGACCCTTCGACAATCTGCAACATGCCCTAATTGCATGGGTAAATTCGCCCCTGAAGATGCACTTTGGGTTGCAAGCCATCAAAGCTTGGCGGGTGATAGGCGCCTTCGTAGAGAAGATGCTTTGATGCGTTTTCTGCCTTCCCGATTTAGTCCTGAAGGTTTTGCGATTGATCCCAAAGGCGTGGTTTGCAAAAAGCTCGCCTGCCCTAATTGTCACCTCGAAATACCCAGAGAAGTTCTTGAAAGTAGAATCAAGTTTTTCTCAATCATCGGTACGCCAGGTAGTGGTAAATCATTTCTCTTGGCATGCATGACGCATGAACTTCGAAGAGTGATGCAGGATAAATTCTTACTCAGGTTTTTCGATCCTGACCCCACTTTCAACAACGCCCTCATTCAATATGAAAACAATATATTCCATAATCCTGCACCCGATAAACAATGCACCCCCGATGATTTGATTAGACGTACGCAGGAATTGGACGACAGCCTTTTTAACGAAGTTCTGATCAGTGATCAGGCAGTCAATCTTGCTAAGCCCTTTATCTTTCAAATTGAACCAGGCAACGGGCATCCCCGTGTCAACAACAATGAACATAGATTGATTTCCCTTTATGATAATTCAGGCGAATCCTTTAAAACAGGCAAAGATACTTCTGAAAACCAAGTGACGATCCATCTTCGTGAAGCTGATGCACTGTTCTATCTATTTGACCCAACCCAAAATATTAGAATCCGAAAAGAAGCTGAGAGGGTGCAACAGCAGTCGATGAATAGTTATAAAAACATCGATGATAGGCAAGAAACTATTCTTTCTGAAGCCTTAAGCAGGATTTGGCGCCATCGGGGTTTAAGTGCTTCCAACAAGTACGATAGACCGTTGATTGTCGTCCTGACAAAGTGGGATTCATGGTGCCATCTGGTTCCCAATGTTTCGATGGCAGATCCCTTTATTAGCCAACCAGGAAAAGGTGCACAACATTTATTATCGATCCCTGCGATAAAGCAAGCTTCGAAAGAGATGAAAAAGTTTCTTGAGAATTATGCGCCCAATATTGTGAACGCTTGCGAGAACTTTGCCCAGGATGTCATTTACATTCCGGTGAGTTCGTTTGGTAGCAGACCAACTTTAGGACCGGAAAACAAAGCCATGATCAAGCCTAGTGAAATCAGGCCGATTTGGGCTTCGGTTCCCATGCTTTACGCCTTGGCGAAAACAGTCAAAGATATATTGCCTCTCTGGTTAAAAAATCCAGAGGATGCCACCCGCGCCCCAAAGAATAATAGGTAAAAGGTTCAAATATGCTCAGGGAACTTATTTACACTGCTGCAGATGAAGGCATTGATGGTTTGCGCGGTTGCCTATGCTATGCGGGCGCTTCGAATGATGCGCTTTCTAATAAGCTTTTGTTGCAGAATCTTTTGGCAATTAATAATTACCAAGAACTTTATAAGGCTGATAACCCTAAAGCGCATAGCAATCCGATAGGGTTTTCGCATTATCGTTTTAATGCAGGGGTTCGCGATTGTTCGGTACTTTCCCGTATTGGCCCTGCCCCACTTTACGCTAATCGAACAAACTTTATTGCGCACCATGTAATTTTAGATGATCTGGATAAAGCCAAAGCGGGGCCTGCTTGGGCAATTAATAACTTTAAGTTTCGAGATCATTGGTCGCCCCAGATTG
>CALARU010000214.1 GCA_937888715.1 uncultured Planctomycetaceae bacterium | reverse complement strand
GGGCTTTTAATAAACTTCTTTGGATTCAAAACGATCTCATCAACCGCCATTACTCCAATTAATTTGCTCGATTTACTTTAACCAAAACAGGCTCTTCCCCTAAAAGAGGGCCTGCTTATAAAAAATGATTCACACTCGCAATCTCGCCAAAGGTAAACCTTTTAGATTGACCAGATGAAAATCATGCTTTAAACTAATTTCAATATAATTTAAATCTTCGATTAATTTGTTATAGGACATCGGCCATGATAAAAACCCGACTCCATCGTTCAGGCTTTACCCTCATCGAATTACTAGTGGTGATTGCAATCATAGCAATCTTAATAGGGCTGCTTTTGCCAGCAGTGCAAAAAGTTCGCGAAGCTGCAGCACGCATGAAATGCAGTAACAATTTAAAACAACTCGCCCTCGGAATGCATGGCTACCACGATACAAATTCCGCTTTTCCGATCGGGCAATACAATAATTTTTATTCCAATGATGGGCCTTATATCCGCGGCTGCTGGCTTCAACCCACCCTACCATTCATTGAACAACAGGCGCTTTTCGCCAATTTTGAAAGCAGCAATAGAGCAAACGGTTGGGCCTTGCTTGCAGCCAATAAAACCAAAGTGCTATCTACGGTGATGTGCCCTTCTGATCCTTCCAGCCCCAAAACCGACACTCTCGATGGTAACACCACCACCGCTGGTGTTTTTGAAAAACAAGGCATGCATACCAACTATGTTACATGCACTGGATCCACCGCCTATGGCAATGGACAAAACCTTAACGGTATTTTCTATGTCAAATCCAAAACGAAAATAACGGATGTAAGAGATGGGACTTCGAACACCCTAATGCTTGGCGAAATCCTTGTCGCCATAGATACCAATGTTAACGATTTACGAGGAAGGTATTCAAATTCCTGGGAGTTAAATAATTCTTTCAGTACTTTGAATCCGCCCAATACAACCGTCTCAGATAAGCAAAATTATCAGGGTGTTTCAATTCCAAAAGCGCCCCTGACTAATGTAGCTAATAACGGGGCCCAAAACCTTTCGGCCCGTAGCACCCACACAGGTGGGGCAAATTTCGCCCTTGCAGATGGCTCCGTGCGCTTTATTCAAAACAGTATTGATCCTGTAATTTATGCCCAACTTGGCACAAGAGAAATGGGCGAAGTAGCTACATCTTACTAACCACATTTTCATCCCAACTTTTGGAACATAGCATGCGAACCATTTCACTTTTATTTGTTTTATTGCTTGCATCTTTTGGCTGCGATTCTGGTCCCAGCCTTTACGAAATCACAGGTAAAGTTTCATTCGATGGCGTACCAGTTGCTAAGGGCGATATCACACTAAGGCCCGAAAAACCTTCCACTGCACCACAAGGAGCAATGATCAAAGATGGTTCCTTTCAAATGAAAGCAAGCGAAGGAAAATACAAAGTTGAGATAATATCTACAAGAGTGGTTCCCGGTAAAAAAGGCCCCATGGGCGAAGACGCAATTGAAGAGTTCATCCCACAAAAGTACAACACCAAAACCACCCTTGGGGCAGAAGTCAAAACGACCGGAAAGAACGAACTCCTCTTTGAACTTACTTCCAAGAAATAGCCAACTGTCGCCCTTTGCTAATTAATTCTCATCTAACCAGCCAAACCCAAGTTAAAATATAATTACCTCGGGTGTATTTTTGATTCACACTCCAATCGCTTACAAAACCCTAAGCAATTTTCCCCACCCTCATCTTTCTAGAATTCACCAATCATGTTAATCTTGCCATTGCTATTAACGGGGAATTTTTGACTCGATGACGGAGAATGAATGCAATCGCTTACTTCTGAGAATCCACCAACGTACACTAGACCCTCACTTTTACAGATCATCTTGGTTGCTTGTGTTCTAACAGTGCTAAATACAATCAAACCTGTGCATATGGATGACAATGTGTACATAGCTTATGGGGCTGAATTCATCGCCCACCCTTTAAATCCGTATGATTTTAATTTCGGTTCGCCTAACACTATATCCGCAAACCAATTGCTTGTTCCGCCGGTACTTCCGTACTATCTGGGTTCACTCTGGTTTTTACTTTTATAGCAGCAAGGCTTTTATCCAAAACGCAAGCTTTGAAGGAATCTTCACAAAACCTATTACAACTTATTATTTGTTTTGGGATAAGCCTTGGGGTTTTATTTTACTCGGTTGATTTTCTCGATGCCCAAGCAGCAAAACAAATCGCACATGAAATCAAGCACAGGGATTGGAACATTGGGAAGGATAACACGCACTGGCATCTGACTTGGTGGGGATTGAGTTACTATGCAGATAAGCAGGGCCTAAAACAGTTGGCAATAAATCAGACAATTCCTAAAAAAGGCGACATCATTTCAGTTCACAACATTGAGGAGTTAGTAAAAGATTTAAAAATGCACAGGGAACTTGATCTTGAGCTTTTAGAAACAGTTAATGTGGGGGATGGATTTCCACTACGCACCACCTGGAATTATTATTCAGGCCGAACGCCTATGGAACATAACCAAGGCCCCCGGGTTTCAATCTTGGTTTACAAGGTGCGGTAAAACTATCAAAATTAGATAAAGCAAAAGAGTATGAGTTTGCCCATAGACCTTGGCAGTAACCATTTAATCGGTTTGGCTTTAATTCTTAAAAAAAGTTGTTAAGAAAAAATTTAAACTACCATGCAGCCGATGATAAAAAGTGTGCCAGAAAGAATGATGGATGCGGGAAGGGTGAACACCCAAGCCAGAAGAATTTTCCGACAAGTTCCAAACTGAACCCCGGAATTATTGGCAGCCATCGTTCCTGCGATTCCACTCGAAAGCACATGGGTAGTGCTGACAGGCATATGAAAGAAAACCGCACCAAGAATCGTAGCGGCAGTAACTGCTTCAGCGACTGCCCCCTGCCCAAAAGTAAGATGTGTTTTCCCGATTTTTTCTGCAACTGTAATCACAATGCGTTTATACCCGATGGTGGTTCCTACACCCAATGATAACGCCACGCCTATTACAACCCATAGAGGAATAAATTCGATGGAAGATTTAATGACATGATTAAGAGGGCGTATAGCCTTGGTAATATCAGGTGTGGTTTTTTCGAGTTTGCCCAATGCAACAACAAGCGCATAAATTTCCTTGCGAACTTCCCACCGATTATCTTCAGAAACTTCCGCAAGCGAAGTTTTTCCATCTAAGCTTTCGAGCACCTTATCTGCCTGCTTAAGAATCGCAGCATCCGTGATATTCGCTTGCGCTAAAACCTGTTTCACATTTAAAACAGCTTCCCTACAAGCTTTCGCCTTATGCTGATCATGGATATCCATCGCATAATAAACAGGCATAAAACCTATTAGCACCAGAAGAATAAGCCCCATTCCTTTTTGCCCATCATTTGAGCCATGCGCAAAACTCACTCCGCCACACGTAAGGATTAATATTCCGCGAATCCAAGAGGGAGGCGGGTTATTATCCACAGGTGGCGTATAAAGCCTTTGGTCACGAATCACCAATTTCATGGTAATCAATCCGATAAAAGCTAAAACAAATCCCAATAAGGGCGAAATCACCAACGCCATCATTACCGTTGCTACTTGGCCCCAATTAAGACCTCCGAAACCATCGCCATTCATCCAACTGTTGACAATGCCAACGCCTAGAATTGATCCGATAAGCGTATGCGAAGTACTTACAGGCAATCCAATAACCCAAGTGCCCAAGTTCCAAATGATGCCCCCAATTAAAAGAGAAAGCACCATCACCAATGCCTTACCGCCGCTAGCATCAATGAGGAGATCCACAGGTAGAAGATTGACAATACTAAATGCAACCGATGTACCGCCTACCATGACACCCAAGAAATTAAGGAAGCCTGAATAAATTACTGCAGGAGTAGCAGGTAACGATTTGGTATAGATAACCGTTGTTACTGCATTGGCGGTGTCATGGAACCCATTAATGAATTCAAACCCAAACGCAATCGTAAGTGCGAATAGGAGAAAGAGCAAACTCATCAAAGGCAAACTAGAAGCCGCGGTAAATAATTCCATGGGTATCTCGTTCAGTAATTCGACAAAAAACCTTGCCGCCGCTAAAGCAACTTGAACCATCAATTTATTACGAATTAACTCTGTAAGCGAAACTTTTAAGGCAGATTAACCAAAACATCACATTAGGAATGAATGATCCCCATCCTAAACAGGATAAAACGTTCTCGAAATCAAGTTTTTCTAGCTAATATCACAAACTTAGCTTATAGTTATTGTTCCTACCTGAACAAATGAGAATTTGCCATGCTTACCATTTGGGATCACGATAACCGCTATAGAAGAAGAGACTTCCTAAAAATAGGGGGCTTTGGCTTAGCAGGCTTGGCTTCTGGAAGCTTGGCAAAAGCGGATGAAAAAGCAGTATTAACAAATAAATCTGTGGTATTCCTTTTCCTGCATGGTGGCCCTAGTCAGGTAGAAACCTTCGATCCAAAGCCTAATGCCCCGAAGGAAATCCGAGGCCCTCTAGGAACGGTTCAAACCAACATCCCTGGAGTGCTTTTCGGTTCGCCTTTCCCGAAGCTGGCAAAGCATGCAGATAAATTAACCATTGTTCGCTCTTATGTTCCGGGCGATGCCAGCCACGATATCAAACCCATCGTTTGCAAAACCACCTCGGGTGCAAATCTTGGAAGTTTATATTCCGCAGTTGCGGGAATATCTCATCCGCAAAAAGCCATCCCACGAAACGCTCTGCTATTCCCTAGAGCGGTCGACCCTGCTGCGCAAGCGGGCGTAATGCAATTTGGCAAGTTCGATGCCACCGGGCCTTTTGCTCCATCGCTTGCCCCGGTTCAGCCAGGCGCAGGCAATGGCCTCATGCAGGATCTTAAAATCAAACTGCCCCGCGAAAGGTTGGACGACCGGCTTGCATTGCTGCAAAGCTTAGACAAAGTACGCTGGGCCATCGAAGATACTCTGCGTGCAGAAACTTCGGATAAGTCACGCGAAATGGCATTACTAGCACTCATGGGCGGCCTCGCAGATGCCCTCGATCTTTCCAAGGAAGACCCTAAAACCGTCGCCCTTTACGATACAGCCTCTCTAATTCAGGTTGATGCCATCAGTAAGAAATGGAACAACCACAAAAACTACGCAGACAACGCTCGAACTCTGGGAAAACTACTTTGCCTATCTCGCAGAATGTGCGAACGAGGTGCAGGCTTCGTCACCGTCACCACTAACTTCGTCTGGGATATGCATGCAGATTCCAACAACGCCACCATCGACGAGGGCATGGGCTATATGGCTCCGCCTTTAGATCACGCTAT
>CALARU010000213.1 GCA_937888715.1 uncultured Planctomycetaceae bacterium | reverse complement strand
ACTCCGCATACGCGAAATTGACAAAGGCGAGGAGGTGACTGGGTGGCGAGGCAGATTTATTCAGTGCAGTGGATGGGCTTGAAGGCAAAAATTCAAAAGCCAAGAATGGCCCCCGCATACGCTGGGGTGACAAAGGTGGGGGCGGGGCGACTGGAACCCGGGCTAGCGAAGCGAGGAGCCTTTAGCAAAACACTCTCAAGCAATGGAATCCAATAGCTGAAGGAAATGAGGCCAAGAGGTTTGGCCAAACCGAGCGCCCTATTTTGGCTATTTTAAACAGCTTACCGTTTTGTATATATCGGTTTTTGCATTACTTTTATTAATTTCATTAGTATTTCGGCTAAATTTAACAGATTTTCGACTCTTTTCGGGGACACTTGAAAGTCTTTTTTAGCAGATTTGTAATAATCTTTTTCATTAGAATAGCGCTGTTTCTGTAAGCCTTTTAAAGCTTCACTTTATGTTCGCCTAGGAATACTTTTGTTAATTAACTTATACTTTGATTCATGATTTTCTGAATCCATGATCAAGGAGTTGCAATGATTTTGTTTTTACCCAAGTTGTTTGATGAACTTCGTTGTGTGCAACTCAATCAAATTGCATTGAGCTATAGCGCTAAGCAAGCATTGAATTTTGAAGGTAATGATCCGCATTATGGGAACTCCTTTGGTTTGGCACGGATCCCGGAATACGAAAAGGTGCTTCTTGCACTTACTCCTTTGATCAAGCAAAAAACGGGTTGGGAAAATATCGTCCCCGAAAATTCTTACACCCGCATTTACTTTAATGGTTCTGATCTTAAAAAGCATAAGGATAGGCCGGGCCTTGATATCACCCTCAGTGTTTGCACTTTTTCTGATATTAACAAACCATGGCCTCTTTGTGTTGAAGATGAAAATGGTAAGGTGCATGTAATTGAAATCTGTCCAGGCGATGGCGCCCTAATCTTGGGTACCAAATATACCCACTGGCGGGATCAGTTGGTTATTGATGAGCCACAGAAAGTAATTCAGTCTTTCTATCATTGGAATTTTGCCTGATTAAAATAGTACCTATGGTACTAAGCATTTTGGACTTACCATCAGCCGTATCCGCCCAAGGGTCGCAAACGTCCTATTTTTAAAGTTATGTTGCTCATGTCGCCGTTAAAATTGGGATAATCCGCATTTCATCTTAAGTCAGTAATCAAATTACGCCGATTTTATTAAAGATCGTAAAAACTTTCTGGAATTCCGTTTTAGGGTAATCAGCGTAATGAAGATTCGAACTCATGCAATAAAAAGTTTGTATCTTGCTGCGATTTTAGGATTGCCTGGTTGTGTACTTTTCCCGCAAGTGGATGATAATTTGACCCCCGTTGTTGTTCCGGTTGAAAGAAATGAGCTTTCCACCGTTGTTAAAAACACCACTCCAAAAGAATCAACTGAAAGCAAAGTCGAAAATCAGATTGATGAAGGGCCCGGCAAAGTTCCAGCGTTTTCTACTTTAAAAAACCTGACCGCAGATGATTTGGTACGGGAAGTTTTAGGTAGGAATCCGACATTAACCGCAATGATTGCAGCATCGGAAGCTGCATGGTCCAAGTATCCCCAAGCGATATCTTTGGATGACCCCAATGTTGGGGGATGGTTTGCACCTGGGACCATAGGCTCGAATCAAGTTAATTTTGCGTTGCGAGTGGAGTTCGCCCAGAAATTACCCGGCCGCGGGAAACTTAAACTTCGAGGCGATAAGGCCCAAGCTGAAGCTAGTGCAACGGAAAAAGATATTGAAGATGTAAGGCTTCAACTTACTGAGGATGCTAAGAACGCTTTCTTTGATTTTCATTTGGTGGATAGGGCTATCGAAGTAAACGAGGGCTCTTTAAAGTTGTTGGGTGAATTCAAACAAAATGCTGAAACGCGATATAGGAATGGGCAGGTACCTCAGCAAGATGTGCTTCAAGCCGATGTCGAGATTGGTTTGCAAAAGGAGCGATCTATCACGCTTAATCGTATGCGCAAGGTGACTCAGGCAAGGATCAATACCCTGCTGCACTTAGAACCTGATTTAAGTTTGCCACCTTCTTCGCGAGAGATTCCGTTGGAAATTGAAAAACGAAATGGTGAACAGTTGCGTGAAGAGGCCAGAGCTAACCGGCCAGATTTGCGTTCGCTGGAAGATAAAATTCGGGCAGAAGATGCTGCAGTTCAGTTAGCAAGGCGTGAGTTTTCTCCTGATTACGAGGCACTTGCTGCTTACGATAGTTTTTGGCAGGGCATGGACAAGCAGATGCAATATCAGCTTGGTTTAAGGATGAATCTGCCTTCGCAACGAAGTAGAAGATATGCAGCATTGGCAGAGGCGCAATCGAAGTTGGCCCAAAGAAAAGCTGAGCACAAAAAGCTTGAAGATCAAATCAATTTTCAAGTGCAGGAAGCTTTTGAACAACTGAAAGAAAGCACCCAGATCATGGAGTTGTTTAAAAAAACAACCCTCCCTGCTACAGAGGCAAATGTGCGTGAGGCACAAACTTCTTACATCAATGGTAAAATACCTTTTTTAACCTTAGTTGCAGCTCAAAAAGAAATGTACCTTGCTCGAGATCGTTTTTATCAAGCACAAGCGGAAGCATTTCGTAGGAAAGCAACGCTCGATCGGGTTACCGCAAACGTACCGACCGCTGAGGTTGTAAAAACGATCAAATAATATTTTTTGCTTTTTGTTCCTGCAGCTTTAGCCATCTTGCTTTTCGAATCCAGAAGAATCTTACAGGCAAAAACAAATCCACGACTTCATCTGAAATTAGCAGGCCACCTAGAACTGGTAATGCCATGGGTGCTAAAATTTCCGAGCCTACACCTTGAGAGAAAACCATGGGGAAAATCGCAAGGATTGCAACGCCTTCGGTAAGTAATTTAGGACGAAGCCTATGAACTGCACCTTCGAGTACAGCTTCGCGAAGTTCATCAATTGATTTGATGTTTTCAAGTCCGCCTCGCTTTTCTATAGCCTCGCGCAGATACACCATCATGATAATTCCGGTTTCTGCAGCCATGCCAAAGCATGCAATAAATCCAACCCAAACAGCAACGCTGAAATCAAAAGGAGGAGAGTCCCATCCATTTTGAATTTTAGGGAAGAAGAAGAGAAAGAATGCGCCGCCTGTTAGGGCCTCGGGCAGGGTGAGCATGATTAGTGCAGCGTCTGCAATATCTTTGTAAGTGAAGTAGAGGATGAGGAATATTAGTAGGATTACTGCAGGAAAAGCAATTAATAGAGTTTTTGCAGCCCGTAATTGGTGTTCGAATTCGCCGCTCCATTCAAGATGATATCCTTCGGGTAAATTTATTTTGTGTTCGACCACTCTTCTTGCTTCTTCGATGAAGCCAACCATATCCCGCCCTCTCACATTCAAGGTAACCGCATTCATCATTTGTCCGTTTTCACTTTTGATCATTGCGGGCCCTTCAGTGACCCGGATATCAGCAAATGCAGAAAGTGGGATTACGCGAAGTCCGCCCCCCAGATGCGCAACTCCCGCCTTGTGGATGTCGCCCCCTGGAAGAACTTTATTTAGTGGTTCAGCATCAAGATTCATTTTTGCTGAACGGGTTCCTGCAACAAGCAATTTGCGGATAGCGTTTTCATCTTCTCTTTCTATGCGGGAGTATCGAACCC
>CALARU010000212.1 GCA_937888715.1 uncultured Planctomycetaceae bacterium | reverse complement strand
TTGAAGAAGTGATGGGTTAAATTCAAGCAAGTATGGGTTTTATAACTTCGCCATGCACATCGGTTAGTCTGCGATCAATTCCATTATGGCGAACAGAAAGTTTTTCGTGATCGACGCCCATTAGATGAAGGATGGTTGCGTAAAGATCGTAGCAATTAGTTTTGTTAATAGCGGCCTTGTAAGAAAACTCATCACTTTCGCCGTGAGAAATGCCCCCTTTAACACCGGCACCGGCTAGCCAAGTAACAAAAGTGCTGCCGTTATGATCACGGCCAACTCCACTTTGAGTAAAAGGCATACGGCCAAACTCGGTTGTGAAAACAAGAAGTGTATCAGCAAACATTCCTCGTGCTTTCAGATCCATTAAAAGCGCAGCAACAGGTTGATCAACTTGCTTAGCGATGGGAGGCAGTTCGGTTGGAATATTAGTATGGTTATCCCAGTTATTCTTGGGGCCGCCCGCACCGCTCCAAACCTGAACAAACCTGACGCCTCGTTCAGCAAATCTTCGGGCCAATAGGCAGTTGCGCGAAAAAGCACCATCAGCACCGGGGCGGGATGTGCCATAGCGTTCATGAATAAAAGCAGTCTCACGGGAAAGATCGAACACCTCGGGCGCTGCAAGTTGCATCTTTGCAGCAAGTTCATAACTTTCAACGCGTGCTTGAAGTCTAGAATCGCCCAACCGATCTGCTGCAAAGTTTTGATTCATATTATTAAGCAATTTCAATCCATCTACACTTGCTGCGGGGGTGATAAATTTACTGCTGACTGGGGGTTGGAGATCTGGAATGGGAGCAGGGGATGCAGGGTTGACAGGCGTACCCTGATGAGAAACAGGAAGAAAGCCTGAAGAAAAATTGCCCATGCCGTTGTAAGGTAATCCACGCATATCAGGCATCACAATAAAAGCCGGGAGATCATCGGTCAACCTGCCTAAAGCATAACTGATCCATGAACCTGCAGAAGGAAAGCCTGGCAATAGGAACCCGGTATTTTGAAGATAGCTTGCGGGGCCATGAACATTCGACTTGGATTGCATTGCCATTAAAAACGCCATATCGTCAACATGTTCTGCCATGTGTGGAAAAACATCGGTAACCCAACGGCCTGATTTTCCAAACTGTTTCCATTTGAAAGGCGACTTCATCAAAGGGCCAGGCGTGCCTGTTGCAGTGGCCTTAAGTCCGACATCCACGATTTGGCCATGGCGCTTTTCTAACTCGGGTTTGAAGTCAAAAGTATCCATCTGGCTCATGCCGCCATTCAGAAAAATCTGAATGACCCTACGGACTTTAGCCTTGTGATGAAGCCCTCCATTAAAAAGAGGATTGGGTTTTTCGGCATCGGTTGAAGCAAGAAGCTGGGATAAGGCAAGCCCGCTAAAACCTGTGCCGAGAAAATTGCGACGATCGAAATTAATGGCAACCTCCCTGCTAATCAATGAAAAGGAATTCGCTACTGTTAAGCAACACTCTAGAAAAGTTTGCTAATCCATGTTTCTGTGAGTAATCGAGCCAGGCAATTTCTTCAGCCGGGGTGGGCAATCGGCAAAGCAATTGCTGTGCAATAAATCGGACTCGTTGCGAAGGAGTTGAACAAGTTTCGGCCAAAACAGCAAGATGCTCTGCATGGCGTAGGATAAATTTATTGTTCCAAAGAACCAATGCTTGAGGAGCACTAACCGAGGTTGATCGTACCGGAGCAGACTGGGAAGCATCTGGGCAATCAAGTGCTTCCAGCAAGGGATCTGGTCGAGTGCGGAATATATAACGATATACACTTCGCCTGCGGGCTTCGGGGGCATCTACATCGTAACGATCGTAATCGGCCTCGGGTGTCACATGAATACCAGGCTTCATGATAAAATGTTTAATAGGTGGTCCAAACATGGAGTCCTCCAATCTACCACTGGCAAGAAGAACGGTATCACGCAAAGTTTCAGCATCAAGCCTGCTGCGGTTCATGCGCCACAACAACCTATTGTCTGCATCCTTGGCAAATGCAGTTGGGTCGTGCTGAACGGCCTGCCTGAAAGTACTACTGGTAACAATGAGCCGATGAAGGTTTTTAAAAGATCCGCCAGTATTGATAAAGTCTGCAGCCAGCCAATCGAGAAGTTCCGGATGGGAAGGAATGCCACCCATTTTTCCAAAATCATTTGGAGTATCAACGATGCCTTTGCCAAAATGGTAATGCCAGATGCGATTAACAATAACGCGCCAAGTAAGCATATTTGCAGGATTAGCGAGCCAATCCGCAAGGGCAACCCTGCGCTGGCCTTCATCATTTAGATCACGAATTTGAAAATCCGCCTTCAACCCTGGTACAGCCATAACCGCACCGGGTGCAACAAGTGCACCTGGCTTTGAAATCTCACCACGGGCAAGAAGATGAATTGGGCGTGGGGTAATGGTGGGTCGAAAACTTCCCTCAGGTGTGAACTTATTGGTTCCACAGTAGATGATCGATTGAGCGGACAACATTGCCAACTCTTTTCCAATACGATTTTCCCAAAGCCATTGGGCAACTTCAGCCCGCTGGGGATCAGTTCGTTTTTCTTGGGGTGTTTCCAAAATCGTAGAGATATTAGCAGGAATGATTTTGTTGGCATCGTTTACAGAAACGGCGGTGGTCAACGCCAGCCGAAATCTGCCTATCAAGTGCATACGGCCATGCAACTGATCAAGTTCAACATTAACGATGGATCCCTCTTCAAACCCAACAGGCTTTTCAAATTCAAAAACCGCTTGGTGAGATTTACCTTCTTCAGGATGTATTCCCCATGCTGTTTCAGGATTGCCATCGATGGTTCGACCAATCCCCCAACCTTCCTGATTAAAATCAGCAGTTGCAGACTTTAACTTTACTAAAATCGATTTGTCAGGTTTACCCTTGGGATGAATACGAACTCTAACTTCAGAAAGATGCAAGTTGCCATTGATGGCACGGCCGGGGCCTTTGAAAGGCAAGTTTTCATCCGTTAAAACTTCAAGCCTTAAACCAGTAAGGGAAATTTTCGGAGTGGCAACAGTCACCGAGTAGGTATCTTTTTCAGGGGAAACACCCGAGGCAATAATCGAGTTATCTGGTAAAAGCTGCAAGGATGAACCATTTTTAGAAACAAACAATTCTGGTTTCAAAACGAACCAGGCCCCTGATCCAGTGCGCCAATCTTTTTCAAAGGTTATAACCTCGTTTTGTTTTTCTTTGGAAAGAAGGCGGGGATCCACCCTACCCTTTAATCCGCGAATCATTTGCAAATCCGATTGCAAAGATGATCGCTTTTTTGCAACAACAGGATCGGCGTCATAAGCTCGTTGCGCTTTATCGATACCTGCAAAAACCGCTTGAAGGGAATAATAATCTGCTTGGGTTATTGGGTCAAATTTATGATCATGACAACGAGCGCAATGAACAGTTAGCCCTGCGAATGTAGACATGGTCGAAGCGACAATGTCATCCCGATCAAGATTTCGTGCGATCTGGCGGTCAATGGAATTCTCGTTTATGTCTCGAAGTCCGCTTTCATCCCAAGGGCCTGCTGCAAGAAATCCGGTTGCAACCACTGCCATGGGGTCTTCAGGATATAAAACATCCCCTGCGATTTGTTCCCTAAGAAAACGAGCATACGGTTTATCCTCATTAAATGATCGGATCAGATAATCACGATAAGGCCAGGCATTAGGCCGAAAACGATCCTGATCTTGCCCGTGTGAATCTGCGTAATGGGCCACATCAAGCCAATGCCTTGCCCAGCGTTCTCCATATCGGGGGGATGCAAGCAATCGATCAACCAACCTTTCATACGCATTGGGATCCGCATCATCAAGAAACGCAAGCAGTTCGGAAGGAGTTGGAGGAAGGCCGGTTAGGTTGATAAAAAGCCTGCGGGCAAGGATTCGTTTATCAGCCTCTGGGGATGGCTTTAAACCATTCGCTCGAAGTTTTTCAAGAACAAAGGAGTCGATTGGATTTCGAACCCATGGCATAGCTTCTTTTGGTTGCAGCGGAACCGAAGGACTTTTAATTGGAACAAAAGACCATCCACCAAGACTCTCAGAGACTGATTTAGAATTAACAATTTCCGAAGGTATAACCGCGCCTTGAATGATCCATGAAAGTAGTTTTTGAATTTGAATCGCAGTCAAGGCATCGCCCTTAGGCGGCATTCGCTCAAAATCTTTAGCACCCTTGACATGACGGATAATCGAGCTTTCTTCAGGTGTTTTCAGATTAATAATCGGTCCGGACAATCCTCCCTTTTTTATCCCCGTTGATGTATCTAATCTAAGGCTTCCACGCTGTTTCGCAGAATCATGGCACTCAAAGCATCGTGCCTTAAGAATGGGTTGCACATCGAGGGCAAAATTAATTTTCGGCAGATTCGCAACAGGTTCATCAAAAGAAAAAGCCACAGAGGAGAAGAAAAAGCCTAGGAGGGAAATTATCACACCGGCAAAACAAGACCGACTAATTAAACAGGAGTCGGAATTGCAGTAACTCATAGTGTTCCTTAAAACCAACTAAAAAACGTGAACTTATAAACTGCTATTTAGAGAACAAAAAATGCGACCCTAGGCAGAGATCTCTTAATTTGCAAATATTAAGCGGGCAAAAAAACCTCAATCCAACAGCAAATCTTAAGAACTTAAGTTTACCTTTGGGAAAGGTCGTGTCAAGGATGGAATCATGGAAAGGGAATTGGAACAGATTGGTATCAAAAAAAAACGCCAACAATCGTAATGACTGTTGGCGCAATATTTAAACTATGCTGTTTCCACTAGGGAAACAGAAAGTTCTAGCGATTCCTAAGGTTAGAAAGGAAACCGCTGGAGGTGCGATTGCCAAGCTTATCGCTGATGCGATCGGAAAGCTTAGGGGCATCAGCATCACGGCGAAAACGGCCAAGAACACGCTTTTCTTCAACAACAGTTGTTGTGGTGGTCTTAGCTTCGGGAACAACTTTAGCTGCGGGTGCAGCCTTTTCTTGTGCGAAAGCTGGCAGGGTCATAGCTGCAAAGGTAAAAGCCAAAACATAAAACTTCTTCATATCTGCTCCTTGAAAATAAAATCCTAAACTCCCTACTGCTTAATATGACCGACCCTAAACAAGAATCAGAAAATACCACACAGCAGAAAAAACCGGGTAAACTTAGATCGAAGTATCATTACATGAAAACTTCAAAACAATCTATACTTCCCGATTCATACAGTTGAAGATTCTAACAGGTAAATC
>CALARU010000211.1 GCA_937888715.1 uncultured Planctomycetaceae bacterium | reverse complement strand
GGTCCATTACCCAAAGTATCAGTGTTATTAAATGTAATTGTAACGAGTGGGCCGCCACCAGAATCTGCACCTACTGCAGTAAAATCATTGAAGGAGCCCTGCCCCACGACAATAGGCTGGGCAGTCGAGGGAGTAAGCCTGGCTTCAAGGCTAAGGAGTTCAAGCTTTGTGGAAGCGTTTTTAGGGTTTGTCTTCTTAGAATTGAAGAGCTTATTTAGGAACTTACGCATCTGAATACTCCCATAACTTAAACAACAAATAAAGCGGGCCGATGTTATGAAACAAATACGAACACCGGGTTGCTAATGAATGATCGGCAAATGGGGGAGATAATTTGAATGAATAACTTAAGAAATAATTTTTATTTGGGAAATAAAGAGAAGGAGGTAAGCGGAATAGAGTGCAACTTCCGCAAACTAATCAAATTGACATGAATTGGTAATATGGGGTGATATATCCCGAATTGCCTAAGTTATGAAAGCAACACACGAAGTTTAAGACTCACGCATCCTTCCGTGCCATACAAGCCTGAAGTGCAAGCGAAGGAAGAATTTATGAAAGGTAAACGGAGAGTTGAAAAACCGTCGCTTACACTTCCGTTTCTTAAGCCCCGAAGGGGTGAAATGAGATAGCCAGGGGTGAAGCGAAGCGCAACCCCGGGTAATCATCCCCCATCAAAAAAGCCCTGAAGGGGCGCAATGGCCGGCGAACAACACCTTTCGTCCCTTCAGGACTTGGTTTTTTGTACTGTTACCCAGGGCGTTGCCCTGGGCTATCTCATTGGGCCCCTTCAGGGCAATTGCAGCCGCAATGCATCCATTTACTTGCACTGTTGTAATGAACGGCGGATGAGAAACTTCCGTCGCTAACACTTCCGATTCTTAAAAAAGAAACCCATGGGGTTTAAATCCATGGGTTCTAATAGCAAGCTTGCGATTACAAAGAAATTGCATCAAGGAACTTGTGGATCGGAAGAGATATCGCCACCTTGGGGAGTTTCCGAAAAGTAGAAATTCTCACTGGAAATGCTGGAAGAAAAGGTTGCGACACTGCCATCAGCGATTGCAACACTGATGGTAGAACCCATGCCGTGCAATTTCAGCGGGTGAACAGTAGTGGAAGTTTTGTTGAATTCGGGAGCCATATGGCATTGGCAATTCCAATTAGCTGTTTGTAAGGCAGTGTTGGTAGTCCAACCCGCATTGGAACCCGCCAAATTGACATAACCAAAACGAGCCCAATAAGAACTGGAATAAGTGGAAGTCCTAAGAGCGGGAATGGGGTCGGCTACAGCCAAATCATAACTAGTAACCACAGGTGGGGTACCATAAGCCCAAAGGCCAGCACCTACGCTGGGAGTCCCAGTAGCACGGGAAGCAACCGCATAGCGTTCGCCAATAATAACTGTGTGGGAAAGGCCATCAAGTATACCAGTAAACTTAATCCCTTTATCGCCAAAGACTTGAAAGTTTGCAGCATAACTGGAAAGGCCCCAAGAAGTTCCAGTTGCAGTTTTGGCCCAGTTTGGCCAAGGGTTGGTAAGGCCACCTGCAATCCAAAGGGGAACCGAGGCAGGCAGGGTGTAAACACCATTATTGCTTGACCAAGTTGGATCCAGCGGGTTGTTTAATCCCTTGATCGCAGTACCGCGAGCTGCATCTTTGCCCAATTTAAAAAGCGATTCCTGTTCGATATAAGGCAAAAGATTGAAGAAGAAAGAAGCATTATTACCAGCGCCTGCACCACCGCCAGCAACCTGAGTACCCACCACGCCAAACATTGGAGGGGTGATTTGGAATTGATCATGGCAATTATGAACAGCAAGCGCCAATTGCTTAAGGTTATTCTTGGATTGGGTTTTGGCTGCTGCTTCACGCACTTTCTGCACAGCAGGCAATAAAAGCCCAATTAAGATGGCAATAATTGCTATAACGACTAACAATTCAATCAAGGTGAATGCTTTTTTGGAAGCAAGATGCTTTGTAAGCATGGGTAAAAACTCCATTTAAAAGGCAGTATCAAATACGATTAATGTTACAAAAAGATAGTTTTACAGGGTTGCGAACTGGGGATTAAGGCATCCAATGCCTAGCCAGAACGAGTGGAACGGACACGCCGCCACGAAGAATTATTTGGTTCAGGTAAACCCTTGACCAAAAACGACAGGACTCGTTGCCAAGCAGATGGCAAAGAAAGGCTTCGAAGATAGTGCAGAAATACACATAAGCCAAAAATCCTGTTGAATGAAACTTAGGTATTAGTTTAAGTGGGTGCATTGTAAATGTCAAGGATGAAACGAGTGGGTAGGTGGCAGATGCAATGAAAATTTCGTGAAACCCAAAGGACATCTTTTTAAAGAACACTAGAGAACTCGCCCAGATCTGCAGTTACAATCAACCCATATTCAACAACCTAAAGGGGCATTACCATGAATCGCAGGTCTTTTGTTGGAACGGTGACGGCAAGCTTGGCTGCAACTACAAACACCCTAAATGCGCAGGACAAAAAGCCCCGCATTCTAATTATTGCAGGGCCATCTTCGCATCCCCCCGGCACCCATGAAGTTCCAGCGGGTGCAAGGCTGATGAAGCATTGCGTAGAGAATATCACGAACTCCGCCCCCATCAACGCTGATGTTGTTGCAAAATGGCCGGAAGACCCTGCAGTGCTTGCATCGTATTCAAGCCTGGTGTTCATAGGGGATGTTTTCCCACCGATGAAAATGCCAGAGCCTTCGAAAATCCTAAAAGAAATAGGCGCCATGATGGATCGAGGCTGTGGGATTGTTTGCGTGCATTACGCAACCGGATTAACTGCAAAGGATGTCGCAGAAGATGGCGACCACCCGTTACTACAATGGATGGGGGGCTATTTTGCAACAGGCTGCAAGCATCATAAAAGCATCGCTCGCATTTTCCCAAAATCAACCATCACGCCCGCAGCGAAGGATCATCCGATCAACCGTGGTTGGAAAGAATACACCATCAATGATGAACCCTACATCAACAATTATTTTGGCAAAGATGGTAACAAGCTTGCTGCCAATGTAACTGCAATCGCAACCGCAATGCTGCCGCCGGAAAAACCAAGCGCAGAAGTAATTGCTTGGGCAACGCAAAGAAAAGATGGCGGGCGCGGATTTGCAATCGTGATGCCACACTTCTTCCGCAATTGGAAGGAAGAAGACATGCGCAAGTGCATCCTTAATGGAATCGTATGGAGTGCAGGCGCTGAAATCCCGAAGGATGGCATCATTACAAAGCTAGATGACTTGGGGCAATTCAAACCCGATGCGGTTGAACCCGAAGGGCGCAAACCAAAACCCACCGCTAAGAAGTAGTGAATCTACTTTGATTTAATTACAGGGATAGGGGCCTTAGCGCCTGGTAATACAGGTGCGCTTCCTGTTCCTGCCAATTCTCCGAATGCGATTTCCTTGACAAAATAATCCTTCTCATTGGAAACAATCTCCCACATCATGCCATCTTTGCTGCGTTTCATTTTGCTAGGAGGCCAAGCCCAGCCATAAACCCAACCACCCGTTCGGATGAGGGTTTTGGGTGCAAGGGTTTCATGTTTCTTCCAAGAGATACCATCAGCGGAAGCAAGCGTCCCGCTCTTTTCTGTGGAGGCGAGGAAAACATTACCGGCCCAAACCACAGAGCTAATATTGCCCCTCTCCAACTGGGTTTCATTGTTTTTCCAAGAAAGGCCATCGGTGGTAGTGGCTAGCAAACCATCCTGCCCACCAACAACAAAAACTCCATTACCAAAAGCAACGCGCTTCCAACCTGCGTTTTTGTCTTTCTGCCCGGCCATCTGGGTAATGGTGATTTTTTCTGTTTTAGGATTAAAGGCGAGCGCGGGGCCATAATCCCCAGACCCCATGATAATTCCATTGCCCGAGACGGTGCTGCGAATCCAATGGGTTTTCGTAGGCATTTCAGCAGCAGCCACCATCGTCCATTTTTCTCCATCGGCAGTTTTATAAACCTGCCCACGAAGGGTGACCGCGTAAAGATTATCATTTAAAACCTGAAGGCCGAATACAGGCGAGCCATTGGGAAGCACCCCATCGTTCCAAGTTTTTCCATCACGGGTTGCAGTCATGCGGGCGATGCTGTAACCGCCACCCACATAAGCTGCGCCTTTGAAAAACGCAGCGGTGTTAAGATCGTTTTGATCATGCTTGGGCTCGCCCCATGCGATGTGGTTTTCCCAAGAGTTACCATCCTTGGAAAACATGCGCTGACCACCCGGGCCAACTGCAAGATAAACTTCACCTGCGAAAGTATTGCCAACGGCCATTGCAAAAATTAACAGCGTAGAAAGAAAAATCTTCATCGTGCATATCCTTATTTCTTAGGGGGTGTCAGAGGCCAGGAATGAATTCGCCCGCAAGCCATGATATCCACAGGCAGTGGCGCAGATGGGCATCGGGAATCTTACTACAAAGTTCTTCGGTCGATTAATCGATTAGGTGATTTTATTCGTATACAAAAAATTGCGCCATCTTAAACTGTTCTTTTCCTCTGTTTACTAGCTATATTCAAAGGTAACATCAGCCAAAATCATTCCAGACCCACTTCCAACTTTGAATAATAGGGGATCTAAAGGGAAAACCATTGCCTATACGCAAACTGAAGGCTATGATTTAAGCATGAAATCCCTGCCTAAATACCTCCTTGGTATGATTACTCTTTTGACACCCGCCCTGCCTCTCTGGTCACAAACCATCTCGCCAGAAGATCGTACTTTTTTTGAACAAAAGGTTCGCCCACTTTTAGTGGAGCATTGTTATTCATGCCATTCGGTAGAAGCTAAAAAGTCCAAAGGTGGGCTAAGGCTTGATAGTGCGGAATCGATTGCCAAAGGTGGCGAGACAGGCGCTGTAATCATCCCGGGCAAACCTGAACAAAGTCTGCTTATCAAAGCGGTACACTATCGCAATAACGAAACCCTGCTAATGCCCCCCAAGGGAAAGTTGCAAGCAAGAGAAATCGCAACCCTCGAAGAATGGGTAAAGCGTGGCGCATACTTCCCAGCTTCAACCCAGAGCGCTGAAGCAAAAAATTCCAAAAGCTTCGAAGACAGAAAGAAGTTCTGGTCGTTTCAACCCTTGGCGAAACAACCACTCCCCAAAGTAAAACAACAGGAATGGCCACGTACCAAAATCGATTCCTTCCTTCTTGCAGAACAGGAAAAACGCGGTTTAAAACCTTCCCCACAAACAACACCCGCACAGTTTCTACGCAGGATCACTTTTGATCTTACCGGCCTACCACCCACACCCGCTGAAATCGATGCCTTCAAAAACCCGACCGAAAACGATTACAAAAAGCTGGTCGATAGATTACTTGCCTCGCCACACTATGGCGAACGCTGGGGGCGCACCTGGCTTGATCTTGCGCGCTACTGCGACATCCTTGAGCAATGGGCAGAAACTAAGGGCCAATCCTACCTATACCGCGACTGGGTCGTCAAAGCAATCAATGATGACTTGGGGTTCGATAAGTTCAGCACCTTGCAACTGGCTGCTGACCAACTCAATTCATCATTGGCCGATCGCGCAGCTTTGGGCTTCATGGGCCTTAGCCCCTCTTATTGGAAAGAACTTCAGCTTCCGGTAGACATCATAAAAACCGTAGTTGCAGAGGAATGGGAAGAACGCGTTCATACATTATCCAGCACCTTCCTAGGTTTGAATGTGGCTTGCGCCCGATGCCATGATCACAAGTTTGATCCGATCACCGCAAAAGATTATTACTCACTAGCAGGAATCGTAGCCAGCACTAGGCCTGCAGATGTATCTATGCTGGAAGCAGCAGCAACAAAAGTCATTCTTGATGCGAGAAAAAAAGTAACGACCGTAGAAGCGGATTTAAAAAAGCTGCAGGCAAAAAAACCCGCAGAGCCACCTCAAGCTATCGCTGACCTGAAAAAACAAATAGAAGAACTTAAGAAGAACACGCCTAATTACGATGCGCCTTTTGCTGTGGGCATGGAAGATGCCAGCCTTTATGTCGTTGCAGATGGCCCTAATAAAACCAAGCTTGATTTCAAAATGAATCAGGCTCAAAACCTGGCACTTCATGTGCGGGGCAACCCTAACAACACCGGTGCCATCATTCCTAGGCGATTTCTTTCCGTCTTCTCTGGTGATAACCCAAAAGCTTTCAACCAAGGCAGTGGCAGGCTCGAACTCGCCAACGCTTTTTTCACGGAAGCACAATCTCTAACCGCAAGAGTCATTGTTAATCGCATTTGGAAACATCACTTTGGCAAAGGCTTGGTAGAAACACCCAGCGACTTCGGTTTTCAAGGCGATAAACCCTCTCACCCCGAACTTCTGGATGATCTTGCGCTTCGCCTGATCGAAAACAATTGGTCCATGAAATGGCTGCATCGGGAAATCGTACTTTCCGCAACCTACAGGCAGCAATCAACTTCCCCTTCGCCTCTTGACCAGGATAATCGACTGCTCGCATCCATGCCTCGCAAGCGGCTCGATGTTGAAGGCTGGCGCGATGCCATGCTCGCTGTTTCAGGAAATCTTGATCCTAGCATCGGTGGCGCACCCATCGAACTTAACGATATCAACAACCGCAGGCGAACCATTTATGGGCTTGTACGCCGTCGAGAACTTTCTGATATTCTGCGCCTGCATGATTTCCCAGATCCGATAACCCACAGCCCAAACCGCGTTGCAACCACCACGCCCCTGCAACAGCTCTACACACTCAACAGCCCCTTCATTCAAAAACAGGCAAACCTTCTTTATGAAAGATTACAACGCGAATTTCCTTCAAGCGATACCGATAAAATCACCGGGGCCTATCGACTACTGTTCAGCCGAAACCCCAC
>CALARU010000210.1 GCA_937888715.1 uncultured Planctomycetaceae bacterium | reverse complement strand
CTTGTAAGAAAATGGAATGCAAGAAATTGAATTGATTGTTAGACAAACGCACTCATTACACCTAAGATTTTACACAATAAGGCTTTTGCTTTAATTACGGAGATATTCCATTGAGTCTGGTAGTACAGAAATTTGGTGGTTCGAGTGTTGCTAATGCCCAAAGAGTGATGGCTGCAGCACGCAAAGCCATCCGCGCAAAACATGCAGGCAATCAAGTTATCGTTGTCGTTAGCGCTAGGGGGGATACCACCGATGAGCTGATTGCGCTTGCCAAAGAAATTACTGAAACCCCGCCCGCTCGCGAAATGGATATGCTTTTATCCACTGGCGAGCAGATTTCGATTTCATTGATGGCGATGGCGATCCAATCTTTGGGTGAGCGAGCCATAAGCCTTACCGGGGCCCAAGTCGGAATCGTTACCGATAGCACCCATACCAAGGCGAGAATTAAAAGCATCTCCACTGCCAGAATGCGCAAAGCCTTAGAAGATGGTCATATAGTCATCGTTGCTGGTTTTCAGGGTATTGATGAAGATGATAATATTACAACCCTAGGTCGAGGCGGCTCTGATACTACTGCAGTGGCACTCGCTGCGGTGATGAAGCATGATCCCTCGGGCCCAAAATTGGAAGTTGCCTGCGATATATTTACCGATGTGGATGGGGTTTACACAACAGATCCAAGAGTGGTCCCTGATGCCCGAAAGATTGAAGCGATCAGCTATGATGAAATGCTGGAGCTTGCAAGCGCAGGTGCAGGGGTTATGCATTCGCGAAGTATAGAATTTGCAAGAAAGTTTGATGTACCATTGCAGGTGCGATCTTCTTTCAGTGATAGCGAAGGCACTTGGATTGTTCCCGAAACCGAGTGGATGACAAAAATTCCTGTATGTGGCGCCGCTTTGGTGCGGGATGAAGCTCGAATAGCATTGGAAGGTGTGCCTGATCAGCCTGGAATAAGCCATCGAATATTCGAAGCTGTTTCTGCCAGAAATATTGTTGTGGATATGATTGCCCAGAGCGTTGGCAGCAATGGGAAAGCTAATGTTGGGTTTACAGTCCCATCTCATGACTTGACCGCAACGCTTGAAGCATTGCAGCCTTTGGCTCAGGAATTGGATGCCAGGTTGGTTCATGATGCTCAGGTAAGCAAGGTTTCGATTGTTGGTACTGGAATGAAAACCAACACGGGTATCGCAGAAAAAATGTTTGCAGCACTAGCATCTGAAAAAATCAGCATGAAGATGATCACCACGGGTGAAATCAAGATTTCAGTGTTGGTAGACAAGGCGGATGCGGAGAAGGCCTTGCGTGCAGTACATAGCGCATTCTCGCTTGAAAAGCCAAGATATGGTGCTGGGGCCTCAGTAGAAGATGTTAATCATTCTAAAATTGCGACCCGACATAACAGCCAGAGTTCGGGTGATCTTGTTGAGATAACCCAACAACTTGCAAGTATGGAAGAAATATTAGTGAGTGAAATCCAGCAGGCGGTGGATCAAGGAAGAATCACCCTGTTTGGATTGCCTGATAAACCAGGGAATAGCTTTGCAATCTTTCAGGCTGTTGCCAGCGGTGGCATTGTTGTCGATATGATTGTGCAGAATTTGTGTGGTGGAAAAGTTGATCTTTCCTTTAGTGTGCCCCGGGAAAAATTGCAGCCTGCCCTAGCTCTTGCAATTGAAGCTTCCAGATCTATAGATGTCGACATTCAGGCTTCTGCTGATAGTGAAATAGCAACGCTTTATGTGCTTGGCGTGGGTATGCGAACGCACACGGGTGTTGCACGAAGAATTTTTGGTTCATTGGCTTCTGCAGGAATCAACATTCTGATGATCAATACGAGTGAGACTTGTATTAGTGTGGTGGTACAGAAAAATCAGGGTAAGCTTGCGGAAGAGAAACTAAAAAAGGTGTTTGATATAGATTAAGGGTTGCTAGCGATAAAAATAACGAGTGTTAAAAGAAGAAAGCCAGACAAAAGTGTCTGGCTTTCTTCGTGGAAATGGGTGGAAGTTGTTAGTAAACTTCGCCAGGGGCACCTGCCTTGGAGTTGCCCGTGCTTTTAAGGTTGCCGCCGTAGCGGAAGTGCCAGCCTTCAGCAACCCGAATGCGATGAAGTTCATCCATGGTGAGACCGTAACGTGAAAACCATGGCTTGCCTTTGGCTTTGACAATTTCGTGGATTTGAAGAACGCGATCATTGCAAACAGTATTGGCAAATTTCTTTCGTGCATCTTCGGTTTCTTCCAAAAAGTATTCTTTCCAGAAGGCTCTTCCGCCTAAAATTCCGCTTGCCCCTGCTTTCATTGCCATCTCAACTTGCTGCTTATAAGCAGGGAAATCAACGCCTGCGCTAAGAAGAACCCATGGCCTTTCGCTGACCGCATCAAGGGCCTTAAGGTTTTTCTCAAGCTGAGCATCGGATTCATTTCCGAGGTGACCTGGGAATTCAGCTTTGTAAATATCGCAGAACCTGCTGAGTTGATGAGCGCTTTCGATCACAGTTTCAGCCTTGCGGTTGATGAAATTCTTGCTGTCTTTCTTTTCGTCGCCGAATGGGAAAGCAACCGTTTCCAAAAGCAGAAGGATATCATGCTTTTTGCAATCTTCGTAAACTTGTTGAATGAATTCGAATTGGTGCTCAGCACTATTGGGTTCGGTGGGTTCGTATTGAGCAAGAAGCTTAACAGCATCAGCCCCGATACCCTTGATTTTTTCCACGCTCCAGCCTGGTTCAAAACCGCCTAAAGGGGCATTGACCTTGTTTTTGCCGCCACCTGATTGCTCTACGCGAACTAAAATGCCAACCGTTTTGGGGATATTAAATGATGCAACGCTGTTCCAAACGCCGTAATAACCATCAACAAGAACGCCACTGGCATTCTTGGAAAGAGATTCGGCAAGAATAATTTTAGCTTCGACAATTTCGTCGAAGGTGGGTTCGCGATCCTGGCCTTTTTTCTTGAGGCTGTCGCGGATCATGGTGATCATGGAGCTGTTTTGGTCGGTAGCAACCATGGTCAGGGTGCCGTTGTCGTTGCTAATTCGCTGAAGACCACGAAGTTTTCCGGGTGTTAAGCCTAAGCCAAGAAGCCGGGTAACAGAAATTGGGGAATTTGGGTTCGACATCTCTATAAATCCTCACTTTTAAAACGGGGTATAAAATCCAGCCTGTGGAAATTCTATTTGTATTTGATGTCAGTGCAAGCACTAATCATGCAAATATGATGCTAATTCATGACTTCTTCAAAACCCCTTGAAGATTTCATTAATTATCTGTTTGCTTCCACAAGGGATACTCTTTATATATATTCAGTGAGGTTGTTAATTGTCCTTAGTGAATAATTGGAGTTTTTATTATGTCGATGTTTATTGGCGAATCTTTGGTAGGCGATGGTAATGAAATTGCACATATCGATCTTTTGATCGGCTCAAAAGATGGTCCCGTTGGCGTGGCTTTTGCCAATGCAATTGCAACCCAATCTGCAGGCCATAACAGTTTGCTTGCGGTTGTTGCACCAAACTTAATCTGCAAGCCCGCAACTGTAATGATTACTAAAGTCACCATCAAAGGCTTGAAGCAAGCTGTTCAGATGTTTGGCCCCGCACAAGCTGCAGTTGCTCGTGCTGTTGCAGATAGCGTTGCTGAAGGCCTTATCAGCAATCAGGATGCCGAAAAGTTGGTTTGCGTTTGTGGTGTATTCATTCACCCACAAGCTGCAGACGATAACAAGATTTTTGAATACAACTATGCTGCTACCAAAGATGCTTTGAAAAAAGCCCTTGCGAATGAACCAAGTGTTGCAACAATTACCGCAACAAAAGACAAAGTAAAACACCCCTACTCCCCTAAGTAATACTTAAGGTGTGTTAAGGTTCAAAACATGGGGGCTAACTGCCCCCATGACTTATTTATAGGCTTATTTAAGGCGATTTCGTTATGGAAAAGAAAACCATCTTAATCCAGCTCGACCCTGATGCTCATGCAAGTGTCTTTGATCGGGTCGTTGCCATAGATTCCAACGTGAATGAACTATTCAGCTATGCGAATGTGCAACCCGATCAGGTGAGGGATCTTGTTCATGGCGCAATTTTTACCCGTGGTCCCAAAGATTTGAAAAATACGGCCCTGTTCATCGGGGGTGGTAATGTTGAGAAAAGTGAAGCATTGCTTGCCAAGGCTCTTGGTGCCATGGTCCCTGAATATGGATTGCGGGTTTCGGTGCTATTTGATGCGAATGGTTGTAATACAACCGCGGCAGCAGCGGTTCGAATAGCAGCAAAAACCCTTGATTTAAAGGGTAAAAAAGTGCTGATTCTTGCAGGCACTGGCCCTGTCGGTCAAAGAGCAGCGCTGCTCTTGGCCAAGCTAGGTGCAAAGGTTTTTTTATCGTCGCGCACTATTGAAAAAGCGCAATCAGCAATTGTTTTATTAGGTAAAAAAATAGGGGAATGCCCTGCCCCGGTTGCAGTTCAGGTTGCCAATGATGTTGAATTAAAAAGCGCATTAGAGGGAGTGGAGCTAGTAATCTCCACGGGTGCCGCTGGCGTTTGTCTTCTTCCTGAAAAAATTAGGCAGGCCTTTAGCAGCCTTAAGATGGTTATAGATTTAAACGCAGTGCCGCCTATGGGTATCGAGGGAACTAGCGTGATGGACAAGGGCGCGGTTCGAGAGGGTGTTATTTGCTATGGCGCAATTGGCGTCGGAGATTTGAAGATGAAAATTCATCGCGCAGCAATAGCAGCATTGTTTACCCGAAATGATCAAGTGATGGATGCCTTGGAAGTCTATGAAATTGCCCTGAATTTTTAACGAAGAGCCTCCTCGATTCTTTCACGGATAATTGTTTCAAGCAAGGGATGTGGCCCGAGGTGGCCTGCAAGTTTAAACTGCACTTCGGGATACTTTTTAGTTAATAGCTCGAGAGATTCGATTAAGTCTTTTCGAACATGGATCCCTGCTGATAGAAAATAAGGCACCATGATCACAAGCTGCGCGCCTTTTGCAACGCA
>CALARU010000209.1 GCA_937888715.1 uncultured Planctomycetaceae bacterium | reverse complement strand
GTTGGCATGTTCATAGCCAAGCACGGATACGCTACCCGCACGAATTGCAAAGTTGTTATTATTATAAGGCTGGCGGCTTGTACCAGTCTTCAAATACCCTAGTAAATGAATTGACAAAGAAATTTTATGAAGATATAGTGAATTTATTGAGAAGATGTTATTCGTTCGCCCATTTACTGAAGTAATTCACTTTATGAGGTCCTTAAATATGAAGTCTAAATCATTCTTAAAAGCTTTCACTTTAATTGAGTTACTAGTGGTTATTGCCGTTATCGCCATCCTAATTGCCATGCTTTTGCCGGCTGTTCAAAAAGCCCGAGAAGCTTCAAACCGAACCACTTGCCAAAGCCAGATCCGCCAGATTTCGCTGGGGATAAGCAACTATGAAGCAACCTTTAGAAAATACCCCGGCTTAAGCACGCTAACTCTCCCACCAGCGCAGATGAATGGGAATTCCAACAGCAACGATTCCTACAACGGCAGTTTGTTTTTTCAGCTCCTACCCTATTTGGAACAGGAATCTCTGTTTAAGGAATCGGTTGGAAACCTACCCTTGCTAACAGGAAACAATCTATATTGCACTTGGCAAACCAGCAATGTTGCCAATACGATTTTGCATAGGGCGGTTCCGCTCAAGGTTCTTTTGTGCGCTTCTGATGATTCTCATGTGAATGGAAAAGTAGGGTTGACTGGCACGCAATTTGGAACCGCATTAAGTACTTGGGGAGCGACCAGCTATTCTGCAAATTCCGAATTATTCGGCAATCGAGCTGAAGCCGTCGGAACAAGTGGGTTTTTCAAGCTGGCAAGTACCTACACATCATCGGGATTATCCAGCAAGGATGGCACTTCAAATACCGCTACTTTTTTTGAACAGCGAGCTACCTGCGGGCGGGGCGACTTGGTCATGAACAATGGGATAGGAAATGGCGCAGGCGCATGGGCTATGCCTGCCTATGTGGGCAACACTTTGCCCGGTGGATTTTTATCGCTCCACTTGAGTTTGAACGCTGCTTTTCCCACCCCGGCTGCTTTCATCAATCCTTGGTTTAACCCCAGCCCAGGGAATATCACCACAACGACTTCCATTCCTGGTTTTATCCCTCCTCAAAACAGGGCCTCGGTAAATCTGAACACAGGCCCCATAGGCACGATTCCTCAACTCGCCAGATATACTTTCCCGTTTCCTGCATTATCCAGAGATCTTTGCATTAAGGCTTTAGGATCAGGCGGGTTGGCACAACCATTGCATGGTGATTCCATGATGATTGCCATGGGGGATGGATCTGTACGACAGGTTGCTTCAAATATTTCAATGCTGACATGGGTTTATTTAATTCGCCCTGATGATGGGAATATAATTATTCTCGATTTTTAGTACTAGCCAATCAGTGTGGAGTTTAGCGCCCCACACCAGGGCCTTCGGGCAAGCTGCCTGAACTCCAGATCACCTTG
>CALARU010000208.1 GCA_937888715.1 uncultured Planctomycetaceae bacterium | reverse complement strand
GGCCTATTAATGCATTTGTGAAATTTCTACTGATCAATATTGCGACGATCACCTTGCTACTTTTCAGTTACCATTTGCTGGTGCGTTCGACTTGGATTGGATGGCTGTTAAATGGCCGAATGATGCCTTGGTTCAGCAAAGTTTCGACGACAGAACCAAGTACTTAAACAGTTTGGTTACGCTCTACTTCTTCTTGGGTGTAACTTTATTTTCAAGATGTTTGTTAATATCTGCAGGGTCTAGTTTATTTAAAATCAAATTATTGTTGAAGCTTTTCTGCTTCATCCGCGGAAAGCGATACCGTCTTTCCATTATCCCAAACAATAATTGGCGTATTGGTTTGGCGTGCTTTTTCAATTACTTTGAGGGTTACCTGCTTGAATGCTATTTGGACTTCGAGCAGCATGGAACTTGTAGATTTTTTATATTTCGGGAGATCTTGGTTTATCATTGTTTTTTTCTACTGTGCGCTAAAGATATTAAGCTAAATACTCAATGACCATTCTTTTAGGAATTCTTCGGGTACATTAAAATTGTATTCTAACAACACAAAAACTAAATGTTTACATATTCTTAAAACAACATACTTTTGGTGTTTTTCCAAAAAGGCTATTTAAAATCTAGACTGTTATTTCCGCCTTATTCGCTCTACTTCTTCTTGGGTGCGACTTTATTTTCGAGGTGTTTTTTGAGATCCGCTGGGTCTAATTTATTAGGCGCACCCTTTTCTGGAACCTCTAACCCTGCACTCCAAAGCATGCCATTGACAACTAACTGGCGCAGTCCATCCTTGCCCCAATTGGATTGCATATGGCCGCCTGTATAAGAGAAAGCCCTGCCACCCTTCGAGGATTCAAACGCCCAACCAACGGTTTCGGGATTTGGTGCGTTCTTCTTAGATGAAGCGGTGGTTCGCATTTTTTCAGGTGGGTTGATCATAACTAATGGGGTAACACCCTTGGCAGCAAAGTTCATATGAAACAACCAGCCTTCATCAACTTCGAAAGGAGTGACTCCCCGTGTGATAGGATGTTTTGCAAATTGATCAACTGTTGAAACCCAATGGCCTCTGCAAGAAATACTTTTCTCCCAAACGCCACCTGCCCACTCCAAAGCAAGGCTCTTGCGATCTGCAGGATATTCGATGCAATTATGCAAATGAACTAAACCTGCACCTTTGGAAACTGCATTTTCGATCACTTTAAGTTTGGAAGGTTCCAGATAGGCTTGTTTGCCATCGCCTGTTAAGAAAAAGACAATCGCAGAGGCATCGTCAAAGACTTTTTCATTTTTTGGCCAGCCATCGCGCACTAAAATAGGATGCACGCCCGGAGTTTGTTCAAGCATGTTCGCCAATAGAACAATACCTGCGAAGTATTCATGTTCGCCAGTGGGTTTGGCTTCGGGTTTACCAGCTATTAGGATTATCTTTTTGGCTTTTTCAGAAGTAGGCAACTGCTCCAACTTTGGGGTATCCCAAAAAGCAAGGGTTGCAGAAACTGAAACAAGCAAAGCCATCAAAGCTGCAAATCGCATCGCATCATCTCCATGAAATAAGTAAGATCTAATTATCATGAAGGTTTCAAAATCACTTGCAAGCAGAATTTTAACGAATGCTCGTTTAGATGTGATACTTATGCAGCCATGCGTTTTTCAGAACTCATCTCGCGGACAAGCGTGGATTTCATGACATCTTCGAGGGCGACAAGGGCACGCGCAGCGGTTGCGCCATCCAAAACACGATGATCAAAGGTTAGGCGGACATCGAGGTTGCCCTCTTTATCAAGCATGCCGTAATGTATCTGAGTGGTAAGAATCGGCATAAGGTTTAGCAACCCTGCACCCATGGAGCTTACCGAAGAAATCGCAAAGGTGCCAAAGTTATGGCATCGTCTAGGCCCTTCAACATTAAGGGTGTACCACCAAATAAATTTTCGAATAATTGAAGGTACAAGGCTAAGAGCCCGGGTTCGGGTGTAAGAGCGTACCTCTTCAATCGGGTCATCTTTATGATGCCTGATGATGTCATCAATTTCGATGAGTGTGCGATTTTCCGGCGCACGCACATAGCCATAGATCACGACATTTTCGTTATTGACAACCCGTTCAACATTAATGGAGGCAATGCTATGGGGGTGTTCATAAAACTTGGGCCAGGGGAAACTCATGAAGCTTCTGCGCAATTCGGGGAAATCCCGTGCGACCAAACCATAACCCTTGGCAAAAATACTGGTCCAACTTGGTTTATCAGGGCTCATCTGCCTAGCAATCTTCACCGAGGATAAGCTCATTTTTCTCTCAACAGTTGCGATCGGGATTTTGGCACTAAAGTGCATCAGATCGAGCACGATTTTTCTGTAAGGAGAAAGCGAAAGGTAATGCCCGGATGCTTTTGTCATGTTCCACACAGTCCATTTAAACTTTTCATCTACGAAAGTTAGTAGGCACTTAATAGTAATTTCCCGTAATTATCAATATCTGTTTTGGAGTTGGTAATCTGAGAAAAAACGGTAGAATTCGTTCGCATGAACCCCATTTATTAGACAAAATAGGGTATATGAATCGACTATTCGCCTATGACGAAAAAACCTTAAAGCGTATTATACACCTTATATTTCATCCTTTTAGGGACAACCACCATGCGAACCACCTTAATTCCCATGCTTACCATGTTTATCCTTGCCTCTCCATTATTTGCAGCAGAGCCCAAAGCATTTCTCAATATTCCTTACACCGAAACAAAGACCGAAAAGCAAACCCTTGATCTATTCGCTCCACCTGATGCAAAAAACCTACCCATCATATTTTGGATACATGGGGGTGGCTGGCAGGCAGGCAACAAGGAAGATGTTCAAATCAAACCCCAGGCCTTCACTGCAAAAGGTTTCATTTTTGTCTCCACCAATTATCGCTTGATCCCCGCTGCCTCCATAAAAGAGATGGCTGGAGATATCGCTAAATCAATGCGCTGGGTTTACGATCATGCAAAAGAATACGGGGGCGACCCAAGCACCTTCCTTGTTATGGGGCATTCTGCAGGGGCGCAACTTGCTGCCCTGCTTTCCACCGATGACTCTTACCTAAAAGCTGAAAAATTACCCCTGACGATTATCAAAGGTTGCGTACCCGTAGATGGCGACACCTATGATGTACCCATGCAAATCGCAATGGTGATTGAACGCAGTGCAATCAGTTATCGAAAGAAATTCGGGGATGAGAAACAACAAAAAGAATTATCGCCCGTGACGCATGTCGCAAAAGGGAAAAACATTCCTCCTTTTTTAATATTGCATGTAGCAGGACATCCAGAAACAGGCGGTCAATCTCAGCGATTGGTGAAAGAATTACAAGCTGCAGAGATTTCAGCTAGTGCCTATCCATCTGAGGGCAAAACCCATGGCAGCATTAACGCAGACCTCGGGAAAGTTGATGACAAACCAACTATAGAGTTGTATTCGTTTCTTGAAAAAGTGTTGAAGAAGTAAGGCTCTTATTTTAACCAACAAAGGGATTTATCATGAAAAAGTTACTGTTTGGTGTAATAGCATTTTTGGTTTTAAGCGTGTTGGTACAAGCAGCGGAAAGCGCTGATGAGTTGGCAAAAAAAACAGCAGGTGATTTTCTTGAAGCATTTAAATCCAACAAGATTGAAGCTGCGATGAAAATTGCGAGCACTCCTTTCTATATAAAAAATCGCGACCTGATTAAAGACAAAGCCGAGCTAGAAAAACACTTCGATGAAGAATTCAAAAAGAATGCGGGCAAAGTAAATGACCTTACGCATTCGGTCAAAGAAATCCATGCTTTCGAAAACATCAAGGAAAAGATCAACGAAGATAAAGAAAAAATCAATGAGGTATTAAAGGATGGCGACCGGGTAGTTTTATTGGAAGTGAAAATTGGCGACAAAGAAATGACAGTTGCAATTGCAGTAGCGCTACACCAAGGTAAAGCTTCTGTGGTTGGCGTAAGCAAGGTTTCAAAGAAGTAGAAATCACTTAATAGCAGCAACAAACCTTTAAATAATTCATATTTGAATAATTTTTTTGGCCCCTTTAGGTAAGTTTTATCGCTCTCCTAAGTAGGGCGATAAAACTATTTACACAATAATTACTTTTTACGATCGCATTCTTGATCTTTTTTATTGCAAGATGGTACAATGGGATGAAGTGATTGGTCAAAACAAAGGGGTGCAATATGTTCCGATTCACTACTTTGACAGCGATTATTTTATCTTTAGGTTATATTAATGATACTCGGGGCGCCTGAGGCACCGGCCCTTCGCGATTCCCCTGTACGGTTGGATCCAAAACAGTTTCTAGTTCTCAGTTAAATCGAAACCCCGGTCAGTCTTTTTCCCCCACACTGACAACCCTTATGAACTCGATAGGCACAGCCAAATCAAACTTGGCATCTGCTGGGCCTTTTTATGGTGGCCACAAAGGCAAAGCTACAGAAGAGTTGGACAAAGCCATAAAAATGATCAACATTTATGTGCCACATACAAAAAATATCAAAGCGATGCCGACTGGAAGAGAATCTAATTCGCAATCACAAAGCATAGATACCAATGCATCAAATAAGAAGTTAAGGCAGGCCAAGCAAGCGATCGATAATTCCATAGGTATCATGTATGCAACTAGAAACCCTAGTTTTGAAAATCAACTGTTGGTCTCGTATTTCAAGAAAGCAAGCAAAGAAATCGACTTGGCTCTCAAATATTAACCACTTGAAGGCATAGCTAAAAAAAGGGGCCGGTTCACTTCAGTGAGCCGGCCCCTTTAATATTAATCATTGAGATTTTAAGAACGATTTCTACTTAAGATCAATTTTAAGCGAGTTCTTTTCGCCTGCTTTGATCTCGACTGAAATATCCGTGGTGTTTACCGATTCGTATTTAGTTGGGATATCAGATTTGAAACCACCTGGTGGGGGTGGTGCAAGCACGCCAGGCGAGATTTCCTTCGTCATATTTTTTGCTGCTGTCAATTTATATTTGCCTGCGGGGGCACCATCATCTTTCCCATAGGTGGAGATAGAAAACTTGCCATCCTTATCGGATATGCCCCTTGGAGCAACCTTTCCTTCCGAATGATGCAAAGAAATAGAAACCTCAGCGGCAGGCAAGCCTTTGAGTGTGACAATACCATCTACGGGCGTGGTAGAAAGTTTTTCAGGGCCTTTGGGTGCATCAGAACCACAACCGAATGCTGCAGTCATGCCAAGGATAAATGCAAAGGGAAGATACAGTTTCATGGTCATTCTTTCTAAGAAATTAAGGATTATTGAGAGATAGCTTCTTCGCCTGCGCGGGTACCCATAGCCCCAAAAACACCAAAGGGGCTTGGCCCTGTAAGGCCAGTGCCAGTGGCATTCTGGTTTCCAGAATCAATGTTATTGGTAATGAACCGAACGGAGGCATCGCCAAAAACTGCAACAACGCCTCCTGTATGGGCACTGCTGGGCGGATACAACCCGGAACCCGCATCCCATCTTGCATAGCAACAGGCAGGGCTACTATTAGGCGCAGCATTGGTGGAGATACCTGAAAATCCAGAACCACCATCATGCCAGCGTTCCCCGGACCAAGTCCTAAGATCTCCCTGGGCAACCGAAGCAGGGAAAGCGTTGATGGAAAAATTAAAAGAGGCCCTGCATTGATTCGGGGTGGTAAACCAATTGCCAGCTTGAATATAAGTCATGGTCATATCACGGGCACTGCCACTTGAGGCCCTTCTGCGTTCAGCCATTGCCAAGGTATTGCTAGTACCATCCTTAATATCTTTAAATCTTAATCCAACCCGGTTTCCGGATAATGCAACGGACTGATAAGAAGTGAACATTCCCCTCTCACGAGCAGATTGAATCTGATCAATGGAATCGCCCAAGCAAAACATGTAGTTGGTATGTTGCCAGATATTTGACGAAGGCGAAGGTGCGGGGTCAGAGGGACACAATAACCCAGGAATTTTTACAGTGGCATTAACGAAACCATTCCATGGGTCTTTATTGCCATCTGTTGCTTCAATCTTGGCAAACAAAGCTGCTTGTTCCAAATAAGGCAATAAAAGTAGAACCCCACTCTGCCTATAATTGACACCTCCGGTAACCACACTTAACTGACCCTGATGCCAAGGTAAGCCCCCCATGGTGCCTTCAAAATTATGAAGTGCCAAACCAAGCTGTTTAAAGTTATTGGTACACTGCGTCCGGGCGGCAGCTTCGCGCACCTTCTGCACCGCAGGCAAAAGCAAACCAATCAGAATGGCTATGATTGCTATCACCACCAAAAGCTCAATAAGAGTAAATGCAGACCTAATTGTTTTCATAACATCTTTTCCAAAACAGGGTATGGGCGGTATAAGTTGTACTTTATTTTGCAGCCCTCGACAAACCTAATTTGGTCAAAACAATTCAATTTGAGAGTGTCTTTTTTCTTCATGATGGAATACTCTTATTATAATGATATTGCTGAGATATTGCTGAGATATTGCTAAATTTAGCTAAACCGTGCCCTTATAGGCCCCACTTTAGGTGTATTTCCTGCCAATTGAACTTAGACTCATTTAAGCCCCTACCTAGTTAAGACCCTTACGAAAGAACTATCATGCATCATTCAATTAGAACTCTACTCTTGATTCCAATTCTTCTGTTAGCGACATTCAACAGCCTAAGTGCTCAAGAAAAAACTAAGTCGCAATGCTACTTGATTGGAAACTCCCTAACCTGGGATACTTCACCCAAGTTACTTAGTGGAGATGTTCAATGGCATGTAGATTGTGGAGTCCCTTTACCCTTCATTTATGCCCACCCCGAAAAGCCATGTGTGAAAGAATCCACCCTCTGGCCAACTGCCCTTCGTGATAAGCAATACGACTTCATCTCGGTGCAGCCCCATTATGGTTCGACCCTTGCACAGGATGTTGAAACAATATCTGCATGGATGAAATTGCAACCCAAGGCAGT
>CALARU010000207.1 GCA_937888715.1 uncultured Planctomycetaceae bacterium | reverse complement strand
AAGAAATCCAATTGCTGAAAAGTTAATTGCTGAAATGGAAAAAGAATTAATCTCAATTTTCCGACTTTCCATAGCTGGCATTATCCCAAATCTAGATTGTTCAGAACCAACCGCAATATGAAATTGAGCTAATTTATTGATACATTGAACAAGATTGAAAATCGAACAATCAGGAATACTTCCTGGAATCCAAGAGGAAAGATCCCAACAAAATCCATCGTGATAAACAACAGTTGCATTTTCTTTATTGCGGATAATTAAAGGAAATAAAACAAACTTGTTTTTTCGTGTTTGATGAAGCAAGGCGTGGGTGCTTTGCAACGAAGTTGAAAAAAATTGGTTATAAGATTTTAAGGCAAAAATACCATCTGAAGAACTGACTTTATATACGAAAGACTCACTCAACCCACGGTTACTGGATAATAAAGAAAAGGGTAAACTAATTGCAAATTTGGAAAGAACAAGTTCAGCAATTTTATCAATCATCAGTCCTATAATATTACTGGCGTTTCAAAACTACATCGATTTCAGCAGGTTTAGGTATTTCAACTCCAGATAACGAAACACTGTTAACAGGGTGTGCCATACCTTTTAATATATTTAAATTAATGATAAGGTTTGGCTTGATACCAAGTACAAGAACGATCAAAAGGCATGCAATTATAGGGAAATAACTAGGTCGGAAGGAAGTGTTAAAAACTCTAGGCCAAATAGCAGGTTTAAAATAAATACCTGACAAGATTCTCAAATAAATCCATGAGCCAACTGCAGCATTTAAAAAAGCGATTATACCCAATAAGAAAAACAAATTGTGGGTTCCCTTGCTGAGAGCATCGTCCCAAGTATACGGAACACTGACACACCCAAAAACAATAAAGAATTTAGCAAGAAAACCACCAGTAAAAGGGATGCCAATCAAACTAAATAAAAACACAGCGAGGCAAATTGCCAATAGTGGGGTTTGAGATCCAATCCCTGCAAGATCATCCCAATCTTCAATTGGTTTTTCTTTGGTATCCAATACATCAAGAACTGCAAAAATACCAAAGGTCCCAAAAAAGTAGGCAATTAAATAGAAGAATGAAGCACCAATCCCATCAAGACCAGTAGCCAACTCAAGTTTTGGAGCAACGGCAATTCCAGCAAGAATGTACCCAGAATGAGAAATACTGGAATAAGCTAAAATTCTACGAAGGTTTCTTTGAAGAAGGCCAAGAATAGTACCAATAGTCATTGTAACTGCAGATAAGATCCAGAATAGAACATAAATATTATCAAGAGTTTTTGAGGAACCAGGTAACGCGCCTTGAGCTAAGGCAAAACCGAAGATACGGACAATAGCAGCAAACCCTGCGACCTTGGAAACTGTCGCAAGCAAAGCGCACATTCGATAAGTGGTGCCTTGATAAACATCCGGGGCATAAAAATGAAAAGGAACCATGCTAATCTTAAAACCTAGCCCCGCAAGAATGGCGAGCATCGGGATAAGAAAAAGTAACCCGGAAGAGTTATCAAGATCGGCAGAAGGTTTAAATCGATAACCATTACATAAAGCATCAGAAATTGCAGAAATATTTGTAGTGCCCACAATGCCATAAAGATAACTAAAGCCCAATAGAACCAGGCCGGAAGAAAAAATTGAAAGGAAGAAATATTTCATAGCAGATTCGGCAGCAAGATCTTTTTTTCCATGCAAATAGAGCAAAACATAAGTAGGTATGCTAATTAATTCGAGTCCAAGGAAAAGGACAATTAAATCATTGGAAATTCCAACAATTGAGCAACCAGTAACAAGAAACATAATAAGGGCAAATGTTTCAAAAGTGTTTTCAGTTTGGCAATCGCGCCAAAAAAGAAGACAGAAGAATAAGCCCATACCTAATGAGAAGTGTCTGATAAAATTCGAAGACATGTCTTCAAGGATGTTGATTGAAAACAAAAGAGACGGATCTATCGCACCATGTTTATTTGAAAGCAGTAATAGATAAGCAAGCAAGAAACCTAGGGAACTAATCAAAGCCCAAGGAGTGTTTTTTTTAACAAAAGGCCCGAAAAGAAGCATTAAACTTGCTAACGAGAAAAGCACGATCTCAGGCATCATGTATTGAATATAATCTACAATTAATAACGATCCTATCATTGATCCACCAATACCAATCTAAAAATTAAGGTGAACACTACTTATCCAATTTACCAACAGGTAACAAGTTATTTGCCTGTAAATTCAGTTTTGCAATCAAATGTATTTCAGGCCGAATAGTATCAATCATGGGTTGAGGATAAATTCCAAGGAAAAGGCAAAGTACTGCCAAGGGAAACAAGAAGAACTTTTCCATCAAAGTTAGATCAGATACAGAATCTTCTTTCTTAAATACAGGTTCCGCAAGCTTTCCAAAAAAAACTTTCATCACCATCGAAATTAAATACCAAGCTCCAAAAACCATACCTAAACTGCAAATGGAAGCTATTACTTTACCTGCAATATTTGGGTTCTTAGATTCAAACATACCGAATAAACACATAACTTCGCCAACAAATCCATTAAGGCCAGGTAAACCGACACTACACATGACATAAAAAACAGATATGCCTGACAAAATTTTCAACTTACTTCCGAGCCCTTGAAGATCTTTAAATTTAGTGGTTCCATATCTGTGGCTAAGAATTTCACAAATAAAGAAAAGTGCCCCAACATTTAAGCCATGATTGATCATTTGCAGATAACTGCCTGTTAACCCAGTTTCATTCAATGCAAATATACCTAAAAGACAAAACCCAAGGTGACTAAAACTACTGTATGTAAGCATTCGTTTTAAATCATCTTGAGCAATGGCACAAGCTGCCCCGTATAAAATCGCAATCATGGCAAGAACGGAAAACAAGTAAGTGCCTAATTCCCAAGCAGGAACGGGAAGCAATGGAACACATAGCCTAAGAAAACCATACGCGCCGAGTTTTGCAAGAATCCCACCCAGCACAAGAGTAACCCCGGTTGGAGCTTCATAATAAGCTGTGGGCTGCCAAGTGTGAAAAGGGAATGCAGGAAGCTTAACCAAGAATCCAGTTGCAAGAAGAAGGAAAATCCATTTTTGGGATGAGGCCCAGTAATCTAATCTAGCTTTATTTAATTCTAGGTTTGATTTAAGTAAAGGGTTTAGCAAATCTTTATCAGCTTTAGCATCATAAACTTTTTTATTAAGGCCAATCTGGGTATCATGTGAAGCCGTGATCAATTCAGGAATAGAAAAAGTAATGGGTAAATCGGTGTTATCATCAAGATGGTTCTGATTAAGAGAAGAAACAAGCCCAATAATTCCTAGTAAAGTAGCTAAACCGCCACCCAAAGTGTAAACGAACAATTTTTTTGCAGCGTATTGCCTATTAGGCCCGCCCCACATTGCGATTAGAAAAAGAAGAGGGATCAAAGTTAATTCAAAAAAAGCGTAAAAAAGTATGACATCAAAAGAGAGAAAAGCCCCAATGGTTGAGAATTGAAGTAAGAGCATTAAGCCATAGTAAAGATGAGATTTTTCCCGGATTGAATTCCAAGTTGCGAGGACTGATCCGGCAAATAAAATGCAAGTTAAGGGCAGTAAAAACAGGTTAAGGCCATCAACACCGATAAAAAAGCGTATTGCCCCAGCATCAGGTCTGCCTTCTTGGGGGGCTTGAAATCGAATTAAATCAAAAACAGTAACACTTACATTCAATGGTACAAATGTAAGTTTTTCGTCAACAGAAACAGAATGTTTTTCAAGTAGGGGTAAGTAATCCCATGTTAGCTTAAGAGAGATAAAAAGATTCAACAGGAAAAAACCCAAGGCAAGTTTTCGTGCAAATTCATATCCTGAATTTCTTAGGAAAAGCGTAACTAATCCGCCCGCCAGAGGAACCAATAAAAGAAGTAATACTAATTGACTCATTTTGCACTACATCGATCTTGCTAGGGCTATCAGGAATACAGTTACCGCCAAAATCATCGCAAGGGCATAAAACTGAACCAATCCATTTTGAATGGGTCGAAATAATTGCGCAATCATCCGTGGGATATGAGCAATCAAATCAACAAGACCATCAAGAATGTACTGGTCAAAAATTCTTGAACAATAAAAAACTAAATTAAGAGGGGCAATTAAAAGTTTGTTGTAAATCTCATCAAAAAAGAATTTGTTTTTACTTAGTTCAACAGCAAAGTTTGACCTTCCAGATGATTGCTCAGAGAAGGTCACCCCACCTTTACCATAAAAAACAAAAGCTAATATCAAGCCTGCAAAACCAGAAGCAGTGGCAAAACCAACAGTCAACCAATCATGGTCATGGTGTTCTAACAAAAGATAACCAGGAGTTTTCCCTAAAAATTTCTCGATTGATAAAGGTGTAGAATTTGAAAGAGCAAACCCAATTCCAATTGCAAAAACAGATAAAAGCAACAAGGGATATGTCATCGATTTCGGGGATTCGTGTACTTCACCGTGACATTCCTCAGGAAGTTTTAAGCCACCCCAGAAAGTAAGAAAATAGGCTCTAAAAGTGTAGAAAGCGGTTAAAAACGCGACAAATATACCAGTAGCCCACATTAATATGTAGAACCAAGGATAATTGGAATGCTTTGAAGTTTCATGGATCACACTCAAAATCTCATCTTTACTCCAAAAACCAGCAAACGGAGGCAACCCAGCTAATGCAAGAGCCCCACATAAAAAGCCAATATGTGTTAACGGAAGAACCTTTCTTAAACCGCCTATACGTCTTAAATCAATTACATCATGCATAGAATGCATAACGCTTCCTGCGCTTAAAAAAAGCAATGCTTTAAAAAAGGCATGGGTTAAAAGATGAAAAATCGCTGCACTTAGCGCCAATATTGGAAGGGCAGACTTAACATCAATACCGGATCCCAAAGCCATGAACATATAGCCAAGCTGACTCATTGTAGAATAAGCAAGTATTCGTTTTAAATCGGTCTGAGTTAGTGCAATCAAAGCGGCCAAGAGACTGGTAAAAGCGCCAATACCAATAACAACCATTTGCACTTCGGGAACGGAAGCAAATAGAGGCATAAATCTAGCAAGAAGATAAACTCCGGCAGTAACCATAGTAGCAGCGTGAATAAGGGCACTCACAGGGGAAGGGCCTTCCATAGCATCCGGCAACCAAACATGAAGAGGAAATTGAGCAGATTTGCCACAAGCTCCTAGAAACATTAAAAAGCAAGCCAAGCCAACACCAGAATCATAATTTGAAAGTGTCAATAGTCCGTCAAAATCAAGATGATATCCTGAAGAAACCCAAAGTAAAGCAAAGCCTAAAAACAAAGCAACATCACCTAGTCTGGTGACTAAAAATGCTTTTCGGGCCGCCTTGCAAGCTGAAGGCTTTTCAAACCAGAAACCAATAAGCAAATAACTGCAAAGCCCAACGCCTTCCCAGCCTGCGTATAGTAATAGAACATTATCAGCAAGAACAAGAATTAACATGGATCCAAGAAAAAGAGAAACAGACGCAAAAAATCGAGGGTATCCAGGATCAATATGTCCGTGATGATCTCTCATGTATCCTGTAGAAAATACAGCAATAAGAGTACCTAAAAAAGTAACCATTACTATCATTGCGGAAGAAAGAGGATCTAACCTAAGGCTAAATTCAGCTTTTAATGATCCTGCAGTCTTAATGTTTTCACCGACAAGATTTGGGTCTCCAGTACGGAACCATTCAAAATAGGAAACAGAAACAGAAGAGGGGTTGGATATATCGTTGGATTCAACTGCCTTAACCACATCGTTAAGAACAAATAAAGATAGAACAAAAGAAATCAAGCCTGCAATAATGCAAGGTAAATGTGCATGAGAACGAAGAAGGCTTGGGCCAATAATAAAAGTAATGAATCCCGCAATGATAGGAATTACAGGGATCATCCATAAATACGCCATAGCATCATACATGGCTTGCATCCTCTTCTTGGGCAGGCCTGTGACCAGCTACAGGTAGTGTGGGCATGGGTTGAACTTGATAAGAATCAACCAACAAAATTTCTTGGTCTTCATTTGGTTCAAGATCTTCTTCACGCAAATCCTGCCATTTGCTCACGTCAAGGGAATTTTTAGCCCGGTAAAGAATAACAATTAAAGCAAGAGCAATAGCCGCTTCGCAAGCTGCGACTGAAAGTATAAAAAGGACAAAAGATTGCCCTTGGAGATTGCCTCTAAATCTAGAGAATGCCAAGAAATTAATTGCAACCCCTTGAAGCATCAGTTCTGCGCTTAAAAACATTGTGATCATGTTTCTACGAGAGACAAAACCAATGAGTCCGATGCAAAATAAAATTGCGCCCAAGATCAGATATATTTTTAAATCTAGCATTGTTATGAACTCACCTTCGTTGGCAATTGGCGAACAATAACAATGGCACCAATGGTGGCAACTAAAAGCAACAATCCCGCCAATTCAACTGCTATCAACTGATCGGAGAAAAGTAGTTTACCCAAGAATGTTGTATTATCAGCAGGCATTGCTGGCCTCCCGGATTGATCTTTTCGTATTTTGCCCAATGGCAAACTAGGATCAGCACCCGAATTACCAACCATAGCGATAGAGGGCCTTAATAAAGATCGATATTTTAAATATTCGGTTCCAATACTAACTAAAGAAGTAAGGGCAGTTTTGATTTCAACAATATCATCTGATTTGTTAATCATTAGTGTGCCATTTTTTTGCACATCAACTTCAATTCTTTCCACCCATATACCACTTCCGCCTAAAGCATTTTTAAGTTTAGTAACAACATAATTGTCACCATTAATAACTTTGGCTTTTAATTCGGAAAGATTCGTAATACTAAGTGCTTGCTGTGTTTCATTAATAATAAGTTCAATTTCATTGCGATTACCAGAAAGCGACTGGGAAGAAAAAGAGGCAGTGAGAATTGAAATGAAGGAACCCATTAAAATAAAACCTGTAACTGAAGCAAGAAAAGGTTCACGGCTTTCAGAATCTGCAAGATCTGCATTATGCTGATTAACAAGCATGAGAAGAAAAAGGAAAGTAACAATAATAGCACCAGCATAAACAATAATATTGGCAGCCATAACAAAAGGGGCTGCAAGAAGAAGAAAAATCCCACCCGTGCTGGTAATAGTCAATGCAAAGCAAATAGCGCCATGTGCAGGGTTTTGCGCAACTATCATAAGGCAAGAACCAACAACCGCAAAAAAGGAAAAGACACAAAACAGAACAAGTTCAGGATTAAATGAGTAAGTGGTAAAAATTTGAATAGCGGAAATAATTAGAGCAATACAACCAGCAACATAACCAATTAATCGACTTGATCCAGAAATTCTTTTGGGCAAGCAAAAGTAAACCGCAAGCCACCCAAAGAGTAGCGAAAGGTTTGTCAGGGTCATCCAAGATTGGTCATTCATTAAAATGCTTCCCAGCCATTAAACAAAACAAGAAATAACTATTAGCACAAATTACTAAGTCTGCATTGAGGAAGATCCTGTTACCCCACGAGAGGCTGGTTCACTAGCAACACCCAACCTACCATGAGTTGTACGAACGGGATCAGTTCCCATAGCAACTGTTTTATCAAAAACACTCAAAAGTTTTTCTTTATTAAAAATCATTTCTTCACGGCTATGGCCTGTGAG
>CALARU010000206.1 GCA_937888715.1 uncultured Planctomycetaceae bacterium | reverse complement strand
ATCAGGTTGCATTAGATTACCGTTAAAAGGTTAGCCATGAAAGAAAATAGCAAAAGTGTGCTTAAAAGGTTGCGCTTTTAGCTAGTAAAGAACATAATTGAGTAGATTAATTAAAGGCCACCTTAGGTTAACCACGCCAATGCTTCCTGCTTTTCAAATACTTATTTTCGCCTTGGTATTAGGAATAGAAACTCCGCAACGGGTAACTTTCGAAGAAGATATCAGACCAATTTTCAAGGCATACTGTTTTGATTGCCATGGAGCGACAGAAAAGCCCAAGGGTGGTTTAGATTTAAGACTTAAGAAACTCGCGATAAGGGGCGGTAAATCTGGTGCTTCAATCAAAGAGAATCACCCCGAGCAAAGCCATCTATTACAGAGAATCAAATCGGGGGAGATGCCTCCAAGCGAAAAAAAGGTGCCCCCAGAAAAAATCGCCCTCATAGAGCGATGGCTTAAAAACGGTGCACCAACTCTAAGGGCCGAACCCGACAGTCTTCCACCGGGAATTGGTATTACCGAGGAAGAGCGCAATTATTGGTTCTATAAACCATTAATAGAACCAAAGGTGCCAGACATCACGCTTAATCAAAAAAAGCTGGCTCCACTAGATGCATTCATCCTGACGAAGTTGCAACAAAAAAAACTGAGTTTCAACCCAGAGGCAAATAAACGAACTCTGATTCGCAGGGCTTACCTCGACCTGACGGGTTTGCCACCAACTATTGATCAAGTGGAACGCTTTGAGAAAAACACTGCACCAAATGCTTACGAAACACTTATAGATGAACTACTTGCATCTCCAGCGTATGGCGAAAGATGGGCCAGACACTGGCTTGATGTTGCAGGTTATGCGGATACCGAGGGTGATTCCCCCAACGATTCCCTTAGGCCCCACATTTACAAATATCGCGACTATGTGATTCGAGCACTAAACACCGACAAACCCTTCAATCAGTTTATCATCGAACAACTTGCAGGGGATGAACTAGCGCCAAAACCATGGGACGAACTTTCGATTCCACAAAGGGAACTTCTTGCTGCAACAGGGTTTTTGCGTTGTGGTCCAGATATCACTGCGGGCGGTGGCGCAATTGCAGAAGCGGAACAAACATTCACCGAATCCATCAAGATCATTAGCTCGGGGTTATTGGGTTTGTCGGTAGGTTGCGCTCAGTGCCATGATCATCGATACGATCCGATTAGCCAGGTAGATTATTTCCGCTTTAGGGCAATATTTGAACCCGCATTCAATCCATCACAATGGCGCAAGCCTGCAGAACGAACAGCAGCATTGATGACCAAACCTGATAGAGAAAAAAGTGCGCAAATTGAAAAGGTCGCTCAAGAACTTGCAACTAAACTACAAGCAGACACCAGCAGTACTATCAAAGTGATTTTCGAAAAAGAACTACAAAAGATTCCAACAGAGCTGCATGAACCAGTAAAAAAAGCCTTTGAAACACCAGAAGCAAAACGCACACCAGAACAGAAAAAGCTATTCGAAAAATATCCGAAGATCAATGTTCGGGCAGGCATCATTGATCAATACGACCCCAAAGCCATGGCTGAATTAAAGAAGGCGCAAGTAACCATCGATGCCAAGCGTGCAGAAAAGCCCAAGGAAGACTTCTATGCAATTATGTCGGAAGTGCCCAGTAAGATTCCTGCAACAAAGCTTTTTCATCGGGGCGATTACCGCCAACCTTTGCAGGAAATCATTCCGGGTGATTTATCAATAGCCACGGTGCATGAACCAAAACCCTGGGATTGCCCCACCAACAATAAAGGCGAAAGCTCTGGACGAAGGCTGGCATTCGCACAGTATCTCACATCAGGGAAGCATCCTCAATTCAACAGAACGATGGCAAACCGCATTTGGGTTTATCATTTTGGGCAGGGAATCGTTGACACTCCAGGCGAGTTCGGAAAACTTGGAACTGCTCCATCGCAACCTGAATTACTTGACTGGTTAGCTTTACAACTTCCGAAAAACAACTGGAGCCTCAAAGCTTTTCACAAAACAATCATGACCTCTACAACCTATCGCCAAAGCTCGGTTCATCGCCCAGAACAAGATTCTGTGGATATCAGCAACCAACTTTATGGCAGATTTCCTCTACGAAGATTGGAAGCTGAGAGCATCAGGGATTCCATACTTAAAGTGAATAACAGGCTGGACTCCACTTTGTATGGCGCAGCTATCCCGCTTAAAGAAGATATCGCAGGTGTGATGCATTACCCAGATGCTTCGCCCCGAAAAACTATTTACATGCAGGTACGCAGGCACAAACCTTCTGCATTCCTTTTAACTTTCGATGGCCCAAGCCTTTCACCCAACTGCGATAAGCGAACGCCATCAGCAGGTACGCCCCAAGCACTTGCCCTTATGAACAGCGAATTCATCCGCAGTGAATCAAACCATCTTGCAACTTTAATATTAAAGAACCAAACCACGGATACTAACGCGCTCATCCTCCAAGCTTGGAAAACCGTCTACCAGCGCCAACCCAATGCAAAGGAACTTACTCTGGCAGCAAACTTTCTTACTGAAAGTAAAGCGACTTATAACGCAACCAAAAGCAAAGACCCAAATCAAATGGCTTGGACCGACCTTTGCCAGCAACTACTGGCATCCAACGAATTCATTTACTTGGAATAATTTTATGATCACACGAAGAAAAGCACTGTTTCAATTAGCAGGTGGGATAGGCGGTGTCGCACTATCCGATATGCTAGCACGCGAAGGATTACTCGCTGCAGATGGGCCATCTAAACCGGGGGAAAATTTCCCTCTGGGCATGGCTTCCAAAGAACCACACTTCCAACCCCGCGCCAAGGCCATGATTTCCATGTTCATGCATGGTGGCCCCTCTCATGTTGATCTATTCGATCCCAAACCCGAGTTGCAAAAAAATCATGGCAAAGAATATACAGGCAATATCGCTTACAGTTTCGTGGGTAGGGCTAATAAAAAGCTTATGGCAAGCCCATTCAAATTCTCTAAGCATGGACAATCTGGTACTGAACTTTCCGAACTCTTACCACATACCGGCATGATCGCTGATGATATTTGCGTGATTAGATCCATGCACACAGGCCACAATGGACATGAGGTTTCGATCCGCTTTTTCCACGGTGGCATTGCTGGGGTGCTTGGCCGCCCAACCATGGGTAGCTGGCTCACCTATGCTTTGGGCAATGAATCCAAAAATCTTCCTTCCTATATGGTGCTTTCCGATGAGGGCGGGTTACCTGTTGATGGAACCAACAACTGGTCTAGTGGGTTTATGCCTGCCTATTATCAGGGAACCGTTCTAAGACCGAGAGAACCTAGAATTCTTAATCTTGAACCGCCCAAAGAAGTTCAAGGTATTTCCCAACAACGAAACCTGGCTCTTCTAAATCAACTCAACAAAAACCACAGCTTGCTACATCCAAATGAAGCTGAACTCGAAAGCCGAATCTCAAGCTATGAACTTGCTGCTTCCATGCAAGATTCTGCCAGAGAAGCATTTGATCTTTCTTCTGAACCAAAGCACATCCGCCAACTGTACGGTATCGATGACGCTGAAACCCGTTCGTATGGCACCCGATGCCTGATAGCAAGGAGGTTGGTCGAAAGAGGGGTTAGGTTTGTTCAACTATTTTTAAGCGGGCAACCGTGGGACAATCATAATACCATCAAAAAAGGTCTTTCAAGCATTTGCAGAAAGACGGATCAACCTGCTGCAGCCTTGGTAATGGATTTGAAACAGCGCGGACTTTTAGACACAACCTTAGTTCATTTTGGGGGCGAAATAGGCAGGCTCCCGGTGGTCGAAGGCGAGTTTGATGAACGAGCAGGCAGGGACCACAACGGGCAAGGGTTCTCAATCTGGCTTGCAGGGGGCGGAATAAAACCCGGCATCACTTATGGCGAAACCGACGAAGTCGGGCACCGAGCCGCTGTCAACATTGTCAATCCAAACGATTTCCAGGCAACCATCCTGCACCTTTTTGGCTTAGACCATTCGAAAATGGTTTACTTCCACAATGGCCAAGCTCAGGTACTTACCGCAGGTAAACCAGCACGAGTGGTTAAGGAAATACTTTGTTAACATCTATTCCGGAACCACTTATTTAAAGGAGAAGACTCACCATGAATATTGCGCTACTATCATTAATCGTAACTGGCTTTTTGTCGCAACAAACCACCACAGGCAACAAAGGAATACCCGATATGGCTTGGCGCACTCATCTTAAAAAAGAAGTCTTTGATTCTGGGAAAGAAAAACTACTTTACCAGATGATGAAACCTGAAAACCCAGCGCCAGCAACGAAATACCCTCTAGTCATTTTCCTTCATGGAGCAGGCGAGCGTGGTTCAGACAACGATGTGCAACTCGTCCATGGTGTTAAAGACTTTGCAAAACCTGAGTCACGAAAATCGTATCCGTGCTTCTTGATTGCGCCACAATGCCCCAACGATAAAAAATGGGCAGAAGTCGATTGGTCTGCAACCTCTCATCAAAGGCCAGAAAAACCAAGCGATCCCGCAACACTGCTCCTGAAACTGATCGACACTTTACCGACTCAATTCCCTATCGATATAAACCGAATTTATATTACAGGGTTATCCATGGGGGGTTATGGCACCTGGGATTTGATTGCGCGAAAGCCCGACTTATTTGCCGCTGCGGTTCCGGTTTGCGGAGGCGGAGATGAAAAAGACGCCTTGATAATAGCTAAAATTCCCATCTGGGCTTTCCACGGAAGCAAAGACACCGTGGTTAAACCACAGCGTTCCACCAACATGATCGAAGCAATCAAAAAAGCGGGTGGTAATCCGAAAGTAACTCTTTACCCTGAGGTTGGGCATAACTCTTGGGTCAACGCTTATTCAGATCCCGAAATGCTCAAATGGCTATTTAACCAAAAGAAATAACATGCACCTTAAAGCTTTAGCATTAATACTATTGATGGGCGTAACTGCGGGCCTTCATGCCGAAAACTGGCCCGCTTTCAGAGGGCCTCTAGGCAATGGAAAGTCCTCAGAAAAAGATCTGCCAAGCACTTGGTCACCTACTGAAAACATCAAGTGGAAACTAAAACTCGCCGGGCCGGGAAGCTCAAGCCCTATCATTTGGGAAAACAAAATCTTCCTCTCCCAATCATTGAATAAAGAGGGATCCGAAAGAGCCCTCCTTTGCATTGACAGGAAAGATGGTAAAGTTCTTTGGCAGAAATCCGTCAACTTCCAAGGAAAAGAACCCACCCATTCCACCAACCCTTATTGTTCTGGCACCCCCGTCACAGATGGGTCAAAAGTTATTGTTTCTTTTGGATCTGCGGGGATTTATTGCTACGACTTTGAAGGAAACATTCTCTGGAACAAAGATTTAGGCAAATGTATTCATCTTTGGGGCAATTCATCTTCCCCCATACTTTACAAGAATCTTGTCATCCTAAATTTTGGCCCGGGAGAAAACTCTTTCCTTCTTGCACTTGATAAGGCCACAGGAAAAGAAATCTGGCGTGCCAATGAACCCGGTGGTTCTCCTGCAACTGAAAAAGGACAAGATTGGCTTGGTTCATGGGCAACACCTGTACTTCACACCAAGGGTGATGCCACACAATTGATCATGCCCTGGCCCAATAATATCAAATCGTATAACCCTGATAACGGGCAACTCATATGGACTTGCAAAGGGCTCACCAAATTAGTTTATACTTCCCCATTGATTGAAAAAGACACCGTAGTTGTAATGTCGGGTTATCACGGAAGCGCAATGGCTGTAAAAACCGATGGCAAAGGCGATGTCACCGAATCTCATAAGCTATGGCTAAATACTGCTAAAAACCCACAGCGCATCGGAACCGGAATCATTCACGACAACTACCTTTTCATGGCAAATGCTGGGCCTGGAAACATTCAATGCATTGATATCCTCACGGGTAAAGACCTTTGGGAGAATCAACGCCTGGGTGCGAACCACTGGGGTAGTATGATTTATGCTGATGGCAAACTTTACGCAACCGACCAGAATGGCGATACTTTCATTCTCGAGGCAAAGCCTGTATTCAAACAGCTAGGAAAAAACTCGTTGAAAGAACATACAGACGCAACCCTTGCGATTGCAGATAAAGAACTGTTTGTTCGAACTTTCCAGCACTTATGGTGCATTAGCAACACTAAATAGCCTATAATTATTTTATGTAATACTTGTAATTATTGGCTTGCTTAAGTGTTGATATTTTAAGTTGCTGTTAATTGTTTAATGAAAGTAATTGAATATGAACGCATTAATTTTGGTTTCTGCACTTTTACTCAATCAGTCCTATGGCCCGAAAGTAAAAGCAGATCCAAACAACCCACAACCCGGTTCGATTGGCAGGAAAATTCCCAACTTCGTACTTCCATTGCCCAACGATAAAAAAGCCTCCCTTTCTGACTTTAACGAAAGTAAAAGCCTAGTCTTTGTGTTTCTTAGTACAAATTGCCCCGTAAGTAACGCCTATATTCCCACCCTTAACGAACTAAGCCAAAAGTACAAAAAAAGCGAAGTACAATTCATTGGGGTTTATGCCAACTCGGGCGACAATAAAGAATTAATAAACAATCATGTGCGTGACTTTAAAATCAGCTTCCCTGTTGTTTATGATGCTGAACAAATCACTTTGCGCTTATTTGGAACCCGCAGATCAAGCGAAGCATTTGTTCTAGATCAACGAAGAAACATTCAATACCAAGGGCGAATCGATGACCAGATTAGTAACACTGCCAGAATAGAAAAACCCACGATCAATGATCTCACTAACTCCATCGAACAGGTTTTAAATTTGAAGAAAGTAACCGTGGCCTTTACAGAACCTCCTGGCTGCCTGATTACTCATTTATCTAAATCCATCAATTCGAAAATCACCTATGAATCTCATATCGCAGGGCTACTCTTCAAGCATTGCGCTGATTGCCATCATCCGGGAACCGCAGCACCCTTTTCATTACTCTCCTACGAAGACGCAAAAAACAACGGGGCGATGATTAAAGAAGTAACTTCGCTTCACACCATGCCGCCTTGGCATGCAGATACGCGCTTTGGCCATTTCGCAAACGAACGAAAATTAAGCTCTGAAGAAATCGCCCAAATTGCTTCATGGGTTGATGCAGGCATGCCTGCTGGCGATCTTGCTAAAGCACCAAAACCCCCAGCTTTTAGCGAAGGCTGGAGATTAGGAAAACCCGACATTGTTTTTCAGATTCCCGAGGAAGTTACCGTGCAAGCCAAAGGCACCCTTGGTTACAAATACTTTAGCGTTAAAACCAATTTCAAAGAAGATATGTGGCTTAAAGCTGCTGAGCCTAGGCCAGGCAATCGATCTGTGGTTCATCATATTATTGTTTTCTATCGTGAACCCGGCAAAGGAAAGCGACCTGTTTGGATTGCTGCAACTGCACCCGGTGCTGAACCCGTCATTCACCCTGAAGGAATGGGAAGAAGAATCCCTGCAGGATCCGAAATCATATGGCAGATTCATTACACCCCCACAGGCAAAGAAGAAAAAGATCGCTCAGAAGTTGCTTTTGTTTTCTGCAAAGAAAAACCCAAGCAGAACATCGAAACCCATGGTATCGCGAACAATTTGTTTCTTATCCCGCCTCTTGCCTTTAACCACGAGGTTGTATCTTCCATCACTGCAAAAAAAGATGCAGTCATTCTTGCTTTCTTCCCACATATGCACCTTCGAGGAAAAGATTTTGAATATCAGGTTCAATATCCCGATGGCAAAGTCGAAACCATCCTTTCCGTGCCCCAGTATGATTTCAACTGGCAAAACACTTATCGACTCAAGGAACCCTTGAAAATCCCTAAGGGCAGTAAAATCAAATGTGTTGCACATTTCGATAATTCCAAACTGAACCCCGCTAATCCTGCTCCGTGGAAACCCGTTTTTTATGGAGAACAAACTTGGGAAGAAATGATGATTGGTTACATCGATTTTTATTATGTCGATGATGTGGCTCCCCCTAAAACTGCTGCAAGGGCCAATTAATTGCTATAAGCCTTCACCAACTTGATTAAAATTCCCAGCTTTATTCATCAGAATGATTGCAAATTCTTTCGTAAAGCATCATAATCAATTGAGCTTATAGTCATCCCTGTAGGATCTATAAAACCATACCTGTAGGTAGGAAGACCTTTGCATGGTCTTAGTTTCATGTTCAATCTTAATTCACCCTCTGTGCAAAAATTAAGCAGAAGAAACCTGCTTGAAATTGGGACGCTATCTGCTCTAGGAATCAACCTTCCAAACATTCTTCGTGCAGATCAAAACACAAAGCCCGTCAAAGCTAAATCGTGTATTTTTATCTATCAATATGGGGGATTGAGCCAACTCGATTCCTGGGATCCAAAGCCTGATTCCCCAGAAGGAATCCGAGGGCCCTACAAACCAATTGCTACCAAGTTGCCGGGCTTTAGAGTAGGCGAACTTATGCCTAAGCTTGCCTCGAAAGCGGATAAATATACCGTCATCCGTTCTATGAGTCATACCATCCCGGTGCATGATATTGCCAACCGAATGCTTCTTGCAGGCCAATCAAACCCGCCATTAAATGCCCCAGCTTTTGGTTCGATTGTTACAAAATTAAAACCTAGCCCAGGCGATATACCTTCCTATGTTTGGTTGCAAAAATTTGGTGGCGGCGCTGCCCCCCCTGATAACACCTACCTTACTGGTGGATACCTCGGCATGGGGAATAGCCCATTATTAATTGGCAACACTCACCTCGAAAATCCATCGATACCCGGATTCAAAATCAATGCATTCGAACCCGCAGGGCTTTCTACCGAGCAACTCGCTAATCGCATTAAACTGCTTTCTCAAATGGAAGTTTCTGCAAACAAAAACAAATCACACCAATCAATCAATGAATTTCGGGACAAAGCTTTTAACATCCTCACAGGAACCAAGGCTAAAAAAGCTTTTGACATTGAACAAGAAAACCTTAAAACCCGTGAACTATATGGCATGCACCCCATGGGCCAAAATCTTCTCCTTGCAAGAAGATTAATCGAGTCAGGCGTTCGCACTGTTGGCGTTGTCGCATGGACTGGACTTGCACCAAAAGAAAAATTTGTCAGCCTAGAAACTTGGGACATGCATGGGAATGCAGGGATCAGCATTTTCGATAACGGCTGGAACGGCCTAGGTTGGGCCCTGCCTCGCTGTGATGAAGCAGTCAGTGCGCTTCTTGAGGATCTTGAAACAAGAGGGTTACTAGATTCCACATTGGTTGTTCTGGTCGGTGAATTTGGCAGAACCCCAAAAATCAGCAAGGGCGGATCTGCAATCGGAAGAGATCATTGGCCAAAATGCTACAGTGCAATGATTGCAGGCGGAGGGGCAAAAAAAGGTTTGATTTATGGTGCTTCTGATACCACTGCAGGTTATGTCAAAGATAACCCCGTATCACCAGAAGATTTCGCAGCAACATTATTACACCTACTAGGAATCGCCCCAGAAACTAGGCTAAGCCCAGACGGATTTACCCTTCCAGCGAGCATGGGTACACCAATCCAAGGATTGATTTAAAAAATGTTAAAACAACCATCATACCTGAGCACTCTGATAATATTATTATCTACCTCATTGATTGTTTCGGCACAATCTCCAGATAATGTTGCCATGAAAATCATTGTTGAAAATTGCTTGGACTGCCATTCCGGGACTAAACCTAAAGGTGGACTCGATCTATCAACAAGAGCGAAACTGTTAAAAGGTGGCGACACCGGACCAGGCATCGAAATAAACAACTTCTTAAAAGGCGAAATGCAGGAAGCACTTGCTGAACGCAGAATGCCCCCGAAAAAACCGTTAGACAAAACCTCTTCTGCCCATCTTAAAAACTGGCTAACGACTGGGGCTAAATACCCTACAACCAAAATCGATATCTTCAGCACCACCACTTCAAAAAGAGCGGGAAAAGACTGGTGGTCTCTTCGCCCTTTACAGCATACTCCTTTACCTTCTTCAGTTGATCACAAATATGCATTCCAACCTTTAGATCACTTCATTTTCGATGGCTTAAAAAAGCTTGACCTAAAACCCGCAGAGCTTGCTGATCGTAGAACTCTCATCCGCAGGGTTTACCTAGATCTTATCGGCCTGCCCCCTTCGCCCGAAGATGTTGATAATTTCATCGAAGATAAATCAATCAATGCTTTCCCAAAGGTGGTCGACAAACTTCTTGCTTTGCCAAGTTATGGCGAAAAATGGGCCAGGCATTGGCTCGATATTGTGCGCTATGGTGAATCAGATGGGTTTGAACGAAACGCCCCTAGGCCAAATTCTTGGCATTACCGCGATTGGGTAATCAATGCATTAAACAGCGATATGCCTTACGATCAATTTGTTCAAATGCAAATTGCAGGAGATCGTATTTTTGCTAAATCCTCAGATTCAATTTTAGCTATGGGTTTTTTGGTAGCCGGAATTCATAACACTGTATTAGGGGCAAATGCAGACGCTAAAGAACAAGCCAGGCAAGACGAAATGGAAGATTTGGTAAGTTCCATTGGGCAAACATTCTTAGGCCTTACCATCAATTGCGCTAGATGCCATGATCACAAATTCGACCCGATTACTCAGCATGATTATTATCAAATGGTTGCCAATCTTTCAGGAATCAGGCAAGGGGAAAGGCCTATCCCTAATGAAACCATCGTAAAACAACTAATAAAAACAAACGAAGAAAAAGCGGAATTGTATAAAGCGTTGTCGGATATCGAAAAAATCGCACTCACTAAGATGGGGGCTAAAGCCGAGTCGATAATATCAAAACCAATTGCCCAGTGGGATTTTCGCAAAAGCGATAAAGACTCTCAGGGAAATCTAACCATTAAACTTGAAGGGAATGCCAAATTAACAGCAAAAGGCCTAGAACTAGATGGGAAGAATTCAGTCGCACGATCTTCCGCTTTAAAATCTGATCTTAAAGAAAAAACTTTAGAGGCTGTTGTCATCCTTTCCAATTTGGAGCAAAAAGGTGGTGGCGCCATCACCGTTGAAACCTCGGAGGGAACCCTTTTTGATTCCATTGTTTTTGCAGAATTAGAGTCCGCCAAGTGGATGGCTGGAAGTAATTTTCATAATCGAACTCAATCTTTTAAAGGTATGCCTGAAAATGAAGCGCATTTAAAACCTATTCATCTTGCAATCACTTATTCAGATGATGGTAAAATCACGGCCTATCGCAATGGAAAAACCTATGGCGCACCCTATCAAAGCAAAGGATTAGCAGTATTTCCTGCTAATGGTTCCATCATTGCTTTTGGCATCAGGCATGAACCGCCAAGTGGTAACCATTTATTTGCAGGCACTATTTTAAAAGCCCGAGTTTTCGATAAAGCTTTAAACTCGAGCGATATCTCTAAACTTTTTGAAGAATCCGAAGTTTTCATTTCGGAAAATGATCTTACAATTAATTTAAACCAAGAGCAGATAGTTCTTCGAAAAACGATCAAAGATAAAATTGCAAAGCTTGAATCTGATGCAAGGTTGTTATCCAGCAAGAAGGGCAACGCAATCATTTACTCCGCTGTTTCCGTTTCTCCTTCACCCACCAAATTTCTCAACAGAGGACAGGTTACAGAACCAGGAATCGAAGTTGCCCCGGGCAATATTCCCGTCCCTTCCTTTCCGGGTAACTTAACTAAAATCGCTCCTAACTCATCTGACCCCGAACGAAGAACGGCTCTTGCTAAATGGATTACGGCCAAAGAAAACCCTTTATTTACAAAAGTAATCGTCAACAGAATCTGGCATTACCACTTTGGTAACGGTATTGTCGACACCCCCAGCGATTTTGGTTTCAATGGTTCCAAACCAACCCATCCTGAACTTCTTGATTACTTAAGCCAATCGTTTATTGATTCTGGTTTTTCATTGAAACAACTTCATCGAACTATTGTTCTATCCCGAACCTACCAACAAGAATCAAAGCCCTCTGCTGATTCACTCAAAAAAGATTTTGACAATCGTTATCTTTGGCGCTGGGCACCCCGAAGATTAGATGCAGAATCGATACGCGACACCGCCCTGAAAACTAGCGGAACATTCAATCAAGAAATGTATGGCCCTGGGTTTTCTGATTATAAAACAGAATCAAACAACGGCACCACTTACTATCATCCACTAGAAAAATTAGACTTCAGCCTTTCCAGACATAGTATTTACCGTTTTACTCCGCGTGGGGCTAATCAAGGATTGCTTGATAGTTTCGATTGCCCCGACAATTCTTCTGCGGCTCCAAAGAGAAGCAAGACCACAACACCTATTCAAGCTTTGGCATTCTGGAATGGGCCTTTCACACAAAATCTTTCAGAATCCTATTCCAAAAATCACCCTAGCTTTGATGCTTTAACTTCCACGGACCAAAAAATCAACCATATTTTCAATCATCTGCTTCAACGCCCGCCTTTAGATACGGAAAAATCTAAAGCATTGGCCCTTGTAGAAAAACATGGAGTTACCCCTTTAATAAGGGCAATATTAAACACCAACGAATTCCTCACTTTGGAATAAATCCTACAATGTATGATTCTTTAAATAACCGCAGATCTTTCCTATGTAATGGCAGCCAAAGTATTGCCATCACTGCCTTAGCAAGCGTTTTGGCACAGAAGTCATTTGCAAATGATAACAAAGAAAAAAGTAAACCAAAGAAAATCAGAGCAAAACGAGTTGTTCAAATATCTCTGGTTGGCGGGCTTTCACATCTTGATTCCTTTGATTACAAACCTGAACTCGAAAAATTTCATGGTAAAAAACTACTCACCGACAAAGTCCCGGATACATTCTTTAATCAAGTTGGATTGATCCGAAAAAACGATTGGGAATTCAAACAACGGGGCAACTCTGGCCTCTACATCTCCGACTTATTCCCAAACATTGCTAAATGCGCTGATGACTTAACCATCATTCGTTCCATGGTTTCTGATTCTGCAAATCACACACCCGCACTCTTTATTGAAAACAGTGGGTTTAACTCAAACGGTTTCCCTTCGATGGGAAGCTGGATTTCCTATGGCCTTGGTTCTGAAAATGCAAATCTGCCTGTCTTTATTGTTCTTCCTGATGGTAGAGGCGAACCGAACGGGTGTGCTTCCAACTGGTCGAATGGTTTTTTACCAGCAAATCACCAAGGAGTTATTTTTCAATCGGGGAACCAGCCTCTAAAAAATCTTTACCCAGCAATAGCGCGAAGCATAGATGAAGAAAAGGACTCCCTTGATTTCCTTAACCAATTAAACGCATCGCACCTTTCAGGATTCCCGGGCGATACGAATCTTGCAGCACGAATAAAATCTCATGAAATGGCAGCAAAGCTTCAACTTTCTGTTCCTGAGGCTACAACCATCAGCAACGAGCCAATGCATATCCAAAATCTTTATGGGATCAACCGGCCAGAAACATCTGTATGTGCCCAAAAATGCCTGCTTGCAAGAAGACTTTTGGAACGGGGGGTTCGCTTTGTGCAAATCTACTCGGGCGGCCCCATTGCTGGCAACCCAAGAGCTAGTTGGGATGCTCACGAAAATGTAAAAGAAAACCATTCTGCAGAAGCTTTAAAAATCGATCAACCTGTTGCAGCATTGATCCTTGATCTAAAACAACGGGGAATGCTTGAGAATACTTTAGTTTTATTCACCACGGAATTTGGCAGGACTCCTTTTGCCCAATCTTCTTCAACAACCATTGGAACCGGAAGGGATCATAACAAATACGCTTTCTCAGTGGTGATGGCAGGGGCAGGTTTAAAAAACGGAACAACCTATGGCGAATCAGACCCGGTTGGCTGGAAGGTAGCAACCAACCCTGTTGCATGGCATGATTTCCATGCGACTGTTCTCCATATTCTGGGCATCGATCACGAACAACTTACTTTCTATCACAATGGTATTCAACGAAGATTGACCAATGTGCATGGCAACATCATTCACAATATTCTGGCGTAAAATACCTATGTTA
>CALARU010000205.1 GCA_937888715.1 uncultured Planctomycetaceae bacterium | reverse complement strand
TTTTAGTAAAGTGGAGGTGAGTAAAGGCTTAAAAAACAGGGATTTGCTGAAAAAGCTTGGGGAAGAGTGAAAAAACAGGGATAATTCGCAGGGTTTATTGCAGCTGGAATAAAAGAGTTGGGAAAGGATTAGGAATAAAAAAAGGCCCGAGGGAAATATTCCCTCGGGCCTTTGGGTTTTGTGTTAAACGGTGTTAGTTATCGAAATCAACAGAACCAGTTGCTCTGGGATTAAACATCCGCAGGAAATTAGGGCTAGGGGTGGCGGCGGCAGCGGCATAACCAATATCGTTATTAAAAGATCGTACAGAGCCATCTGCCAAGACCATCATTAAAGGTCCCGTAGTAAAACTTTGTGGTAAATCTTTTTCAAATAGTTTTGGGTCTCCACCTTTTTGAAAAGCCTTGCCTGTAGTATTACCAGCGATTAAAAATGGATCGGTCCAAGCATTCCTTCCGGAAAAAGATATGGCACCACCACCAGCCGTAGATGCAGCTTTTTCGGTAACTAAAATCACATTGGATGCACCAGCTTTAAAATCATCTGGCAAGCGGGTTAGAACACAAGCTTTTGGAGTAATTGAATCATTAGGCCCATAATAAGCAGCAAAGGCCTCAGAAGCCAAGGTGTTAGCTGTTGAAGTCGAAGTGCCCAAATTGTACGGGGCTGAACCTAATGTGTATCTACTACCATTGCCACCTCCTGGAGCAGGGGGATGATTATTTGCAGCACTTCCACCCACAAAAACTAAATGATTAAGACTATAGCTTGTAGTATTACTCGCTTGATCTTGAGTGGTGTCTAATGGCGCAACAAATACTGCCACTCTAGTTGTTGGGGATCCCCCAGCAACAAATGAACGATACAAGGGTTCTTGTTCAATAAACGGAAGTAAACAGGTGAAACCACTGATATTAGTTGCACCTCGGTAATTACCAATATTACTTCTTAAATCCGCAGAAAAACTGGAATCTGCATATGCTGGGGGCAAGTAGCCTGCCTTGGAATCTGCTGCCATGCCAATGAAGCCGAGGCCCATTTGCTTGAGGTTATTTTGGCTTTGGGCGCGGGAAGCTGCTTCCCGGACTTTTTGCACTGCGGGCAACAGCAAGCCGATCAGAACGCCAATGATGGCAATAACCACCAGAAGCTCGATAAGGGTAAACCCTTTTCGAAGAGTGATTAATTTCCTAAACATGAGCATTCTCCTGAAAAAGAATAAAGAATATCAACACATGAAGCTTAGCTTACAAAGCTTGAAAACACAAATATTTTACCTTTATCGGGTAAAACTCCCTCAAAAGGGTTTATTCAATTATCTCCGCATACGGCACAACATCACGATCTTTGGTACGATCATAACCAACCCAAGGCCCCGGATTTCCGCGATTGATGATGTCAAGTTTTGTAAATCCTGCCCGAGGATGTGTTTTTTGAAAATCTCCTACAAGATTCCCATTCATGGGGTTAACCCGCAAACTGATAGTCTCTTCGTTATCTGTATTAGGTTCAAAAGTAAGTAACATACCAGCAACAGCAGAAACATTATTATAGGGTGGAA
>CALARU010000204.1 GCA_937888715.1 uncultured Planctomycetaceae bacterium | reverse complement strand
CTTTGCCCGCAGCTTGATGTTTCTTTAACCGCACTCATCGAAGATCTTTCTGAACGGGGATTACTCGCAGAAACCTTGGTGGTTGCGATTGGCGAGTTTGGTAGAACCCCCCGCATCAATGCAGCAGCGGGAAGGGATCATTGGGGCCATGTATTCAGTTATATAATGGCGGGTGCAGGAATTCGCACTGCTCAGGTTTATGGCTCGAGCGATAAAGATGGCGCATATCCCAAAACAGGAATGCACGAACCTCAGGATCTTACTGCAACTATTTTTCATCTGCTGGGCATACCTTACGATTCCATCTATCCCAATATTGCCAACACTGGAAGAAATGTTCATATCAGTAATGGTGAGCCCCTCGATGCAATCCTTGGTGAAAAACCAGCCACGATGTTGCGAACCCAACCCACTGGGAATATCGCTTTCGTTCCGGAATTCAGCGATGCATTATTACTAAACACCCGCTTTGCAGATACGCATAAAAAATCGCAGCAGGCTGCTTCTGAAGTGGTACCGTTGCAGCTTGCAGGCAGTGGCAAGCGCTTGAAAGGCTGGCAGGGTTTCCCCCTGGGCGATGCATCTAAAGGATTTGACATGGGGGTGATTCTGCAGCAAACTCCTCTGGCAAAAGACACCAGCAAAAATCAGGCTGTGATTGGTATCATGCCTGCTAAGGGAAAGAAGATAAAAGTTGCGCAAGGGGATAAGGTATTTCTAGCCCAAGAGATTCGAAACTTCAGGGCGGGGCATTACACTCTTACGATTGATGCAGTGGTTGGCGGTTCTTCTAAGGAGCATTTTGACCAATACTTCAAACCCAATTTTACTTGTAAGTTGGTGATTTATCGTAATGCTGATGCGACTAAAAATGCTCTGCTCATGAAGCCCGCGGAATTAATGGAGTTCAAGCCCGAGTATGCGGAAGCACCAGATTTTAAAATTCAGAAATTCGTGCTCGCAAAGCTGATGGATAGTCGGGTGCCTAATGTGAACTTCAGCGTGGGCTTGGGGTTTGGTATTGCGGTGATGATTGAGAAAACATCGCCCGGCATTTTAGAGCTGCCTGAAAACTTCAATGCATTCATTAAAGTGGATGAAACCAGCTTGGTATTCACCCCCCGTGTTCGCAATGATGATGTTCAGGTTTAATCAATTCTTTTGCTTCACCTCTTTTGAAACAACGGTTTTCACTTAATGTTTTGCCTCGATAGCAGAAGATAAAGCAACGGATTAACACGGAATCAAAACACTACATTTAGAGCCGGAAG
>CALARU010000203.1 GCA_937888715.1 uncultured Planctomycetaceae bacterium | reverse complement strand
GGCAGATCATGAAGAGCCCTACAACAATCGTCATGGGATTAAACAGTTTGTTTGTTTGATAAACTTTCACCATTGCGAGGAGTAAAATAAGAACGAACAAAGTTGCTAGGAAGATGGTTGAAGCGTTCAGGGGTGGAATAGCAGTCGCATCAAAGTTAGGTAGCAAATTAAGTTCGTTAAAGTTGATGGGATGGGCATGGCCATCATGCGCAAGAGTCTGCGTAGTTGAAATGATGAATAGTAAGAAAGAGCAAATGAAGGTTAGGGTGCGTTGCATACTAAAGTGTTCCTTAAAGCATCATCGATTTAAATAAATAGTATAACCGCAAAAGATTAAGATGGGATTAAGTTTATCGCAATCTTTCTTGGGCACGCTTTCAGAAGATGCTACGATAAGAATCTAAATTTTAATGGCCTTGGGAGTTTGTATTATGAATCGATTTTCCGCAGTATTAATGAGTCTCTTTTTGTTTTCTTGCATTGCCAATGCAGGCAATGTTGAAACTTTTGCAGGCACTGGGGTTAAAGGATTTTCGGGCGATGGTGGACCGGCTTCTAAGGCTCAGCTTAACAATCCTTTTCATATTGCTCGTGGCCCTGATGGCGCCCTTTACATTTGCGATGTAGATAATCATCGAGTTCGTAAGGTTGCCAAGGATGGGATTATTACCACCGTAGCAGGAAGTGCCAAGAAGGGCTATGCAGGTGATGGTGGCCCCGCAACTGCTGCATCTCTAAACCAGCCTTATGAAATCGCTTGGGATAAAGCAGGCAATCTCTTCTTTGTTGAAATTGGCAACCATGTGGTGCGAAAGGTGGATTCTAAAACTGGAATCATCAGCACCGTTGCGGGTACGGGGAAAGCGGGCTTCGCTGGCGATAATGGCCCTGCCGTTAAGGGGCAACTTAGTGCGCCACACAGCTTGGCTATCGATGCTTCTGATAATATTTTCGTATGCGATATCATCAATCATCGGCTTCGTAAGATTGATATGAAGAGTGGGATGATTAGTACCTACGCAGGTAATGGCGAAAAAAAGACATCTCCTGATGGCTCGAAGATTGAAGGATCAACTCTTAATGGGCCACGGGCGGTTTGTATTGCACCTGATGGCGTTTTCTGGCTTGCATTGCGTGAAGGCAATGCAGTGTTGAAACTGGATCCTAAGTCAGGCATTATCAATCATATAGCAGGCACGGGGAAATCTGGTTTCTCGGGTAACGGCGGACCTGCAAAGCTCGCTACCCTTGCTGGGCCCAAGGGTGTCAGCCTAGATGCTTCTGGGAATGTATATCTTGCAGACACGGAATCTCATTCCGTCAGAATGATTGATATGAAAAAGGGAACTTTGGAACTGCTGGTGGGCGATGGTAAAAAAGCGGATGGCCCTGATGGTGACCCGTTCAAATGCAGACTTGCAAGGCCCCATGGTATTTTTGTTGATGCTGATGGTTCGGTATTTATTGGTGATAGTGAAAACCATCGAGTTAGAGTGCTAAAAAAATAAGCTGTTAAAAGCTTTGATGGTTATCATAAAAGTGTACTTTAATGCAATTTGTGGTACTATTTAACTGCATTGATTGTTGTAAATCCCGCCAGGTTGGAGTTTGTTCATGCAATTCGTTCTTCCCCTTTTAATGAGCACCTTGAGCCTGGGATATGCAGATGAATCCCCTGTTGATTTCAATCGCGATATCAGACCGATCCTTTCGGAGAATTGTTTTTATTGCCATGGGCAGGATGGTAACAAGCGTAAGGCAGATTTACGACTCGATCAAAAAGAATCTGCTTTCAAAACAGGGGCCATTGTTCCGAAGGATGGCGCTAAAAGCGAATTGATAAAAAGGATTCATTCAGATAAAGCGGCGGAGCTGATGCCCCCTGCAAAATCGAACAGGCGGTTGAGCGCAGAGCAGAAGAAACTTCTCGAACGATGGATCAATCAAGGCGCGGAGTACAGTTCGCATTGGGCTTTTGTGGCCCCAGTGCGCCCTACTGTTCCTGTGGTAAAAAATAAAAGCTGGGTGCGTAACCCCATTGATGCATTCGTACTTGCAAAGCTCGAAACTGTTGGCCTCGTGCCTTCCCCAGAAGCAGATAAATTCACTCTTATCAAAAGGCTTTCTATCGATCTTACCGGCTTGCCCCCCACTCCCAAAGAAGTTGATGACTTCGTCGCAGATAAAAGTGAGAAGGCTTATGAATCCCTCGTGGATCGTTTGCTTGCAAGTAAACATTATGGCGAGCGCATGGCTCTTGGTTGGCTTGATGCTGCCCGCTATGCAGACAGTAATGGCTTCCAGCAGGATGGCGATACTTGGCAATGGATGTGGCGCGATTGGGTGGTAAGGGCGTTCAATGATGATCTGCCTTTTGATCAATTCACTACTTGGCAACTTGCGGGTGATCTTCTTCCTAATGCGACTCAAGATCAAAAAGTTGCCACCGGGTTTAACAGGAATCATTTGCTTAATGGTGAGGGCGGCGCCATTGCTGAAGAGCAACGCAATGTAATCTTGTTTGATCGCATCGATACTACCTCTACCACTTGGCTTGGTTTGACCATGGCTTGTGCGCAATGCCATGATCACAAGTATGATCCCATCACGCAGAAGGATTATTATAGTTTGATGGATGCATTTAATCGCTTGCCTGAAAGTGGCACACCTCAGTTCTTTTCGTCACGCATTAGAGTTGCTGCACCCTTTTTAGAGCTTCCTACAGAAGAAAATAAAGTACAAATTGCAGGTTTTGAAACTCTGATCAAGGCTGCAGAGGGCGATGCAAAAAAAGTGGTCGATGCTGCTTACGAGAAATGGAATAAGGAAGTAGTTGGGGATGTGAAAAAAGCGATGGAAAAGGGCGTGCCTGAAAGTGTACTCAAGGTTTTGAAAAAGGTGGAAGCGGATCGCAGTAATGCGGAAAAGAAAGCTCTTGCCAATGATTTACGAAAATACTTCGATGAAAAAGTAAAGGCTGGCCTTACGGGTAAAGATGCTGCTGTTGCTAAGTTTGAAGCTGTCAAAAAACAGCTCAACGATTACAAGGGTGATAAGTTGCCAAGGGCGATGGTGATGAGCGATGCCAAGCCGCGCGAAACCAAAATCCTTGACCGGGGCGAGTATCTTAATCCCAAAGAAAAAGTTTCGTTCAACACTCCAGAGTTTCTGCCCAAGCTTCCGAAGGATGCGCCTTTAAATCGATTGGGCTTGGCACAATGGCTTGTCGCACCAGAGCACCCTTTGACTTCAAGGGTTCAGGTAAACCGCATTTGGCAGCACTTCTTCGCTACTGGTTTGGTCAAGACCTCTGAAGATTTCGGCGTGCAAAGTGAGTTCCCCATCCATGGCCAGTTGTTGGATTGGCTTGCTGTCGAATTCCGTGAGAAAGGCTGGCGCACCAAGGCGATGCAAAAAATGATTCTCACTAGCGCTACCTATAGGCAAGCTAGTAAGACTACCCCCGAGCATCGTGCCCTTGATCCTGAAAACAAATATTATTCCAGGTCGGGTAGGTTTCGTCTGCCTTCGCCCTTGCTTCGAGATTGGGCCCTTGCAAGTTCTGGCTTGATCGATCTTAAAGTTGGTGGCGCACCTGTTTATCCTTATCAGCCCGATGGCGTCTGGGAGGCACTTGCAATCACCAAAGAACGCGACTTCACCTACCCTGCCTCTTCAGGGAAAGATCTTTATAGGCGAAGTTTATACACTTTCTGGCGCAGAACTGTTGGCCCAGCGAATATGTTTGATGCCTCAAATCGCCAAACTTGCAGAGTTAGGCAATCCACCACCAGCACTCCATTACATGCTCTTACGATGTTGAATGATCCAACTTGGGTGGAAGCTGCCCGGGTGTTGGCTCAAGAAAGTATGAAGGCAAATAAAGATGTTGATGCAAGGCTTGCTGATGCGTTTCGGAAAGTAATTTGCAGAACACCCACTGCTGTAGAAACTAAAATTCTACGAAGGGCGTTTGAAAAACAAGAAGCAATTTACAAAGCCGATCCGATAGGCGCAAAGGCATTTTTAAGCATGGGCAGCAGTAAAAGAGATGAGTCATTAGATTTATCTTCTCATGCGGGGCTAAGCGCTGTTTGCTTGGCCATCATGAATCTTGATGAAGCAATGACAAGGGAATAATCCAATTATGAATCACCATCAATTTCTTAAAGATAACATTTTAACCCGCAGGGAAGCTCTTGCTTCAATGGGAAGCGGATTAGGTACCGCAGCACTTGCAACATTGCTGGGCGCCAATAATGCACAAGGCGTGGAAACAAAAAAAGGCACAGGCGGCCTTGCTGATCTGCCACATTTTGCACCAAAGGCAAAGCGCGTTGTTGTTCTTTGGCAGGGGGGCGGCCCTTCCCATGTTGATTTGTTTGATGAAAAACCCATGATGAAAACCATGCTGGGTAAGGACATTCCCGACACTATCCGAGGTGGCACCCGACTTTCCACTATGTCGAGCGGCTATGGTAAGTGGCCCTGCCTTCCTGCAATCAAGCCTTTTAAAAAGTATGGTACTTCCGGGATTTCTCTTAGTGAGATGCTTCCTAATATTGGTCAGATTGCTGATGATATTTGTGTAGTGCGCAGCATGAATACCGAAGCGGTGAATCATGCGCCTGGTGTTACTTTTTTCATGACTGGCGCACAAACGCCTGGCAGGCCCAGTTTAGGTTCGTGGCTCTCTTATGGCTTAGGTAGTGAAACAGATAACCTGCCTACTTTTGTGGTGATGACATCCTCGGATAAGGGTAGAACTTGCGGTCAGCTTTTCTTTGATTACTACTGGGGCAATGGCTTTTTACCCAGCAAATTGCAAGGCGTTCGCTTCCGCAATTCGGGTGATCTCGTTCCCTACTTGGCCAACCCAGCAGGCGTTAGCCCTACTGCTAGGCGTGCATTGCTTGACGAAATTTCTGAACTTAATGCAAGGCATTTGGTTGATGTTGGAGATCCAGAAATCGATACCCGCATTGCTCAATACGAGATGGCTTTCAAAATGCAAACCAGCGTTCCCGATCTGGTGGATTTCACCAAAGAATCAAAATCCACCATCGAACGCTATGGCCCCGATGCACTTAACAAAGGAACCTTTGCCAACAATTGTCTTGTTGCTCGAAAGTTGCTTGAACGAGGCGTGCGCTTTGTGCAATTGATGCATTCTGGTTGGGATCAGCATGGCAACCTTTTCACCCAACTCGAAAACCAATGCAAAGATACCGAAGGGCCTTCCGCAGCACTGGTCAAAGATTTAAAAGAACGCGGCATGCTTGATGATACGCTTGTAATTTGGGGCGGAGAGTTTGGCCGTACGCCTTTTGGTCAGGGTGATCCTGCGAACCCCAAGGGCCGTGATCACTTTGGCAAATCTTTTAGCTGGTGGATGGCGGGGGGCGGTATCAAACCGGGTAGCGTTTATGGAGCCACCGATGATTTCGGTTGGAACATCATCAAAGATCCTGTTCATGTTCATGATATGCAGGCGACTATTCTTCACCTTTGTGGCATCGATCATAAAAAACTGACTTTCCGTTATCAGGGCAGGCAATACAGACTGACCGATGTGCATGGAAACATTGTTAAGGGAATACTTGCCTAATTACTCGCGGGAAAGATTCATCATGAAGACGATATTCATTTCATCACTCTGCTTCATGACCTTAGTTTTTTCTATGCAAAGTTTTATGGTTCATGCCCAACCCAATACCATTCCGTTGATTGGGTACACAGAACTTAAAACGAATCTTGAGGGGGGTAGGCACCCGAATGTACGCACCATGCGAGCATCCTTGGTGAAGGCTGATGGCACCTCTCCAAGCAAAATTGCGGATCAATTAGTTACCGAGCCCGATTCTTGGACGCAGTTTTCAGGGTGGTCTCCCGATGGCAGGCAGGCAATCATTGTTCGGGGTTGGGAGGATTACGAAAACGCTCAATGGGAAGAGAAAAACAAGACCTTTCGCCATACCAAGAAAGGGTATCTCATTGACTCCTTCTTGGTGGATTTGGAAACGAAGAGGCCGATTAATGTGACGGGAATCGATCGTGTTAGTTTTTATAACACTGGTTTGTTCTTTTGGAAAAATGAGCCTGGCAAACTTGGGTTTACAGCAATCATCGATGGGAATTCGCACCCTTTTCGCATGACCCTTGATGGCAAAAACAAAACTGATCTTACCAAAGATTCTAAGGAGTTCTCTTACGGGTTCAGTAGTTCCCCAGATGGCAAGCGCATTGCCTACCATAAAAATTATCAAATTTATGTAGCTGATGCAGATGGTAATAATGCCCAAAAGATCGAAACGCAGAACCCTTTTAATTTTGCGCCCGCCTGGTCCCCCGATGGTTCGTACTTATTATTTGTTTCAGGAGAGCATTATAATTGTCACCCTTGCTTGGCCAAAGCCGATGGTACGGGATTTAAAAAAATTGCGGACCGAGGAGGGTATCGAGGTGTTGTTGATTTTCTCGATGTACCTGATTTTCATGGTGGTAGCAGCGATGTACCCTGCTGGGCAAAGGATGGGAAATCTGTCTTCTACACAGCAATTCTTGAAAATAAGGTCGAGCTTTTTAATATCACCACAGATGGCGCAATTACTCAATTAACCAAATCTAAGCCAATGACTTTGCATTATCATCCCCAGCCTTCGCCTGATGGGAAGTACCTTCTTTATGGCTCTAAACGCGATGGGGTCAGGCAGTTGTTTGTAATGAATCTTGAAGATAAAACTGAAAAGCAGATCACGAATTTAAAGGTTGGAAACGCAGCCATGTGGCCTCATTGGCAGACTTCAAAATGAATTAGTAAAGTATTCGGAAGGAAGACGAAAATATGGTTTCTTTAAAAATAGATCAAAGGCTTGGGCTGAAAACCTTGGTGATGGTAATAATCACCGCAGGCGTTTTAGATGCTGCACCTTTGCAAGATGCTAACAAAGTTTCTGATGAGTCTACAAAAAAAATCACTTCATTGTTTAAGGCGCATTGCAACAGATGCCATGGTGAGAAAAAACCTGGCGGTATGGTCAGGCTTGATAATCTTCCTTTTGATTTAGCTTCTCATTCTGATATCTGGTTTAGTGTTCGCGAACAAATCGATCAAGAACTCATGCCCCCTGATAATGGCAAAAAGTTCCCCAAGGAAGATGCCAAAGTAATCGTCCAATGGATCGATAAGCAGTTTGAAACCTTTACTCCAAGGCTACCCAACCAAGGCAATCTCATTCCGCATGAATTACTGTTTGCCAAAGAGTTACCCAAAGGAAATGGTGTGGGAGATCGCGTATGGCGTTTGAACCCAGAAGCTTACAAGGGGCTTCTCCGCGATATTAGTAAGGCCCGCTTGGATGGTGTTGTGCAACCCTTTTCATTGATTCCGGAGCGGGGCATCAAGGATTTTGCAAGCCTTTATACCATTGATGAGCCCAGCACCGAGATTCTTATGCGCAATGCAGAAATTATTGTTCAAGCGCAAACTGCTCATGAATTCAAGGATGGAATGTTGAAGGGCAAGAACGATAGCATACGCGAATTTGTAATACTGATGGATCCCGGGTTGCAACCTTCTGAAAAACAAATTGTGGATGCGTTGCAAATGCAGTTTCGCTTGGCGATTTCGCGAACTGCCACGGACCAAGAGGTTAAAGAGTTTGTGGGGTTATACAACAAATGTGCGAAGTCCGGGGATAGGCCCTCTGCAATTAAGTTAATGCTTCAAGCTGTGCTCTTAAAGGCGGATGCAATGTTTCGCAGTGAAAAAGGAAGCGTAAATAAAGATGCGGGGCCTAGATTGCTTGAGCCTTTGGATCTTGCGCGGGCAATCAGCCTTGCCCTTGGCGATAGAAAAGATGCATTGGTTTTTCAAGCTGCACAAAAGGGTGAGCTTACCACTAAGAATCAAGTTCAGATTCATGTTCAAAGAATACTGGATGATCCGAAGCTTGAAAATGCCCGTATACTCAAGTTCTTTCGTGAATACTTCGAATACGCAAATGCCACCGAGGTGTTTAAGGATAAACCTAATGGTTTTATGCATGAGCCCCGCATTCTTGTTGAAGATACTGACAGGCTGGTGTTGCATGTTTTGAAAGCAGATAAAGATGTACTGCGTGAATTGCTCACCACCAAGATTTCGTTTGTCAACACTGCAAAAAAAATGAATAAGCAGACTCGCATGGAAGAATTGGTTAGGGCGGTTATTCCCAATCCCCCTGATAAAAATAACAAAGTGCGATTAGGGTTGGAATCTGTTTATGGTGTTCCAGAATGGCCCGCAACACAACCAACCGTGCTTCCCGAGGGAACCAGGATTGGGGTATTGATGCAGCCCAGTTGGCTGGTTGCGTTCAGTACTAATTTTGATAACGACCCGGTGCGCAGGGGGCGCTGGGTGCGCGAACGATTGCTTGGAGGAACAGTACCCGATCTGCCTATAGGCGTCGTTGCACAAGTCTCTGATGAGAAGCATCTGCCCTTTCGCGATCGATTGAAAGTCACCCGTGAGGGCCGGTGCGTGAATTGCCATCGCTTTATGGACGACCTCGGCCTCCCCTTTGAAAACTTCGATCACTTTGGAAGATTTCGCACCACAGAGACCGTGCTCGATCTTGAAGCCACTGCCAAAAATATTGATAAGAACGGCAAATCTCTCGGCCCGATCAATCATGAGGTTGAATTGAATTCCAAGGGATTGATATCTTACAGTGGCGATGCAATTCTTAACGGCCCGGTTAACAATCCAAGGGAAATGATTCAAAGGCTTGCGAAATCCGATCGTGTCAGGCAGGTTTTTATCAGGCACACTTTCCGATATTTTCTGGGCAGGAATGAAACACTCGCGGATGCCAAAACACTTCAGCAGGCGGATAAGGCTTATGTGGATAGCCAGGGTAGTTTCAAAGCATTGGTTGTTTCGCTGCTGTCTTCCGATTCTTTTTTAACAAGATCCAACATTGACAAACAAATTAATTTTAAAGGAGATGGCAAATGAGCATTAAAAGTTCTCGCAGGGATGTTATTAAAGATATCACCCTTGGTGCGGGTGCAACTTTATTATCTCCCGTGCTTTTACAACTCGCTGCCCATGCAAGGGGCGATGCTTCTGCAATCCGCAAGAGAATTGTATTTGTAGTTCAAGGCAACGGCATGAACCCAAATCATCTTGTTCCTATAGGGGTGAAAAGAAGGCCTGATGGGAAAGATGGTAAACCCAATAACGACAACGTAATTGAACTCGACCTTAAAGACTTAGAGCTTAATGCTGCTTTAAACCCGTTATCCCCTTTTAAAGATAGGTTAACTTTGATTCAGGGGTTATCTGGTCGGATTGCGTTGAGCGATCACTCTGCGAATCATGGGGCATTGGGTTGTTACCCCGCGAATAAAGGGCCGATGGCACAAACGATTGACCTTGCACTTGGTGAAGCCCTTCCTGGCATCATGCCTCATCTTGGTTTGGGATTGATGAACAAACCGGATATGATGATGAATTACAATTTTTCTGCATCAGGCGCTGGTAAAGCTGTCCCTATTCAGTGTTCCCCCGAGCTTGCTTTTAAAGCGCTGTTTGGCAGCGTTGCAGAAGGTTCTGGTAAAGATGCGTTTGATCGAAAAACCAACCTGTTGGATTTCATGGCTGAAGATGTAAAGAAGTCCCGCAATGCCCTTGCTACTGAAGAAAAGCATAAGTTTGATCAGTATTTAGAAGCGTTTGAATCGTTACGAGATAGGCAGGCAAAAGTCGATTCGATCCGTGATTCTCTTAAATCAAACGCTCCTAAGTTAGACCATCGATTTAAAAACCCTACTGAAACCAACAGGCTCGAGGCTCAATTCGAAATCGCTGCAGCCTCGTTGATTGTTGGGCTTACCAATGTGGTCACTTTGGTTTCAGGAGGTGGCGGGCAGCATTATATTTCGTATCCGGAACTTGGTATTCCTGTTGATGGGCATCATTACGGGCATGGCGGTGGTGTTGAGGGGAAAAATTACGAGGACTGTTTTAGAACGGTTCGACAGTATCACGCTAAATTAATCGCAGGCTTGGCTTCTAAGTTAAATGCTGTGAAAGAAGGCGATGGCACCATGCTTGATAACACGCTGATTGTTTATCTCAGCGATTCGGGCGATGCTCATCATCCAAACCTTTATGAATGGCCTGTGGTCATGCTTGGTAATCTTGGGGGTAAGCTGAAAAAAGGTGGGCGTTATTTGCAGTTACCTCAATATCAATCTGCTAAACATCGAACCATGGCGAATTTCTACCTCACCCTGCTTGAAGCAGTTGCGAAGCCACGCAAAAAATTTGGCATCATGGATCCGGGCTTGAAAGATATAGATCAAACCGGCATCGTTTCTAATCTTCTTGCATAGAAAATTCTCACACTGATATTTAATTGTTTTGATGGTGTAAAGGGTGATGTAAAGCTTTAAGATAATACTTTCACTCCTTGTTAGACGATAATTACGAGCCAAATCATGCAAATGTTAGGCGATATTATTTTAGTGCTCTGCGCCTTGATTAATGCAGGGCCTCAGTCATCTGTTGATTATCAAAAAGATATTAAGCCGATATTGCGTGAACGATGTTATGCCTGCCATGGTGCATTAAAGCAGGAATCCGGCCTTAGGCTTGATACGATTGCCCTTATGAAAAAAGGTGGGACCAATGGTCCGGTTGTATTCCCTAAAGACTTTGATAAAAGCAACCTGTTTCTTAAGGTGAATGAAAAAGACCCAAGCCTCCGCATGCCTCCGGAAGGTAAGGCTTTGGATTCAGATCAAATCGAGAAAATGAGGATATGGATTATCCAAGGTGCGCAGTCTCCACCTGATGAAGTCCCTGAAAAAGATCCCCGCATGCACTGGGCATTTCTAAAACCAACCAAATCAAATCCTCCCACTCCTAAAAATCTTTCAATCTCTGCAAACCCGATTGATCTGTTCGTTGCATCAAGCCTTGAAGCCAAGGGTTTGCAAATGCAAAAACCTGCAGACAAACAAATCTTATTGCGCAGGGTGTTCCTCGATTTGGTGGG
>CALARU010000202.1 GCA_937888715.1 uncultured Planctomycetaceae bacterium | reverse complement strand
TCAATAACGTGTATTCATCCAATTTGTTAGTGGCCTGAATAGCCACATAATTTTTATCAAGATTAAGATTGTGTTAAGATTGTGTTAAGGATATATTTATATTAGTCCTTACATACATATCTTTTTTATTGAGGTTCCTCATGATGTTTTCATCTCGTCGGCCAAAGGGTTTTACCCTGATTGAGCTTTTGGTGGTTATCGCCATCATTGCGATTCTTATAGGCTTGTTGTTGCCAGCAGTGCAAAAAGTTCGGGAAGCTGCAGCCCGTATGAGTTGTACCAACAATATGAAACAGTTTGGGCTGGCGATTCATAACTTCGCAGATACTTTTAATAAGCTACCCAGCGCCCTCAAAGCGCAAAGTAGCGGTCAGCCAGGGTACAATATTAACTTTGCCTTGCTTCCTTATTTGGAACTGGATAATATTTTCAAGGCCGCCACCGGTCAGCGCTGGAATTGGGATTGCGCGCTTACGGGAACCCCCTCAGGCACGATACGAACCGCAACCATTAAGGCTTTCCAGTGCCCTTCCGATTCCTCGATGGTAAATGGCTACTCGGTCTATCAGGTTAATAACTGGGCTGGCTCATCTTATGCCGCCAATTTTCAAGTGTTTGGCGCAACTTCATCAAATACCGACATAAACCAACCTAGTTCCGTTGCTGCCTATTCCATAGGCAATATACCGGATGGAACTTCGAATACGATTGCTTTTGCAGAACGCTATGCAGGCTGCAATGGTCAGGGAAACCTCCTCCATTGGCCAGGTGGAAACAGGATGAATGGGTGGAATGCAGATTCCTGGGGGGTAACCATTGGAAATAAAATGAGGGGCGGTACTTGGAACCAGCCCCCCCAAATCGGCGTGCTTTATTCCTCCGGAACCTGTGACAGAAACCGGGCCACTTCTGCGCATTCTGCCTGCGTTACCCTTCTAATGGACGGTAGCGTTCGAACGATTGGTTCTGGGATTACTCAGGTCACTTGGGAAAAAGCTCTCGAACCAGGGGATGGCGGGGTTCTTGGAACCGATTGGGAATAATAGGTGTTTTTGTGGATCGAAAATTGCGTCCGTTTTGTCTTCAAGGAGAAATAATGAAGAAGGATATCTTGTGGGTTCTGGTTTGTGTTTTCAGTTTTAGTTTACTCGGATGTGGAGGAGGGGGTGGCCCACTTGTGTTAGAGACTCCACCCGATAAGGATCCTACCAAAATGGTAACGGACATTCCGAAGAAAAAGAAAAGTTAACCGGCCCGCTCATAGGTCAGAAACTTTACAGAACCTAGAAGTTTACTTCTAGGTTCCTTTTTTTCATGTCCGTTATGTCGGCGAACTCACAACCCGCAAGTTCCTGATCGATCCATGATCCCATGCGTTCAGCTTAGTCTGAGATGCCAACCGTGGCATCATATCATCCATTATATCGGTCAGTCGATGCGCTCGCTTATAACCCCTAAAGTAAGGTCGTTAGGGCTATTTTCTGGGATACTTAATGATGTTTTTCAGAGCCCTTGGGGCAAAACAGCACTGTTTTTAGCGCATGTAGGCCACTTGCCACATTATTATTTTATAGTCAAATCCCCTATTTTATAAGCCTCTATAAGGATTTTGACGCATATAGTGAAGGTATTTTGTTATTTGAATAATTTTTATCAAGATTAAGATTGTGCTAGGATTGTGTTTAACGATATATTTAGTAGTCGCTCTTTTATTCTTTTTTACTAAATTGGAGGTTCCTTATGATGTTTTCATCTCGTCGGCCAAAGGGTTTTACCCTGATTGAGCTTTTGGTGG
>CALARU010000201.1 GCA_937888715.1 uncultured Planctomycetaceae bacterium | reverse complement strand
TCGAAGAGGACGGTTTGTTTACCGAAGCGAAAGCCAAGTTTTCCGAGCATATCTTCGAACCCATCGTTAGCAATAAAGCCTGGGGGCACAGGGCCCTGATCAGAGGGTTCAGAAACAGGGCCAAGAAGTGCAAAAACAGGTTTGCCTTTCTTGATGAAACTCTGCATTGCATTGATCTGTGCTTTTTCGAGTCCATGCAACCAGAATGGAAGATTGCGATCATCGGTAATTACATCATGAAGCGTGGGCCTTGGAACAATCAAGAGGTCGCAATCTGCGAGCAGGATATTCATTTTGGCTTCGAGATCGGTCATACGCTGTTGTTCAATTAGGGAATCAACATCGAGGAGGTTGCGTTCTTTGAGAGCTTCATCTTTTTGCTTTTTGAAACGCTCTTTTGCATCTTGAATGTTGCGCAGTTCGCTTTCAAAATATTCCACTTGATCCCTTCGTGCGTTTTCAGACAATCGCCCGCCTCGAAGGAGTTCAGCGTAAGCTTTTTCAAGTTCAGGGATGGGGGTTGATTTCCACTGAGTGACCATTTTCCCTAGGGAATCAATTCCTTTGTCAAACCTTTCGAGATTCAAATTAAGGTTTCGAAGCTTTTGATCAAGTCGATCTAATTTACTTTCATCGAAGGTATAAGCAACGGAAGAGGAAGGCCGTTGTCGCAGTTTACGGAGGATAAGATCCTTGACATCGAATCCCTGACTTTCCAAGGATTTTCGTAACCCTGCGAGCCCGAAGGAATCGGTACCTTTCGAGGTAAGCCATTCATCGACGACCGCAATTGCAACCTTAGGTTTGGGGGCATCAAGACTTAAGATTCTACGAACAAACGGTTCTGCAGCACCCAATCCTTCAGAACCTTGGGGTAATAAGACGAGATTGCCGCGCCCTTCGTTTGCAAGTTGGGAAGAAGTTTTATCGAGTCTGTAGAATTCGTTGAAACTGATTCGCTGTAGGATTTCGGTAGGAGCAGCAGAAGCAAGAGGCGCTTTTTTAGCCCAGAAGAAGATGCTATTCTCCGGGGCGGTTTCAATCGCCTTTCTAAGTTCTGGCGCACTCTGGGTCAGTTGATTTAATTTTCGCTCGTAGCTTTCTTCTTCGACATCAAGGACTACCACTTTAAAGCGTGGGCCAAATTCCCTTAATTGATCCACGAGATCCTTCACCTTGCCCACCACAAGGCGTTCAGCGGCATAGTCATAACGATCGGGTTTGTCGGTAAAGTTGCCATAGGTTTTATGAAGTTGGCAAACAACGATGGTGGTTTCTTCCTTGAGGTTTTGAAGCCTAGCTTTAAGATCTTTGGGAAGAGTGAAGAGGTGGGCCCGGGTAAAATCAAACAAGGAGTAGTTATAGAAGCTGGAAAAGTTAACGCCTAAAACCAGAATGGTTGCAAGGGCAATTTGAGCGGTGGCGCCAACGCCCATTGCGTTTTTTCTTCCTGCTGCAAAACTTAGGGCAATAAAGAGTTCAATAGCAATAGCAGCGAAGCCAATGAAAAAACCTACAAGGGTAAGTAGGGGAATGATTGCAAATTCGCAGGAACGAATCTGGGCACTAATATCTTTTGCGGAGGTGGCAAGATCAGCCGGGTTTGCAAGTATGATAGTTGCAAAACCAAGGAGAAAGCCAGTTAAGCCAAGAAGTCGAACCGAGGCATGAAACCTGGTGAACAATCCTGTTTTTTTTTCTATTTGTGTTTTCATGGTAATATTTTCCTAGCGCCAGCGCCTGCTTTCAAGGCTTCGAACAGTAAGGAACAGACAGAAAAACGCAGTGCTGACATAGAGGATAATGGGTCTGGTATCAAAAATACCGCGGGTGAAAGATCGTTCGAAATGCAAAGGCACACTAAAGAAGTAAAGGGTGCGATAAAACAACCCGCCATCTTGTTCTGGGCGCCAAAACCCTGCGACTAAAAATAGCAAACTTAACCCCATCGCAATGAGAGCGGAAACCATTTGGTCTTTTACCAAGCTGCTAACAAGAATGCCAATGGAAAGAAACATCGCGCCCGCAAGGAACATTCCGAGATAGGTGGAGAGCACAGGGAAGGGATCAATTTCTGATTGAAAATCAATGAGGTGTGGCGCATCCGATTGAAAATGATTCATACCTCCAAGAATGCAAATCACTAAACCTGAGGCAATCATGAGCAAGCCTGAAAGCCTCCAGACTGGTTCAAGATTAATGGGGAACTGAAGCACAATGCCAGCAAGAAATAGGATCAATCCGAAAATAAAAACAAAGGAAGCAAAGCCTGAAGGAGCATGCAATTCGAAAGCATGCCAACCTAGAAGAGCTGGAAGATAACAGAGCGTGGGAAGCCAAAGGACAACATAAAAAGCCAGGCATCCAAGGTATTTGCATAGCACTACCTGCCAATCGAGGAGTGGGGCGGTCATCAGCATTTCCAAGGTACCTGCACTGCGTTCTTCAGCAAAAAGCCTCATGGTAAGGATTGGTGGGATAAAGAGAAACACGAGCCAGAATCGTTCATCAGCAAACATGGCTTGCATGGGAAATTCTGTTCCCTTGGGGCCAACGGTTGTTAAAAGATCGAAGGTTCGATGAAAAAGGTAGCCAGTGACTGCAAGGAAAACAACAAACAAGACATAGGCGATGGGGGAAAGAAAGTAAGCGCTGAATTCTCTACGTAAAAGAGTTCTGGCACTATAAAGCCCACGAACAAGGTAGCTTGCAATGAAAAAGATAACAGCACCAAGCGCAATCGCAATTATTGTTGCAAGTACAGTGGGCTGTGTTGATTCAATTACAGTAATTTCCTGCATGATAAAATCTCCAACAGAGAAAATCATCCACCTGCCAAGGCGGATTCTTCCCTATCAACAAGTTTGATGAACATTTCTTCCAAGGTTTGATTCTTGGAGCGCAAATCTTCGAGGGGGCCCGCAAGAGCGACTTTGCCTCGATTAATGATGATGGCCTGATCGCAAGTCATCTCGACTTCGGAAAGGATATGGGTAGAAAGCAGAATGGTATGCCTAGAACCAAGTTCACGAATAAGTTTACGGGTTTCGCGAATCTGGGTGGGGTCTAGCCCTGCAGTGGGTTCATCCAGAATTAGCACCGCGGGGTCTGCAAGTAAAGAATCAGCCAGCCCCACACGCTGCCTATACCCTTTGGAAAGGGTGCCAATAATCTGGCTCCGAACTTCACCAAGCCAGCAACGATTCAAGCATTCATCAACGCGCTTGGCGCGGAGGCTGCCATGGATACCTTTGATACCTGCCCTGAAGGTAAGGTATTCAACAACGCGCATTTCTGGGTAGAGCGGGCAACTTTCGGGCATATAGCCAATGCGTTTACGGACAGCGACGGGATCCCAAAAAACATCAATACCATCGATAGTAACCTGACCCGAGGTAGCGGTAAGAAATCCAGCAAGGATACGCATGGTCGTGGATTTACCTGCGCCATTGGGGCCAAGGAATCCGACTACCTGACCTTTCAGAACATCGAAGGAAACACCGCCCACTGCGAGGAAATCGCCGTAGTACTTGGTGAGATTTTTAACATGAATCATAAGGCATCACCTTCCAGTCAACAAAAAGCCGGTTATCAAGTGGCCAACTTCTTTAAAATTAATCGATCTTGATGGATAGATCAAGGAATTCGCACCAGAGAAGCAAATGATAAACAAGGAAACATGTTATTCTGCAGCAACCAAGGTTCTGTTACCAGAAGAATAGCTTCTTTTTTTGGCAATGAATTGCGACTGGAGTTCTTGAAGATCTGCGGCCAATAGATTGGAACCATTTTTGGAAAAGTCGGCTTGTCCGAATCGGACAGCATAAAGCGTACGGGCAATTTTTTCGGGAATCATCACTAACCGAGGTTCCAATTGCAAATGGAGCAATTCTATTTTCAACTTGGCAGCAAACTCGAGAGGTGTTTCTCCTGGGGAGGGTGAAAGTCGCAGATGCACCAGTGCAAAAACTTTCAGTTTATCAAATTGAATTCTGGCAGGGCTTTGGCCCACATACTTCAACGAACCAATTCCCGCTATAAGTCTGGGAAGGCCCAGAACCAAACCGACTCCCGCAAGAAGAGTAAAACCAATGCCTAGAAATATTTTGGGAAGCGATGCGATCAATCGTTGTAGGTTGGTGTTGCTCATTTCAGGAAAAAACCTGTACCAGAACTCGGCTTGTTGATCGGCATTGTAATCAACGATCATATCGCGCCAGAAAGCCTTAGCTCGGTCGACCCATTCAGCAATCATCCGCAAGAAGGAAAATTTCTGATTTTCAAGGAGTTCGGTATCAGGGGTTGGGTCGAGAGTGAGCCAGTCAAAAATCGGCCTGCCTGAAACTATATCCTGCCTAAAAGTTCCATCAGCAGAAAGTTGCGGAACAAGAACTTCGACCCAGCTATGAGCCTGATTATTACGAATAACATAAGAACCATTGTCGGCATAATTACAACCACGAAAACCTTTGATAACGCGTGAAGGAATTCCAAGGGAACGAAGCATCAGAACTAGGCCGGACGCATAGCGTTCGCAATGCCCTTTTTTAACATTTAAAAGAAAATCGACAACAGGATCAACATTAGGATTAACCCGTTTAATTTCGAGGGTATAAGTAAAATCACCACTTTGAGAAAGGTAGCTGGATAGGGCTCGTGCAACTACTTCGCGATAAGTACTTTCAATCGAAGGCCTGCCTTGCTCACGAACAGAACCCTTGGGGAAAGTAACCTTTTGCAAACCATAACGCGGGTTTTCTTTGATGGATTCGAGAACACCGAGAGTCCACTCTTCCAGTAAACCAATCCTAGGGGTGATAAGGTCTCCGAGAAATTCATTATCGAGGGTAGCAACACTTCGCTCACCTTGGTTTCTGGAAGGTACAACCTGCCTGTAGCCCATAGGTTGCCTGATTTTGGTAACAGCCATGGAATATTGAACGGTACTGCCTTGCTCGTAAAAAAAAGACATATCTTGATAAGGAGGGTCAATAACCACGGGTAGGCGTATATCAGGATCACTGTAATTAAATCGAATTGGGTCAGCGAGAAACAATCCACCGACTTTTCTGGGAGTTAGTTCATAATGAAAAATCAATTGTTCGGGGCCAAAGTAAGGTAGCTTTTTCTGGACTACTTTTGGAACAGGTTTTCGTGAGACCCTTCGATTCCAAACACCATTGTCGTAATGCTCAAGCACCGCACCGCGCCAACGCTGATCAATGGCCAATCCGGAATAGGGCTTATCATCCATATCGGTTACCGAAACCGTCATTGCGATATCATCATTAAGTTCGATTTCGCCCGTCTTGTTTAAATTCATTTGCTCTGCAAAACCAGTAACTCCTGCACCCCCGACACCCCGGATTTGGCCAAACCTAAGCAACGGGTTCCAAGAGGCTGAATCAGTTCTAGGGGTGACGAGAAAAATCCCAACACTAAAAACACCAAGCAGCAAAGTCCAACCAATGCTTGGAAACAGGCCCATACTTCGAAGCGAAGGCCTAGATTCCAAAGGCTTGGTGGAAAGTTC
>CALARU010000200.1 GCA_937888715.1 uncultured Planctomycetaceae bacterium | reverse complement strand
GAGGGGTAATAGACTCCTGCAAGAGTTTTTAGGAGGGTGCTTTTGCCTGCACCATTATGGCCAATGATGCCAAGACGATGTCCTTTTTCGAGGGTAAAACTAACGTTTTTAAGAGCATCTACTACGATATCGGGGGGCGCCTTGCGGGAAAAAATCTTCCCTAGGAGGAATTCCTTGAGGGTGATGGATTTGCAAGCACGCATCTTAAATGTAAGGCTCAGGTTTTCTAATTCAATTCTCGCCATGTTTTGCAATCCAGAAAATAAAATTAAAGATGAAAGATGATACGCTTTTCGGAAGCCTTGAGGGCTGAATAAGCCACGACCATGGCGATCAAAGTAAGTGCAAAGGCCACGCCAAAAGTTTCAGAGCTTGGAAGCTTCTGGTAAATCAATGGGTCGCGAATTAGCTCTAAGAACGGAGAAAGAGGATTGAATTTCAGAAGTATGCCAAGCCTTCTGCCTTCCAAAACCGAAGGCGGATACATCACAGGTGTGAGGTAGAAAAGAATCTGAAGCCCAACTTCGGAAAGGTGCTTGGTATCACGGAAATAAACGGTCGCGAGGCCAAAAATACAAGAAAGAGACCATGCAAATAAAAAGATAAGCAGCATGCTGGGTATAACGGACAATATAGGGACTATTCCCGGCCACCCTAAGAACCAGATGCTTAGAGCAACAACAAGGCCCATGCCGATCAGAAAATGAAATCCAAGCCCTAGAACGGTTCTGAGGGGATAAATAGCCATTGGTATCGGTTGCTGCCTAATGTAGGCCTCAGCCATGAAGAAACTGTTGCAACCTGCTGTGATGCTTTGGGTTAGGAAGTTCCAGGTAGCCATTCCAGCGAGTAGAAACGGGCCAAAAAACCGGTAGTCTTGATGAAAGATGCTTCCGAAAACCACACATAAGATGACAGTCATTGCGATGGGGTGTAAAAGGGACCATCCCATGCCCAATACCGAGCCCCGATACCTTTGCCGCAAGTCATTTTGCACCAAAGAAAACCAGAAATAACGATAAGACCAGATTGAATTTATATACGCATACATTTTGTCTGACAGAATCCTTTCTGCAGGCCAAATTCTGAACTTAAAAACGGTCAAGTACTAGCCTCTACCATGTCTGAGGAAAAAAATCAATTCGCCTTTTCGGTTGTTAAAATAAGCCTTGCAACAAAGTGGGTTTTTCGTGGTATAGTTAAACATATGAGCTTAGTTGTTGCCGTTATAGGGTGCAAATAGACCGCTTCTTACGGAAGTAACGAAAATAAGATGCGAAACAACGGTACCAAAAAGATAATATTTTGTAGCGCAAGCCATTCATATTTTAGAATCTAATTGTTAGATACATTTGGCAGATTCCCTGCCCAGTGTACTTTAGACAGGGGCTGATCATGATTCGATATCGATTTGCAATTGGAGCTGCTGGAATCTTGGGCCTAGGTGCGATCATCGCATCGACCAAAGTGCTTGGCGAAGCAGGCAAGGGAAAAAAAGAACAAGATATTCGTAGCACTGGGTTGATGCAGCCCATTCATCAAGACAGGCAATTCGAAATGAAGTTTTCGGAGTGCCGTTTTACAGGCCACCCCCTAGTAACTTACAAAACCCAAAAAGACGAGACATACTTTGCACTTCAAGTGCAACCGAAGTTGCAGGCAAATGCCCGTATGCCCCGGGATATATTGCTCTTAGTGGATACTTCTGCGAGCCAGGCTTCTGCACCTTTGGAAATGTCGCGAAAAATTGCAGGGCTTTTTGCTGAAAGCCTTCAGGCTGAAGATCGCCTTTCCATCATGACCATAAGTAACGATTCGAAACAAGTCAGCAGGGGATTTCGGAAGAAGGAAGATGCGATTGCCTCGGTATCGGATTTGTCAAAAGAATACGCATCGGGTGGTACCAACCTTAAAAAAGGAATCTCAGACGCAATAAGTTCATTTGAATCGATAGCTGGTAGGCAGCGCGTTTTGGTTTTCATGGGCGATGGTATGAGTATCGCAGGGCCGATTGATGGTACAGATCGTGCTGGGCTTTGCAAGGAAATGACAAGCAAGGAAGTGGTGTTTTTCCCTGTGCCAATAGGCTCGAGAATGGACCCTTCAAACCTTCATGGATTAGCTTCGGGAACGGGTGGCATATGCATGCGCATGTTGCCAGGCGATTGGGTTGAAGATTTGCACAAGCGTTTGCAAGCTGCAATAGGAGTGCCAGTGCTTTATTCCGCAGCGCTGCATTTGCCTAAAGAAGTGTCGGAAGTGTACCCATCGAAGTTGCCTCCACTGAGGTCGGATTCTCCGACGCTTGTAGTGGGAAAACTTGAAGCAGGAAAAACCTTCGAATATAAACTTGAAGGCAAACAGTTGGGCAAAGAGATTTCATTGAATGTTAGTGAAACCATCCCAGTATCTGAACCCGAAAATTACTTCCTGCTTCAAGTTGTGCAGCAGTGGAAGAATGTGAAGGAAACGCCTGCCTTAATTCAAGCGGATAGAGCCTTGGCTTTTGCGGCAGAGCAAAACCAGGTAGCAGTTAGCGATCTTAAAGAGAAGGCAGAATGGGCATTGCGGGAAGATAAGTTTGATGCTGCTTCAAGGCTGTTTAATCAGGCGCTTGAGATAGATCCGCAAGATGGCGAAGCCAAAAATGGTTCGAAGATGGTGCAGAAATTGCGTGATGGCAAATTAACTCTCGAGCAGATTCGTAAAGACGTTCAACCTGCCAAGGGTGAAACCATTGTGCGCATTGGAGCACAGGGCAAAAAAACACGAGTTCTCGTGGCTCAAGTGCCTGTAGATAAGGATGCTGCTGAAAAGCCTGTATTACCCGCACCAGCCGTTGTTGGTGGGCCTGTTGCAGGAATAAATGAAGGCGATATTCTTAAGGAAACAGCAGCTAGAAGGGCTGTTGCAGATCAGCAGGCGACCCAAACCGTGGACGAAACAATTCGGATTGCAAACCGTTTGGTCACCCGAGATCCAGATGGTGCGTATGAAATGCTAAAGCGTATTTTGGATACGACCCAAACGAACCCAGATTTAAGCCCTAAAGGGCAGAGCAATTTGGTGGGCCGAATTGAACGCGCCTTGCAAGGTGTTAAGCGTGAAGGTCGTAGGGTTAAGAGCGATCAAGATGAAAGACTGCAATTGCTTGCAAATGCAGATGCGAGAAGCGCACAAACAAAAATGGTGGTCAATCAGCAAGAGCGAATTACTGAAAGAATGCGTGTTTATCACAACTTGATGAATCAGGCACGCGAACTCGAAGCTAGTAAGCAGGCCCTGGGAATCCGTCAAGATATGGTTAATCTTGGCCTGCCTGTTCCACAAGCTGTCAACGCTGCCTACACTGTTGGCCAGCGAGGTTTTTACCTTCGGGAATTGCGCGACTTGCAACGAATTCGCGATGATCGCTGGCTTGCAACTTTATTCGAAGTTGAAAGATCGCATATACCTTTTCCTGATGAACCAGAAATTGTTTTCCCCGATGCATCCTATTATGCCCGCAGAAAAGAATACAAAGATTGGTCCGATTTCTCCGAAAAACGAAAAGCCAGGTATGGTACCTCTACCTTTGGCGATGATATTCCTCTACCTCGAACCATTGAACTAAAAAACACTTTGCTGAAACAAGTTCGGTGGCCAGGCCTTAAAGATGGCGATTTCAAGCTGTCTGAAGTCTTGGAGCAACTTAGCAGAGTCTATAACCTTGAGTTTGATATTAATGAAAAAGCATTTGATGCTGATGGTGTGATGGATGTTAATAGCCAGATTGTTGCATCCGCAGACAAACCACTTCCTCCTGTGAATGGTTCTGTTTCCACAGTATTGAAAAAGATTCTTGCAAGAATTCCTGCAGGTTCAACTGCTACTTTCATGATAAGAAGAGAAAGTATCGAAATCACAACAGGTGCTGCATCTATTGCTGAAAAAGTAGTACGTATCTACCCTGTTGCTGATCTTGTTTACCCTCCCCCAAGCGCGTTTAACCAACAGGTTGGCTTGCAACAGGCAACCCTTTATGGCCAAGCAGGTAGCTTTGGTCTTCAGCAACAAGCCGTTCAAAATCAAGGCTTCAATAACGCCATTATGGCGGGCGGTATCGGTGCCATCGGTGGTGGTGGCGGTGGCCAAGGCGCACTTGGTGGTCTTGGTGGTGGTCTTGGTGGTGCCGGCTTACTAGGTGGCAATGCAGGTCTCGGTCTTGGCGGTGGTATGGCCATGGCGGGCAATGGCGGAAACTTCGGACAAAACGGCGCAGTCGGCCAACAGGGCCAGTTCGGAAACGCGGGCTCCCAGTTCGGCCAGCAAGGTGGCAACTCCTCTGATGTTCTGATCACTATTATTCGTGGTGTGGTCGGAAATGGTGACAAAGATTGGGCTACAGCTCTTGCGGCTCCTGGGGCAGCTCCTGAAGATCCTCTTGCAGACCCGGATGCCGGGCCAGAAAAAAACCAGATCGGTTTCTACTCCACTGCTAATGCTTTGGTTATCAAAGGTACCTCCAGAGTTCATACAAACGCCTATGCACCAGTTATCAATATCGGTGGTGCAGCCGGTTTTGGCGCCTTGGACAAACCCAATGATGGCAAAGTCATTGTTGAAAACAAGCTCGACAAAAATGGCAAATTAATCGTTGCTGTTCCCAAGCTTGATCCCGCCAAACTGAAGATTGATCCCCAGGCCTACTGGAAGGAAGCGCTTGAAAAAGCAGGCGATAATCCTTCTATGGTCATCGCAATTTCAGATTTCCTTGCAATGAATCGTTATTTCGATCACGCAGCAGATTTTCTTAAGGCTAACATCCGCAAGGGGATTGTTGTAAAGCCTTGGGTTTATGAAGCACTTGCTATCGCCTTACGCGAAAGTGGTGGCTCGCCTTCTGAAATCGAACGCGCTGAAGTTGCTGCAATCGATCTTGAACCTGCAGATGGTCACGGTTTCCTTAAAGCCGCAAACACCATGGCGGAAATGAAACGATACACCATGGCTCTTGCCTTCTGTAAGCAAGCTGCTCACTTAGAACCTAATACCTCTGCTCCTTTTGAAGCTGCAATTAAGTTCGCTGAACTTGCAGATGATACCAAGGCAATGGATTGGGCTGTAAGTAACTTAATGAAGCAGGATTGGCCTGCTGATAATAAAGATCTTCAAGAACTTGCACTCATTAAAGCTGAAGCACTTGCCAGAAAGCTTAGGCAGCCAGGTAATGAGCAAGCTCAAAATGCTGCTACTGCAAGCATTAAGGAAAAAGGCCGTAGAGATCTTGTGATCAAGCTTGCTTGGCAGGGCGATGCAGATCTCGATCTTCAAGTTAAAGAACCTGTTGGAAGTATTTGTAACCCAACCAATACTCAGACCGTTGGCGGTGGTGTATTCTTGGGAGATTCTCTTACCGAAGCAGGCTTGGAAACTTATACTGCTGCAGAAGCATTCAAGGGTAATTACGAAATCAGAGTTAATAAAGTCTGGGGCAAAACCCTGGGTGACAAAGCTCAGGTTCGCATTATTCATAACCAAGGTACCGCCCAACAACATGAAGATATCTTCTCCATCGACCTAACCAAGAATGCTCCATTGGTGGTTAAGGTTGCTGAAGGTCGTAGGACGGAACTTGCTTATGTTTCGCCTCCTTCATTAAGGCCTACTAGCAGGTCTGAAAAAATTCGTATGGTTTCGAAGGATATTGGAACCCAACTTCGCGATATTGCTGACCCTGAAGTTACCGGTTTCCAAAGAGGAACTTCGATTGCAAGTGGCGCAATACCCGTTGAAATGGAAGCGCCTGCTGCCAATAAAAACGATGGGAACGATAAGATCCTTTATCAAACCAGAGTTCAGTCCTTCATGAAAAATGCCATGGATATGACCACCCAAGTGGTGCTTTCTTCAGACCGCAGATCGATGAGGGTTTCCGTAACCCCTGTGTTTGAAAGCACTGCAAACATCAAGCCCGGTGCGACTGTGGTGAATAGTTCTGTAATTCCAGGGGGCAATTAGTCTGTAATTTAACCCATATAAAGAGGGGGAGAACCTAGGCAAGGATCTCTCCCTCTTTTGTTGGCTGTGTTGATTAAATCTTAGCTGATTTAAGTTTTGTCTGCTATGATTAGGAGAGTGCTTTCTTTCTTCTAAAGGCTAGGATCGTAATGCATCTTTTCTTGGAAATCCTGAAGGATGGCAAACCCAAGCAACGCATTGTTGTTAAGGAGGGTGAAAGCTATGTTGGTCGTGCAGATGATTGCAAGATTCGCATCCCCTCTTCAAATGTCAGTCGAAAGCATTGCAAACTAACCCTTAAAGATAGGCTCGCTTTTGTTGTTGATTTACAAAGTGTGAATGGCACCTTTGTAAACGGTGCAAAAATCTCCAAGAGTACTATGCTTCGCGAAGGCGATATCCTTCTGATCGGACCAATAACTTTCAGAGTAATGGTTCCCACCTCGGTCACCAAGCCTATTAATCCTGAGAGGCCCTCTAAAAATCAATCGTCCAAAAAAGAACCCGAATTCGAACTCGAGCTTTTTCCAGACGCTGAACCAAACACCGATAGTAATTTTTTTAGTGTCTCCCCTGTTGATGATAGCGATAGTATAATCCCAATCCAAGGAGAGAAGCCGCCTCCCAAATCGAAAAAGCCACCAACCAAAAAGAAGAAAACACATGTAGGCAGCGATGAGTTTGTTGAATTGCGAGGGCGCAACGACCCGCCACATCTTAACGATACCAATTCCTCCATTCGCATTTCTGATGGCGCAAACCTCAGGGATATCCTCGCCCAGTTGGATGAACTTGACGATAGATAAGTTCGAATCTTCAGGTGCTGTACAGTTTTTTAAAACGATTTATGATCAAGTTTGGTGCTAGAAGTAAAAGTATCCATAAGCCAACCCAACCAGCTATACCGATTGCTAAAATGCAGTCCAGCAATACAAGCGATTTTAAGCAAGTTACTACTCCCATTTGAACATTTCTGGGGGTTGGTTCTTGAACTCCATTCAACAAAGCTTTTATCACCCGTGCCATTAATAGAAAGAAAAGGTAAGGGTACAGCCAAGTGGGGGCGTTTTCCTGATGATTGAAAGTTGGGAATATCAATCCAATAAAAAGAGCAAGGATGATGATTAGGCTAGCTGCTGTTAGAGAAATACGGTTGCTTTGTTCTGCCTCATACTTTGCGTACCATGTTACCCCGATGATATAGGTGCCTATGATCCCAGCCTGCAGAAATGCACTTTCTGTAAGGGGTTGTCCCACCACCGACCAACCCAGAAGTACATTGAAAAACCTGCATGAACCCATTAGTATCGGGCCAATGATAAAATTCTTCCCGCCACCATCATAAGCTAGAATGAAGAAAGCAATGAGCAATGCAATAGCTAAAGTTGTTCCAGAAAATCCGCGCAACAATTCTACCGAAAGCGCAAAGGCGATTCCTAATGTCATAAGAATTGCTGCAAAGATTGCTGCATTCTTTGGGCTTATTTTGCCAGAAGGAATAGGGCGCTCAGGCCTTTCTATTGCATCAATTCCCGCATCGAAATAATCATTCCAAACCATTCCCGAAGCGTATAGAAACGCAGATGAAAATAGCATCAAGATAAAACTTAGGGATTCAGTTTGGCTTATTCCAGCACTAACTGCACCCAAGCAAATATTACCCAAGGCTGAGGGTAATAAAGGAAGTCTGATTAATTGTAGATAAGGTTGCATGATGAAAAGTATGATATAGGCAAAAGGGTTGTTTTGAAAGTCTTGAGTTTGAATAAACAAAAGCTCTTGCTAACTATCCTTATGACCTCATTTCCTTTCCCTTGCCTTTAGATGTGCTTCGCTGGCCCTAGGCTTATTAAACTGCACCCGATTAGATGTTATAGGAATAAAAAAAAAGCCCCACACTTTTGTGCGAGGCTTCTGATCAACGGCAAGTGTTACTTCTTCTCTTCTTTCTTTACATCTTTCTTAGCATCCTTGGCTGCATCAGCCTTCTTGTCGTCCTTTTTCGCATCAGTTTTCTTATCATCTTTCTTTGTATCTTTCTTTGCGTCTTTCTTTGTGTCTTTCTTTGTGTCTTTCTTCATATCTTTCTTGGGTTCTTCTTTTTTAGGTTCAGGCAGCTTGATATCGTCGTAGCCCATATTTACATCCAGTCCTGGAATGGCTTTAGCTAGGCTTGCTGCGCCTGCTTTTGTTGCTTTGGTCTGCCAAAGGAAAACCTTCTTGAGTTTCTTGAGATTTGCAAGTTGTGCAACGCCCGCATCGGTAACTTCGGTGCCATAAATGTTGAGGTATTCCAAGTTTTTCAAGCCTTTAAGTTCAGCAAGCCCTTTGTCGGTTACTTTGGTTTTTTCCAAGTGCAACTGGGTTAGGCTGTCAACAGATTTAATGTGAATCAGAAGGGCATCGGTGACCGGTTGATTACGAAGATTAAGGTGAACTATACCTTTGAGATCTTTGAGAGGTGCAAGGTGGGCATCGCCAAATTTTTCATCAGGTTGAAGGTAGGAGATGTCTAGGTGGTTATCGTTTTGGGCAACTTCTAAAACAAGGGCGCCCATTTTTCGAAGTGATTCGATGGCCTTTAATTCGCCTGCGCTTCGAGGAGCTGCTTTTTCTTTTTCCTGCGCGGTTACAAGGGTTACCATTCCAATTGCTAAAACAAAAAGTCCAAACATACGCATGATCAAGCACTCCTCAAATTGTATCGCAGAAAATAAAAATCGAAGGCGGGAAATAATACCCCTCATCTCACGAATAACTGTTTATAAGGGCAGTCTTGATTGGATTCAAGAAGGAAGCAGAAAATGTTGTAAACAAATTTCTCCTGCCAACCTTTTCTTTTCTAATCTTCATGCGAGGATGTCCAAAGGTGGTACACCGAATCCTAAAACAAGGTGTCTAAGGAAGAATCTGATTTGCATTCACTCGATACTAGCTTGCGGTAAGGGCTTTTAAGAAAGCTGTAAGTGGTTAAATGGTAATAGTTAATGGAAATTTGTTGCGCTGTGGTTGCTAATGTTCAGAAAATAAGCTATAGTGTACAAACGAACACAATACAGGTTGCGTATATTTATTTGGAGACTTTTTCATGCTCAACGAAACCCAATCGCAATCCTGCGATAACTCAGTCTTGGCGAGAAAAGCATTGCCTGCCCAAGTAAATGCCTGCCCTTTATGTTCTGGGCAATGGGTTTCCCTCGGTGGGTTGTCTAAATGTATGGTATGCGGTTTTATGCTATGTGAAGGTTGTGGCGAAGGATCCCTGTCTCTTGAATCACGGTGATGTAATTTTATTTAATCTCAAGGAGGAGTTTTACTATGTTAGTTTTAACCAGAAAAGCTGGTGAGCAAATAAGAATTGGCAACGATATTGTTGTCACTATTCTTGAAGTGTTGGGAAATAAAGTTCGGGTTGGCATTGATGCCCCGGATAATATTTCCATCGTTCGAGGCGAATTGATCAGAAACACTGTTCCTGACGAACTTTCAGTTGACGATAAACCAATTGCAATTCGAATGACCGTTACGCATCATCATAATTAGTTAAGATTCATTCTATCTTGGTAATCCAATTGATCGGGTTTAATCATGGAACCAGGGTCTTACAAGTTTCTGATAATCCAATTGCTTCTTCCTTAGTTGGGGCCTCCGCAATCACCCTGACAATAGGTTCGGTGTTGCTAGGCCTTAGGTGAATCCATTTTTCCTGCCAGCTAATTCTTAACCCATCCGTTCGATCGGTGCCTCCATCTGGGAAGGCCTCTGCAACCCTCTCGTACCAAATTTCCAAGGAGTTTCTGTTCATATCAATCTTGTCTTTGTGGATATTAAACAGGGGTACTTCTTTGGCTAAGTCTCCGAGAGATTTCTTTTTTCTGGTCATCAACCCAAGGATAAGCGCCATACCGATGAACGGATCGCGCACCCAACCGATTCTTGGATCGATAACCCCACCGTTGCCTTCTCCGCCTATAACCGCGCCTTTTTCAATCATTAGATCCACCACATTGGCCTCGCCCACAGCGCTGCGGTAGCAAGGTTGGTTAAATCTTGCCGCAGCATTTTCGCTGGCAAGAGAGGTGGACATATTGACAACCATGGGGCCGGGTTTTTCTTCTAGTCTTGCCCATGCAGCAATTGCGAGGGTTAATTCCTCGCCTAGAAATTCGCCTTTCTCGTTGAATAACGCCAGCCTGTCTGCATCTGGGTCTAAAACAAAACCAGCGTGAACCTTGGCTTTCTTTACCATTGGCCCGATGCTGGCAAGGTTTGTAGCGATGGGTTCGGGTTCGTGGGTAAAGTTACCATCCGCTTTTTCACCAATCAAAATTGGTTCAACACCAAGTGCGTTAAGAAGCTTTGTTGCAATCGGCCCGCCAGCCCCTCCATTTGCATCCACAAAAACTCGCCAGCCACTTTTTGCAATCGCTTCAACATCCGTAACTGCAAGAATCTTATGTACATGCTTTTCCACTAAATCGGCATTGCTAGCTTCCTCCGGGGCTTCATCCCATTTGCCATGACTAAATGAATTTGATTCGTAGCGCTTCTTTACCACCTCGCCAACATTAGCGGGAACAACTCTGCCATCGCTACCAAAAAGTTTCATGCCATTGTAAGGTGCACTATTATGGCTTGCAGTGATTTGAATTCCTCCCACCGCTTTTAAAGCAGTAATTCCAACCCCCATGGTTGGTGTGGGCACGACTCCTACATCCACGGTTTGGCAACCGCTGGCATTCAATCCCGCGCAAACAGCATGCTTTAACATTCTGCCGCTGGGCCTGCCATCAGTGCCTACTAGAACTAGGCCTTTTCCAAGTTGCTCTCCAAATGCTCGTGCAAAGCGCATAGCAATTTCCACGGTAAGGGTTTCCCCTACAATGCCACGGATTCCAGAAACGCTTACTATTAATCCTGCCATGCTATCTCCAGTTATTGAATTCACCAGATTACTTTTACCAAGAGTAAGGCTTTTTATGCCAGCAGATATTCTTTAAAATTACTCTTAGTATCGACGCATTCGATTGACCCAGTCAATTCGTGCAGTATGCTGGAGGTCTTAAAGACTTCTTTTTTTATGAGAACTAGCAATGAATCAAGTTACAGGCGATCGCGGAAAATACATGGCTCTTGTTGCTGCCCTTCTGGGGTGGATGTTTGATGGATTCGAAATGGGGCTTTTTCCAGTGGTAGCAAGACCTGCCTTGCAAGAGTTGATGGGTGATCAATTTTCTGATGCACTCTTTGGCAGATGGTATGGCGTAATCACAGCAGCATTTCTAGTGGGCGCTGCCACCGGGGGAGTTCTGTTCGGCTGGTTGGGCGATCGTATCGGCCGGGTTCGTGCCATGACCATCAGTATTCTTACCTATGCCATCGTTTCTGCACTTGGGGCATTTGTTCAACATCCCTGGCATCTTGTAGCAGTTCGTTTTCTTGCAGCTTTGGGCATGGGAGGTGAATGGTCGCTTGGTGTGGCCTTGGTGATGGAAATCTGGCAGGGTAAATCGCGTGGATTGCTTGCAGGGCTGATTGGTGCAGCAGGAAACCTCGGGTATGTCATAGTTGCTTTGCTTAGTTTGTTTCTAACTCAGGTTCATACCGCACTCGAAAGTTTCCTTCAAATAGCCCATATGCCTCAGAACTGGATTAACGCCCTTACAGCCAACTCGGGTTGGAGATTGCTTATGCTGATGGGCATATTGCCTGCCTTCCTTACTATGATCATTCGCTTTTTTGTTCCTGAATCGCACAAGTGGGAACAGGAAAAAGAGCAGGGCCGTACCAATGGTTGGGCCACCATCGACCTCATGGGCGTCTTGTTTGGCTCTTTCGCCTGCTTTGGAATCCTTTATCTTTGGGCCATCGATTGCGATTGGATTATGCGCGCAGTCGGAACCTGCATTCTTTTAGTTGCTGTCACCATTGGCTACCTTTGGCCTATCCGCAATTATCTTTCTCGTAATAATGAAACTGCTGAATTTCGTAAAGCAACAATATCCATGATGATGGTCGCTGCAGGCTTATCAGGCGTAGCCCTTCTAGGCACATGGGGCTCTGTTCTTTGGTCTGCCCCGTGGGCGGATAAACTTTCCCAAGGCATGGCAGGTGCCAAGCAATACACACAGCTTACCTCTGCATTGGGTGCTTCAATCGGATGCTTTGTGGTTGCAATCATTGGCGAGCGCTTTTCCCGACGCTGGACTTATGCCTTTTTATGTCTTATATCACTTGGCTCTGCGCAACTCTTTTTCCGCACTAATGATTCCTTCGGGCCTTGGTTCCTTTTTACAATCTTTATAGCAGGAGCATTCACCGCTGCATTTTATGGCTGGCTTCCCCTTTATCTCCCAGAGTTGTTCCCTACCCGAATACGGGCCACAGGCCAAGGATTTGGCTTTAACTTCGGCCGTATTCTTGCTGCAATCGGTTCATTGCAAACAGGCGCCCTGATGAACGATGTCTTTGGTGGCGATTATGGCAAAGCTTGCGCCGCCATAAGTTTCATCTATCTCGCAGGCTTTTTGCTTTTGCCCCTCATGCGTGAAACCAAAGGGCAACCTCTTCCCGATTAGCTTTACTTTGGGTCTGCGCCTAAGCCCAAACCGTTTAAACAACTGGTTTGCATTGAGCCATTGGTGATCTTGAAGATTCCGGGAAAGCTTTTTTCCCAGGGCGTGTTTGCAGCAGGGCAGTACTGCCTAGAATTTGCCTCGATTGCACTAACCCCTTTAACATGTGCAGCAAGGCTTGCGCTTTGTATTAAGGATGCCCCAGGGCAAGTAAGATCCTGCACACATAAAAACATTTTCATGTGCCTAGCCGCGCTTGCAAGCACCACTGATTGCGATTGCCCCTTGCAGGCCTTCAGCGCTGCCCCTGTGTACCCCATTTCTCGTGCCATTAATAAGCTTTCCAAATCCAATAATGATTCATCGATCACCACCGGAATCTGCTTACTTGCAGCATGCATGACATTCGCCCTGCTGGCTTTTAAATCTCTTCCCGTGGGTTGTTCGATGTAGGCGATTCGCGAAAATGCTGCGGGTGATTTTTCCTTCACCTGCTCCAAAAAATCCAACAGATATTCAACATTCTTGCACTTCTCATTGAAGTCGAGCGAATAATGCCAGGTTGATTGCCCCCGCTGCTTCTGCGCTACTTCCGCTGCTTTTTCTACCCCAATAACACGGCCCACATCCCAGCTCAAATCATCCCCATTTAACTTGATTTTTAAATGCGTCAACCCATTAAACAACACCCACTCGCCTAATGTTTCAGGCAACCCATCCCCTACAGGCTTTACCACATCCTGACTGACCAACGGATCAAGTGCACCCACAAGATGGTACAAAGGCAGGCTTGCTACAGGTTCTTTCATTACATGGTCTTCAATTTTCACACCCTTGAAATCGGTGCCCAAAAAACGACCAAGGTCGTTATCAAGAAATTCCCCACCATAAGTGTGGTAGCAACTTAATTGGTGGGCTTTGCCATAGGCATCGTGCATCGCAGCATCGAAGGGGCTAGCGCAAACCAAAGTTGCAAGCGGTGGAATTGGGTCATCCAGATTTAATTTACGGCCTTCTGCCTCAGCATTACTTAGTAACTCTTTTTCCAGCTCCCAAGTGATTTCAATCGGATGGCCACTCGTTTTCGTTTTTGCATATACTGATGCGCAACTTGCAGCAATCGCTTTCATTGCTCCTAATGTTTTGTCGTACGCCATCGTTTTGGAAGGGAATGCCCAGACGTTTCCCAAAGGCATTGAACCTTTCCCCACGCTTCGTTTCCCCCGTGAGGTTTCCACTTCAATCTCAGCATTCAGCATCGTAACCCGATCTAACGCAATACCACCAAACTTGATCGGTGTCCGGTACAAAAAATCCTCGGTGCTAAAACTTACATTTTTTATCGTGATGTCTGTAGGTCTCATGCTTCCCTCGTAGTAGAATTACTTTTGTGTATAAGAACAATATCCACGCGCTGCGCCTTTTGCGCAAGCTTTGACTTTTTTGTTTTGAAAGGTTCCTTCAATGAAACTTATTCCCTTCATCTTTGCTTTAATGCTCCCTTTTCAAACTGAAGGGATCGAAGACCTGCTAAAAGTCGATCAGGCCCTCCGTGGAAAAGACTATGCAAAAGCTGTTAAGCTTGCGGATGAAGCCATCGCTAAAAGCCCTAAGAACGAAAGGCTCTATTATCTTAGAGGTTTGGCAAACTCTGGCTTACGCGATTATGCTGCTGCCCTAAAAGATTTTGATAACTCCCTCAAAGCCAACCCCAAATTTTACAACGCTCTCGATCAACGAGGCAGCGCTAACTTTCGTTTGGGGAAAATGAAAGAAGCAGGCGCTGATTTTGATGAATACATCAAACTAGTTCCCGATGAATACCCAGGCCATTGGCGCAGGGGCATCGTTCTTTATTACCTTGGCCGTTTCAAGGAAGGTAAGGAACAATTTGAATCCTATCAGAAAGTGGAAAACAGCGATGTGGAGAATGGTGTATGGCATTACCTTTGTTTTGCCCGTGCTGAAACCCCTGAAAAAGCCCGTGCTGCGATGCTTCCCATTCAAGGCGATCGCAGGGTCCCCATGACCGAAGTCTATTTAATGTTCCAAGGGAAGTTTGCACCCGAAAAAATTCTTGAGATCGCTGCCAAGGCCCCAGTAGATCAGGAAAAAATCGCACCCTTCTATGCTCATCTTTACCTTGGGCTTTATTATGAATCCATCGATGATAAGAAAAAAGCTGCGGAACATATGGAAAAAGCAGCCAAGCTTGGGCCTTTGGATCATTACATGGGTGATGTTGCAAGAGTGCATTGGAATATTTTGAAAAAAGACAAGGATCGTTAATCAGGATGGGTACGCAATCCATGATTCCTCCGCTGGATGATCTGGTGGAGAAACATATGCACAGGGAAGTTGCTTCGCTTAAAACAGGGCAGACTGTTTTCGAGGCACTTGCAGCTATTCGCAATTCCCCGCCTTTTTCCTCTAATATCATTTACTTTTATGTCGTAGATGAACTAGGGAAACTTCAGGGAATCATGGCCACCCGCTCGCTTCTTCTAAGCGCACCCGAAAAACTTATCGATGATTTAATGGTGAAAAGGCCCGTTGCTATTCCTACTTTTGCAACCATTTTCGATGCGTGCGAATTTTTTACCATGTATAAGTTCCTTGCTTTTCCGGTAGTTGATGAAAAGGGCGTTCTTGTAGGAATGCTCGATATTCGTACTTATAATGCAGAAATAAGTAGTATGAACGAGGATCTTACTCATGGCCTTCCCAAGGATACCTACGATGATCTTTTTCAACTTATTGGGGTTCATTGGGAAGAAGCAAAAAATTTAGGAATGTGGACTGGGTTTTCCGTGCGATTTCCCTGGCTGGTTTGTAATGTCGCAGGGGGCTTAATTGCCGCCTCCCTTCTTGGGTTGTTTGAGTATGAACTTGAGAAATTTGTGGTCCTTGCACTCTTTATTCCTATCGTGCTTGCACTTGCAGAAAGTGTTGCCATTCAATCGGTCAGTATTTCTCTTCAATCGATGCACAAGGATGGCCTTACTTGGGGCAAGCTTTTTATTAAGCTTTATCGTGAG
>CALARU010000199.1 GCA_937888715.1 uncultured Planctomycetaceae bacterium | reverse complement strand
CTAGCACTTGATCAAAAAGGTATTCTCTACCTTATAGAGGCAGATCCGAAAGAATTTAAAGTTTTGGAAACTAGGGAAATAACTGAAAATGAGACTTGGGCTCACTTAGCGATCAGCGGAGATCAGATTTTTATTCGCGATCTCAAAACCCTTTCTGTTTTTCAGTGGAAGAATTGATACACATTCATGGCTACTACCGTACCTCCAATCCGAATTACACTATGCAATAATCGCTCTTTAAATCACGAGGGGGATTATGTTCTTTACTGGATGATTGCAAACAGAAGAATCGATCACAATTATAGCCTACAAAGAGCAATCGAATGGTGCATCGAACTAAAAAAGCCCTTGGTCATACTCGAAGCACTTCGGATTAATTACCCATGGGCAAGCCAAAGACTTCATAAATTCGTAATTGATGGTATGAAAGATAATGCAAATGCGGTCGAACTCGAAGGCAATAAAGGGGTATTGTACTATCCTTATTTAGAACCTAAGCACGGCGATCAATCAGGGTTGCTTGGATCTTTATCCCAAAAAGCCTGTGCAGTAGTTACTGATGATTTTCCGTGTTTTTTTATTCCTGCAATGATTCGTCTGGCTTCAAGCCAAATTCCGGTCCTCTTTGAAAAGGTGGATTCTAATGGAATACTTCCACTTCATTCTACCGATCGCGTTTTTACCACAGCATTTTCATTCAGAGCCTATTTGCATAAAAACTTGAAAGAGTATCTCGGAGATTTTCCAAAGCAAAATCCACTTACAGGGATTGATCTTCCCAAAATCGGGGAATTACCCAAACAAATAACAAACAAATGGCCCTCGGCTTTACCGATACTCAGAGCCAAAGGAGACAAGTTTCTTGAAGGACTTGATATCGATCATTCTGTAAAAGCATCATTTATTTTAGGGGGCGCAAAGGCTGCAAAAAAAGCTACAGAACTATTCTTAAAATCTAATCTTATTCAGTACAAAGAATTGGGAAATGAACCAGACGAAAATGTGCGTAGTGGTCTTTCCCCTTACCTGCATTTTGGCCACATCTCTTCGCATCATGTCTTCAAACAGCTCGCTAAGCAAGAGGGCTGGAACCCTTCACATTTGTCTGCAAAAGGTGGAGGAAAAAGGGAAGGGTGGTGGAATATGAGCCCCGCTGCTGAATCCTTTCTTGATGAATTGATTACATGGCGTGAAATTGGCTACAACATGTGTTCAAAACGTCTTGATTACGATCGTTACGAATCGTTGCCTTCCTGGGCTAAAGACAGTTTAAAAAAACACACTAGTGATAAAAGACCTTTTATTTATACCCTAGATGAGTTCCAAGCGTGCAAGACTCATGATGCCTTATGGAACGCTGCGCAAAATCAACTTAATAATGAGGGGAGAATTCATAATTACCTTCGAATGCTTTGGGGGAAAAAGATTTTAGAATGGTGTGAAACACCTCAAGAAGCACTTAAAATTATGATTGAACTCAATAACAAATTAGCTCTTGATGGGCGGAATCCAAACTCTTACAGTGGGATTTTCTGGGTTTTAGGAAGATATGACCGGCCATGGGGCCCTGAAAGACCCATTTTTGGATCTATCCGTTTTATGAGTTCAGTTAATACTCAAAAAAAACTCAATGTTAAAAAGTACCTTGCCAAATATGGCGTAAATTCAAATACTCAAGGTGAATTTAATTTTTCTGAATCTAAACCTGAATAGCCTATGAAGAAAAAATGCTGGGTTGTTTACATGCTTCGTTGTTCAGACAATTCACTATACACGGGTATAAGCAAAGATGTAAACAAACGATTACTAGCGCACAATTGTGGCAAAGCCTCCCGCTATACTCGTTGCAGAAGGCCTGTTCAGATTGTTTATTTGCAACAAAACTTTGGCCATTCTGCTGCATTAAAGCGCGAATTCCAGATAAAATCATTCACAAAAAAACAAAAAGAATCCCTAATCATTCAACCTTGATAGTTGTTTTCTTAGCTTTCATTTTGTTTGAAAATTTTTGAATAATTCTACTTCAATCTTTCGCAAACCTTGAGTTTGGAGTAGTTTAATACGCTGGATTACTTTTTACCCCCAACCTTTTAAAAGGTATTTTTCATGCTTAGGTTTTTAATTTTACTTCTTACCACCATTTCTTTGGCAATTGTTCCAGCTTGGGGCAACGAAAAACAAGCCGATAACAAAAAGAAACCGATTAAAGCCCTTTTGGTAACTGGCGGTTGTTGTCATGATTATGAACGACAAAAATTGATTTTAACCAAAGGTATATCCGCTCGTGCTGATGTAGAATGGACCATCGTTCATCAAGGCGGCAGTACCACGAACACCAAAATTCCCCTTTATGAAAACCCTGATTGGGCCAAAGGGTTTGACGTCGTTGTTCACAATGAATGTTTTGCAGAAGTAAAAGATTTAGCTTGGGTTGAAACAATTCTTAAGCCACATCGTGAAGGATTACCAGCAGTCCTTATCCATTGCTCCATGCATTGCTACCGTACAGGAACAGACAAATGGTTTGAATTCACAGGGGTTCAATCCCCCGGCCATGGCCCTAACTATGGTTATACTGTTAAAAACCTTCAGAAAAATCATCCCATTATGAAAGGTTTTGGAGACACTTGGGATGTAGGCAAAGGCGAGCTTTACCACACAGTCAAAGTTTGGCCTCGGGCAGTGCCCCTTGCCGAAGCACCCAAAAAAGCCGATGGCCAACCTCAGGTCTGCATCTGGACTAATGAATATGGCAAAGGAAAAGTTTTCGCAACCACCATAGGGCATTTTAACGAAACCATGGTTGATCCCACCTATCTTGACACCGTGACAAAAGGGTTACTTTGGAGCTTAGGCAGAACTGATGAAAATGATTTTCGAAAAACCAACGAAAAAACCAATAACGAAATCAAAGCACTTGCAAACATCGCAATTAAAATCAAACCTGAACCTGCAAAACCCAGTCAATCTTGCTGCAAAGAAGGTAACCTAGCTTATGGTAAAGAAACCAAAGCATCCTCTGAAGAAAAAGTTAAGAACAACTTCTCCAAAAATGCTGTTGATGGCGATTTAGGTTCTCGATGGTGTGCATCATCAGGAGCAAAAAATGAATGGTGGCAGGTCGACCTAGGTAAATCTGAAAAGATTAGCAACATTCGTATTCATTGGGAAAAACCGAATGTTGCCTATCAATACAAAGTTGAATGCTCATTGGATCAAAAAGAATGGACTATGGTTGTTGATAATTCCGCCAATGCCAAGAAACTAAGAATAGTCCCCCATTCCGTAACCGTAAAAGAAGCACGATACATCAGAATTACCTGCGTAGGGGCTAATGCAGCTAATTGGTCATGCTTTTGGGAATTTGAAGCTTATGCAGATAAAATGCCCGAACTTCCTAAAGATGTTACCAATAATATCCAGAGCAACACTCCACCAAATAATACTGAAACAACTTTGGCGGATGTAAAAGCTCCTGACGATTTCGAAGTTTCGATTTTTGGAAAACCTCCTGAAGTTAATTATCCCGTATGCATTGCAACGGCTTCTCCAGGGGAATTATTTGTTGGAGTTGATGAACAGGGCTCTTTGGGAAAAGAAAAAGGTCGAGGAAAAATCCTTCGCTGCCTAGACACCGATAATGATGGCAAAGCGGACAAATTTAATACTTTTGCAACGGTGGATCATCCCCGCGGACTTTTTTATGACAACGGGTCCCTTTGGGTTTTGCATCCACCTTTTCTTAGCGTTTTTCATGACGATAATCTGGATGGCGTATCCGATAGGCACGAGATTCTTATCACGGGAATTAGTACCGATCAAGTTGGAAAAAGAGGTGCTGATCATACGACAAATAATATTCACATGGGAATTGATGGCTGGATTTACATCGCAGTTGGAGACTTTGGTTTTTCTGAGGCTAAGGGTACCGATGGAACGACTCTTAGCAGGCGTGGGGGCGGCGTTGTACGAGTACGACCAGATGGCAAGGAAATGGAAATCTACGCTTGGGGCTTACGAAACATTTTAGATGTTTGCATTGATCCCTTTATGAATATTTTCACGCGCGATAACACAAACGATGGTGGCGGTTGGAATGTCCGTGTCAATCATATCATGCAATCTGCTGAGTATGGCTATCCTAGTCTGTACATGAATTTTGCAGATGAACTCATGCCACCATTGGGTGATTATGGTGGCGGTTCGGGGTGTGGTGGCGTTTATGTTCACGACAATCGATGGCCGAAACCTTATGGAAATTCAGCATTCACTTGTGATTGGGGGCGTTCGGAAGTTTATCGGCACACTTTAACCCCTAATGGTGCAAGTTTTAACCCGAACCAAGAAGTCTTTCTTAAAATCCCTAGGCCAACTGATGCAGATATAGATGCTAGCGGAGCGCTTTATGTTAGCAGTTGGAAAAATGGCGGATTCAATTACAGTGGCCCAAATGTTGGTTTTATCACAAGAATTATCCCCAAAGGTTTCCACCCATCTGCTCTTCAAGATTTGAAAAAATATTCAGTTGAAAACCTTGTTGATAGCCTAAATAATCCGAGTTCTGTTCAAAGATTAAAAATTCAACGCGAGATATTAAGGCGGGGCAAAAACCAATCAACAACAACTAAATTAGAAAACCTTTCATCTAATAAATCATTGACCCCCGAAGTTAGAGTTGCTGCACTTTACACACTTAAACAACTTGATGGCGCAGACGCTAATAAGTTTCTTCTTTCCATTTGCTCAGATCCGCAAATGCAAGAACATGCATTAAGAGTAGCCACCGATAGAAACAAAGAACAGTTCATGATGGTAGAAGGAAAACAAGTTCCATTGGCTATGGCTAGCTTTTCAAATGCTTTAAAAAGCGACAACCTTAAAGCAAAAGCTCAGGCAATTATATCTCTGGGTAGGCTTCCCAATAATCCCCTATCAAAAGAAGTACTCTCTTTAACTAAACGAACCTCTGGGCAAAACTCTCCCAAAGAAACGATCAACCACGCAAGTCCCGATTTGGAAAGAGTGATTCCCCACCTTGCAGTGAGAACCTTAGTTCAAACAGATTCAACACAAGTTTGCTTAGATTCTATAGGGAATGATTTTAGCCCTGGGGCATTTTGGGCTTTACGGTATATGCATAATGATAAAGCAATATCAGGGTTGATTCAAAAATACAGTTCTATGCCTAACAATCTTGTTAAATCCGAAATTCTAAGCACTCTAACTAGGCTTTATTTCAAAGAAGCTATTTACAAAGGGGATTGGTGGGGGACTAGACCAGATAACAGCGGCCCCTATTACGATAGGCAACCTTGGGACCAAACGAACCGCATCAGCGAATTTCTTAAAAAAGCCATGTTTAGCTTAGATGATAAATCTAAATCAGAATTGGCGAAACAACTTGTATTGCATAAAGTGCCGTTAAATGAACCAAAACTTTATTCTCCTTCGATCACCAAAGAAGAAAATCAAAAACCAATTGTGATTCCAATAGCCAACCCTAAAGACCCTAAACTTATTGCCAATTTAAGTTTTGAAACTACTATGGAAAGAGCCATGGCTGTAAAAGGGATCCCAGAAAAAGGCAAGATTCTTTTTAATTCCAACACTTGCTCTTCATGTCACACTGATGCCAACGGCTTACAACCAAAAGGGCCCCACCTCGTTGATATTGGTAAACGCTACAAAAAAAATGAACTAATAGAGTCAATTTTGAAACCCGACGCTAAGATTGCACAAGGGTTTGAAACACTCGCATTCACTACGAAAAGTGGCAAAATTATTACAGGTTTTGTTGTAGGCGAAAGTGCGCAGATAATTCTTTTAAGGCAAAACACAGGTTTGTCTTTGGATCTTAAAAAGGATTCAATTGATGAACGAACCCCTTTGAAAAATTCTATGATGCCCGCCGGCCTTGTAAATAATCTTACTCCTGAGCAGTTTTCAGATTTACTTGCTTACCTTGATTCCTTAAATGGTTCCCCTGTTAAGAAATGAAATGTCATTTACTTATCAGGATTAACATAGCGAACCGTTACAAATACCTGTACTTTCCATTGATTACACAACCTCATGGAGCTTCTAAATGCAAATTTATGGCAAACTAATCAAGACTCTTATGTTTTTATCTTTGCTTGGCTTTATAAGCTTCAGCAACATAACGATTGCTCAGGAATCAGCTAAATTAATTTCGGGCGAGGGTGAAGGTTGGGTTCCCCTTACTGAAAATGACTTCCAAAATGTTAACACCGAACCAGATACTTGGAAATGGATGAATGGCACCATTTTTTGCAAAGGTACTCCAGTTGGTGTGACAAGAAGTAAGAAAAAATATACCAACTTTGAAATGGTTGCCACTTGGCGCCATATGAAACATGCTGGTAATTCTGGAATTTTCCTTTGGGCTAGCGAAGATGGCTTGGAAGGGCTTAAACCAAATCAACTTCCCAAAGCAGGTATCGAAGTTCAAATCCTTGATCATGGTTATGCTGAAAACTACGAAAAAGCGAACAAGAAAAAATCCGACTGGTTCACTACCCATGGAGATGTATTTCCCGTGGGAAAATCCAAAATGACCCCATTTGAACCAAAGTCTCCCAAAGGAAGTCGTAGTTTTCCTTCCAAAAATGTTTCCAAGGGAGTTGGAGAATGGAACCACTATTACATCAAGGCAATCAATGGCGAGGTACGCCTTTGGGTTAATGGTGAACAAGTTTCAGGCGGAAAAGATTGCGACCCTAAAACTGGTTATTTGTGTTTGGAATCTGAAGGCTCTCCAATTGAATTCAAAGGGTTAAAAATCAAGGAACTTCCATAGTTCTTGAATATCTTGAAAGCCATGGCATTAATAAGGCAGAATCATGATTAAGAAATTTTCCAGAAGAAAATTCGTTAAAGCCTCTTTGGCTGGTACTTCCAGTTTTATTCTATCTGCCCCGAATTATATTCGCGCAAAAGACACTTATAACAAGTTAAACATTGCAATTGTTGGGGCAGGGGGCAGAGGTGCAGGAAACCTTGCAGGGGTTTCATCTGAAAATATCGTTGCCCTTTGCGATGTAAATTCAGAGGCTATTGCTAAAGCTTCTGTAACTCACAATAAAGCCAAGAAGTTCTCTGACTTCCGCAAAATGTTTGAAAGTGCTAAAGATTTTGACGCTGTCGTCGTCAGTACCTGTGAACACACTCATGCATTTGTAACGCTTGCTGCTTTAAAATCGGGAAAGCATGTTTATTGCGAAAAACCTCTTACCCATAGTATTTGGGAAGCTCGTATCATCCGAGAAGTTGCAGCCAAGACCAATCTTGCAACTCAAATGGGAATTCAAATTCATGCTACTGAAAATTACCGCAGAGTGGTTGAACTTATTCAAACGAATGCCATCGGTCCGGTTCGCGAAGTCCATGTATGGGTAGGAAGGGCATGGGGTTTACAATCTGCCGAAGATTCAAAAAAGAATGGTGATATTGTCCATGTTACTGATAGGCCAAAAGAAATTAGCCCGATCCCTAGTGGGCTAGATTGGGATTTATGGGTTGGCCCCGCCCCTTTCAGACCATTCAACACAGTTTATTTTCCCGGACCAAAATGGTATCGATGGTGGGATTTCGGCAATGGCACAATGTCCGACCTTGGAAGCCATTGGAACGATCTTCCATTTTGGGCGCTAAAACTTAAAGCTCCTACAAGCATTGAAGCTTCGGGCCCAAAACCCCATCTTGAAATTGCTCCTGCATCGATGCAAGCTACCTACGAATTTCCTGCCCGTGGAGATATGCCTGCCGTTAAAATGGTTTGGTATCAAGGAGCAAACAAGCCTCCTCATTTGATTGAAGGAAAAATTCCTGCTTGGAATAGCGGAGTCTTATTTGTTGGCGACAAAGGTATGCTGCTTTCTGATTACAGCAAGCATGCACTCTTACCCGAAAAAGAATTTGTTGATTTCAAAAAGCCCGAACCATTTATCCCGAAATCTATTGGTCATTATGCCGAATGGTTGCAAGCTTGCAAAACAGGTTCTCCAACAACCTGTAATTTTGAATATTCTGGTTGGCTCACGGAATCTAATCATCTTGGTAATGTCGCTTTTAGAGTTGGAAAAAATCTTATTTGGGATGCAGATAAAATAAAAGCAACCAATTGCCCGGAAGCTGATCCTATGATCAAACGAGAATACCGAAAAAGTTGGGATCTAGTTTAAAATCAAAATACTAATTTTAATATGGAAGGAACCTTGATGATTTCTGAAAATAAAACAGCCCCACACAACGACAATTCAACTTTGGGTTTTGTATTCTTCTTCTTTTATGTGGCGCTCTACTCATTCTTTGTTTTTTTAAATGCCTTTTTCCCAGAAAAGATGACCACCTTCACTATTTCAGGAATCAACTTACCTGTTATTTATGGTTTTATTTTAATAACCAGCGCTGTTTTACTTGCCTTAATTTACAGTTATGTTTTACGAAACAAGGGCAACCATTCTGGAGATAGTAACTAGTGATACATGAAGCTTCTTGGATTGCTGTTCTTATTTTTGCAATATTTGTTGGACTCACTCTAGCAATTAGCTTTTCCTTTGCAGGAAAAACCAAATCGTCTCAAGGATATTTCGCAGCCCATGGCGAAGTTCATTGGATTGTTAATGGTATTGCTTTCGCAGGCGATTATCTGAGTGCTGCATCCTTCCTTGGGATCTGCGGTATGATTGCTTTTTACGGCTACGATGGTTTTTTATATTCAATTGGATATCTCGCAGGTTGGATCGTTGCTTTATTTGTAATTGCAGAACCTATTAAAAGGCTTGGCAAATACACCTTTGCTGATGCACTAGATGCAAAATTTAATTCCCCAGGGATCAAATTTGTTGCTGCAATCAGTACGCTTTGCGTTAGCATTTTTTATCTAATTCCGCAAATGGTTGGTGCCGGGGTACTTATCCAACCTTTATTAGGATTCCCCCATTATGCTGGGGTTCTTATTGTTGGCACAGTGGTCACTTTGATTGTCACTACGGCTGGCATGGTAAGTACAACTTATGTTCAATTTTTAAAAGGTTCACTGCTTGTTATTTTTAGTTTTATTTTAGTGATCATGATTTTAAACCGTGGCCTAAAAGTTGATATGCAACATGAACACCACAAACATCACGAGCTTAAAATACTTGGGCCATTTAAAGAAGGGACCGTTTCCGACCCTAAAGCACTTGGTTTTGCTGATTCAGAAGTGATTAAAAGCGAAGGTATTTGGAAAGAAAAACCTTTTGTTAGAGTTCTTGATTCGCAATCAAAACAAACTTCCTATTGGAAAATTGAGAAATCAAAATCTGATGCACGAGAATTTTATCTCTATGAAACTCAAACGATCTTAACAAACCCGAAAGCAGTGGGAAAACCCTTGGTAAACGGGTTACCAAAAGGGAAGGGCACTCAAGAAGGTGATCTTTGGGCTGTTGGAAGCATCACGAAATTACCTGGAAATGTTAAAGAAACAGGGCCCCTTGGCCCTTTGGATTTCATTCGCACGATTCAGGAAAGCGAAATTATCCTTTGGGGTAATGACAAAATCAAACTCGATGATGATTCAACACTTACTATTTATTTCCCCAAGCCAACCCTTGGGAAGGATGTTCTTAGCCCTGGGAATCACCCATCACTTAAAGGCATTCGTAGCGAAAAAATCACTGATAAGTTAAACTTTATTTCGCTTATGCTCGCCCTTTTTTGCGGTACAGCCTCTTTACCACATATTTTAATCAGATATTACACTGTCAAAAGTCAATCTTGCGCTCGTAATAGCACCGTGGTTGGTATTTCTACCATTGGACTTTTCTACATTTTAACTATGTTCCTTGGTCTTGGCGCAATGACCAGCGGATCACTTGATGTAAGCGACAGCAACATGGCTGCGCCTCTTCTTGCTCGAAGTTTTGGCGAAGTTATGTTCGCAATGATTTCTGCAATTGCTTTTACGACTGTACTTGGAACGGTCAGTGGTTTGATAGTTGCAGCAAGTGGCGCAGTTGTTCACGATTTGCTTCTAGGTTTTCTTAAAATCCCTATGAAAGACGAAACAAAAGTAAAAGCTGGAAAAATATCCTGCATTTTTGTTGGAATCATTGCTATTGTTCTAGGTATTTTATTCCAAAAAATGAATGTCAATTACCTTGTTGGTTGGGCTTTTAGCGTGGCAGCTAGTGCGAATCTTCCATCGCTTGTTATGCTTTTGTTCTGGAAAAAAACAACCAAAGAAGGCGTTATATGTGCCATTATTGTCGGTATGTTTTCATCTTTGGGCTGGATTCTTTCGTGTTCCGATACCTTTAAAGATGTTTATGGATTATCGCCTGAAAGCGCTTTGGTTCCATTCAGCCAACCTGGAATCATTACCATACCTTTGGGCTTTATCACTTTGATTGTTGTTTCATTACTAACTGGTTCAAAAAAGCCATTACCTAGTTAATGAAATCCACTAATTAAATTGAAACAATAAAGTCATAGATCACATGAGCCCCAACTGCAATTCCAAAACCTCGGAACATGTAAACTGCGCAGAAGTATAATCCTGCAAGGGCTCTAAAAACAAAAATGTCAAACTGAAAAGCTTCTCCAAAAACACCCAGATGATGTGATATTGCAAACCCGATCGAAGACACGAAAAAAGCTAAAGGCAAAGATGGGTAGATGTTTCTTGGAAATAGCAATAATAAAAGATGAATTCCCAAAAGCCTGAATATGGCTTCCTCATAAATTCCTGCGCCCAGATATGTTACCCAAGCAGAGGAAACGCCGCTTGAAGCGTCAACTCCTGAAGCAAGAAAACCTTTGCTCCAGATTCCTGCAACCAACCATAACACCATTCCAAATATTCCGCTTTCCAGAATCATACCGGTAATGGTTTCGATATTTTCGTGAGGTCTACTCCACCATCTCAAAAAACTTTGGAATGCGTAAAAACAAAGCAGGAAAACAGGAGGAAGCCAAATTAGGTTTACACCATAAACAGCTAAATTCTGTCTTAACCAACCATCTGCACCATTTCTAACCCCATCAACTTGGTGGGTCGAGCAATACCAAACAGCAACCTCGTATAATATTACAATCGGTAATAAAAATATAAAATTAGGCCATGGATGCCTGGTCGCTTCAACATAGGTGATGTAACGCCTAGGAAACATTTTCCGTAACCTTTGTTAGTTCGAGTTCCACTCAGGAAATTCAGTCCCAATTAGGTCATCTTTTTCTTGCTGCGAAATGCCGCGAAGTACCGCGGGTGAAGTTCTACCAGCAAGATCTAGGATTTTTGGCTTGGAAAGATAGCTACCATCAGGTTCACGCAACACTGCAACAATTTGATTGTTAGATTCTGTTTCTGTATTCTTAGAAAGCGGATTAGCCAAAACAATCCCGAGGGAACCATCTGAAAGCTCAACCCCTGTACCAGATGGATAAAACGAAATTGCTAGTAAAAAACGAGCATAAACCTTATCAAGCTTTCCATCTTCACTATCAATAAGAACCGAAGTTAGCGCACCTTTTGTGTTTAAAGGTTTATTGGATGAAGACGACATGCATCGAGCAATGTATCGTTCACAAACTGCAAGAAATCTAATGACTGGGGATAACTCTGCCCCTTTAAATCCGGAAGGAAAACCAGAACCATCTATATTTTCGTGGTGGGAAAGGGCCGCTTCTGCAAGCAATGGCATGTTAGGAAATGATTGTCGGAGTAATTCTGCACCAATAAAACAATGCGATTCATAAGCCCGCGACATTTTTCCATGAATTCGTTCTGGTTCAACCAATCCTGATGCCTGAATTTTAATCATTCCTATATCAAGAAATAATGCTGCAGCAATTATTTCCATACTTGCCAAACGTAATTGAGCGTCTTGGAATATTACCCTCGCAACAACTCTTGCAAAATTCAGCCCCTTGCAAGCTACATACCTTGCGGGGTAATCATTATCTTCACGAAGGAATCGGAGAGTTTCGCCGTTTCGCACTTCTTCGAGAATATCTTCAACAATATTTTGAACATCTACAAAATCAGGCTTGTTTCCAATTAGAATTAAATCAAATAGTTCTACAAGCTTGGTTATTTTTTGAAGTTCTTTTTCCTTTGCATTGCAAGCTTGTTTAAGAATTCTTAATCGCTGGGAAATGACTTGAAAAATAGCTTCCACACCGACACAAAGCTGCAATTGGCTAGATGGAGATTCAGGAAAATTTGGAATCATCCTAAGGGCAGTATCTGCCATCGCTGTTGTTTCACGATATAATTTGATCAGGGCCCCAGATTCCTGAACCCCTTTTTTAGAAACTATTTCATCATCGGTACGATAAAGAAGGAAAGCATTTGCTAAATTACGCAAATCTCCAATCAAATCTTTCCCATGAATTAACAGTTCCCTGGCTTTTGAAGTAAGTTTTACAGGCATTCTTAGGGCTTGATCCCCTTTACTTTCATCAATAATTACTGAATCACACTCAGCCGATTCAACAAGTTTGGAGGCTAATCGATTTTTTCTAGCAATAAATCCCAAGTTATCTTCTGTAATTAATTGGTGCGAAACAGGTTCACGAACAGCCTTTTCAAGCTTTTCTCTTAAAGCTGTTATTTTTCCCAAAAGAACTTGTGGTTCACTAATATTCATCTTTTTACCTAAAAAACACCCTAGCTTTAACGAATAACCCAATTACGCACAACTTTACCAAAGCGTAGGAATCTTACTTCTTTTATCGGTATTACGATCATGCGTTCTTTAACGAGAAAATAAGAAACAAACAGAGACTAGGCAATTAATTTGGTTAAACTATACAATAAGCTTTGATTAAATTGTTGCGAAAGTAGGACGATAATGGTTATGGATCCTGATAAATCTAATCAAATATTAAATCGAAAGTCCGGAGAAGGAATTCGTGTTTTGATTATTGATGATGAAAAACCTCATGCCGAGGTTGTTTCAGAAAGCTTAGAAAGAGTCGGCTTTGAGTGCACTGTAGTATGCAGTGGCAAAGACGGGGCTAAAAAAATTGAAACCGAAACCTTTGATGTCGTTCTAACTGATTTACGAATGGCAGATGTTGATGGACTTGCTATTGTTCGTAAAGCTAAAGAAGAGTTACCCGAAGTTGAAGTTATAGTAATCACAGGTCACGCGGATATAAAAACCGCAGTAGAAGCGATCAAACAAGGCGCATCCAACTACCTAACAAAACCTCTAGACATGGTTGAACTGCGAACCATTGTTGAAAAATCATCCGAAAGACTAAGGCTTGCCCGTACCAATCGTGAACTTAAACGTCAGCTAGACGAAAAATTTGGTTTCGAAGGCGTTTTGGGCAATAGCTCTAAAATGCATGACGTAGTCGTGAAACTACAAAGCATAGCGCCTACTAATGCAACTGTATTAATCCAAGGTGAGACAGGGACAGGAAAGGAATTGGTTGCCAAGGCTATTCACAATAACAGCCCTCGCAAAAACAAACCGTTTGTCGCAATGAATTGTACTGCACTAAACGAAAACCTGCTTGATGATGAACTTTTTGGCCATGAACCAGGAGCTTTTACAGGCGCAGAAAGAATGCGGAAAGGTCGTTTTGAATATGCAAACGGCGGCACTCTTTTCCTTGACGAAGTAGGCGACATGCCGATGAGCCTCCAGGCAAAATTATTGCGTGTTTTGGAAAATAGTGAAGTGTTTAGAATTGGTAGCAATGAACCATTAAAGGTTAATGTGCGGGTGGTTTCTGCAACCCATCGTGATCTTGAAGCTGCAGTAACAGAAGGTACCTTCAGACAAGATTTATTTTTCAGGCTCAATCGTTTAAAAATCAGATTACCCCAACTTCGTGAACGAAGAGAAGATATCCCGCTATTAGCTTCACATTTTCTCAAGGAATTTAACCAGCTTCATGGTAAACATGCCATGACCATAGCCGAACCCGTTCGTAAAGCTATGACGCTATATGACTGGCCTGGAAATGTAAGGGAAATGCGAAATTTCATCGAAAGTATGGTTGTGCTTGATGTTGATGGTATTCTCAATATCGATGATGTTCAAGAAGGCAATATTCTTAATCGCATTCAGCCTCTTTCGGGCCAATCGCCACAAGCTTCTCATTTAATAGGCAGGCCACTTTCAGAAGTTGAACGCTTTTTTATTGAACAAGCTCTTTCGCTGACCAATGGGAACCGGGAAGAAGCATCCCGAATGCTTGGGATTGGGGAACGAACGCTTTACAGGGTAATACAAGATTGGAAGTTGCAGGATAAGATTAAAAAGGCGCTTTCAGAAAATTCCAATGACATGGAAAAAGCTGCAAAGTCTCTTGGGATGAAGTCTGATTCTCTACAACGCAAGCTAAAAAAACTTGCCCTAACTCCAGATTCAGAGGATGATTCACCTACCCGCGAAACTGACAATGAAGATGAAGTTTAAGTTTCTAGATTAAATAACACGGAAGTTAAAATGTCAATTATCAAGCTCTTACCACCCGAAGTTATCAGCCAAATTGCTGCGGGTGAAATCATTGAGAGGCCTGCAAGTATTGTCAAAGAACTTGTAGAAAATTCCATCGATGCACAATCTAAAAGAATCGATATCGATATCGAGCAGGGCGGACATGATTTAATCAGAGTCGTTGATGATGGCTGTGGAATTTATCCAGAGCAACTTCAGCTTGCACTAACAAGCCATGCAACGAGCAAACTAAAATCCTCAGAAGATTTATTCAGAATCTCAACACTCGGCTTCAGGGGAGAGGCTTTAGGATCAATTGCAAGCGTTTCCAAATTCCTTCTGCAATCGTGCCCTCCCGATCTTGATCAGGGGGCAGAAATCCTTTGTGAAGGTGGATTGCTTCATCCCGCAAAGCCTTGGAATGGTTCCCCAGGCACACGAATCGAAATCAAGCATCTGTTTTACAATACCCCTGTAAGGAGAAAATTCCTTAAAGCTCCGCCTGCAGAAACTGCTCAAATCACAGAAACAATCACCAAAATGATTCTTTCTTCGTTCCGAAACAACCTTGATAAATGCGAAGTTCACTGGTCCTACAAAAACAATGGGAAACAAGTTTTACAAGCATCTCAAGGCGCTAGCCTCAAAGAAATGATCAGCATCTTTTTCGGAAAAGACATCACCAATGATTTGCTTTACATCGAATCAAATCATCGCGATTTTAAAATCAAAGGGTATATAGGATCTCCAAACCTTGACAAAAGCAGTGCCAAATCACAATATTTATTTATCAATGGCAGGTGGTTTAGAGACAGAACCATATCACATGCTATTCAAGAGGGTTTTCGGGGCCATATGATGACGGGAAGATTCCCAATCGCATTTCTTTATTTTGATTCTGACCTTGAAAAAGTTGATGTAAACATACATCCCACTAAAGCAGAAGTTCGATTCCGTGATCCTGGTGCCATTCATCATCTGGTATTTAATGCTGTAAGAAATGTTCTTCTAGACAAAAATAAAGGTGCAGTTTTTCAACTTCAAGATGAACCACCTTTCACACGAAAAAACCCAATTGACATCGGGTTGCCTGATTTTACGATTACAATCCCGCAGAAAAACAATCCTCCAGAACCTTGGACTCTTGAATCTGGGCCTTCACCAGCCCCCTCGCTTCCATTCGATTATAAAAACAGTCCAAGTGCTCATTCTGAACCTGAAAATCATTCCACCGATGAATTATCCGCCCAAGCGCCTAATTATACTTATTCAGAAAAACCGCAGGCCCCAACAATCGTTCCTGTCTTGTTTAAAGAGGAAAACTTCAAGGTATTGCAAGTTTACAATGCTTATATTGTGATCGAAACGGATGAAGGGGTATTGATTATTGATCAACATGCCCTACACGAACGCATTTTGTATGAACAATTAAAAACCAAGCTCTCATCTGGGCCTGTGCCCGCCCAAAAACTTTTAATTCCTGAAACCATTGAACTAGCAGCTTTTCAATCTGAATTGGTCCTGTCACGACAAGAAGAATTACAGCAATTAGGATTTGAAATACGAGGATTTGGCGGAAACACAATTCTCGTTGAGAGTTACCCTGCATTGCTAGGGCGAAAATCGCCAAAAGCTCTTTTTAATAAAGTTATCGAACAACTTTTTGCTAAAGATGAAATCCCAAGTAAAGACGCTTTTTTTCATAATATTTTAAGCCTGACCGCCTGTCACTCAGCAGTCCGATCAGGAGATACGCTTAATGAAACAGAAATGCATCTTTTAGCCAAAATGCGCCACTTGTCCAAATCCCATTATCATTGCCCCCATGGGCGACCAACATCCTTACTGATAAGCAAAAATGATCTTGAAAATCAATTTGGCAGAACCTAAACAATAGGCACGGAGGTTTAGGTGGTTTAGTGAAAGTTGTTGCTGCCGTACTTATTAGTGCTGAAACACACCCCTAAATATTGGCCTATACACTACCACTGATTTTTTTTAAACCATTGGTATGAAAGAAGATGAATTACCTTTCATTCCTGAACATCAAGATGTTGCTTCCAAAGCAACCATGGTTTTTTCGTGCCTTAACAAGCAAATTCAATCTTTCCCAATCCATAGTACATTTCTTGTAGGCACAGTTGCTGGTTGCGAACTCCGATTAGCAGGCCTAGATCTACCTGCGTTATTATTTCAAGTAAACTATGTTAAACCAAAAGGCCTTTTAGTTCGATCTATCACACCTCTTTCTGGTTTAACTTTAAACGGAAGATCATTTCAAGAATCGATTCTAAAATCAAATGACAAATTAAATATTGGTAACTACGAATTTTCGTTTATCGTGACTGATGCATTAGCTGCAATCACACCCTCAGAAAACATCTCCCTTAAAATCCATGATCAATCCGCAAACGTAAATAAAGTAAAAACTAAACCTAAAAGCAAAAGGCATTTATCACATTTAATAAAGAAACTAAAGAATAAGAATCAGCTATTAAAAATCGAATTGGGTTCGTTATTAGAAAATAATCGAACAATAGCTGAGCGCGAAATTGAGATCATTTCAAAACAAAGCATGCTTGAGTCTGAAAAATCATCCATAGCTGAACAACTAAACCTTCAAATTATCAAAAGTAAAACCTACGCTGAAGAACTTATTCTGCTTCGAAAAGAATTAGACACACTAAATTCAAATCATCAATCAACGACCAGCGATTCAGATTTAAAAACTATAACCGTGCTTCATGATTTATTAGACCAAAAGACCCGGAATTTACATGACCGAGCCCTTGAAGTAGATCGTAGGAGCGAAGATTTAGAAAAAAACAGCAGGGAACTAGAAGCTCAGGCCCTAGAAATAGACTCGTTATATTGCAAACTCAAGGAAGACCGGAAATTATTAGAGGAAGAATATCTTTCAAAAAAGCAAGAAAACGAAAATGTAATCAAGCAATCTACTGAGATTGAACAGCAAATGGCTGAGATATTTCAGCTAAAACTTTACCTTGAAAATGTCAAAGCTCGAATAGACGAAAAAGAATCTAATCTAGAAAACAAAATTCTTTCTATTCAATCATTGGAAACCGATTTGCTGATCAAGCAAGAAAAATCAGATATATTCAAAACAGAATTGCTTGAAAAAGAAGTTATACTATCTTCTGGTCTCGAGCTTATTAATCAGGAAAAAGAAGAGCTAAAAAACAACAAACATTATTTAGAATCGCGTATCCTTGAAATTGAACAAAAAGAACTTTCACTGAGAAGTTTAGAAAACACATTTGCAAGCCGAGAATTCGAAATCGAGTTTACAAGAAAATCACTTGAAGATGCAAAAAAAGAAATAGATGATTTTAAAAACATCACAGATAACAAGATAAAACAAACTGATTCAGTTGAAAAAAACCTCGCTCAAATGCAAGAAATTCTTCGAAAAAGAATTGAAGATATTCAATTAAAGGAATCCGCCCTAAACGAAAAAGACTCTTTGCTTTCAAACCAAATCATTTCACTGCAAACCCGAAATGAAGAGATGGAAAATGAACATAGTAACCTTGTAATGCAGTTAACCTCTGCCAGAGATGACTTCGAAAAATCCAAACAAGAATTGCTCAAAAAAGCCACTGATATCGATTCCGTAAAATTTAGGATGGAAACTGAAAATCATGGACACGAATTAATCAAAAAAGAGATATTCGAAGCACTTCAAAGGCTTGAAGAAGAAAAAGCGGCTCTTGAGGAAGTTCAAATTGCGAATCTGGAGATAGAAAAGCTTAAATTAGCCCAAGGAATTGACTTTAAAAATGAAATCAGCGGTATTAGTGATAATATCCCAGACCTCATGGCGGGTGCAGAAAACTGCCTCTCTAGGCTTTTAGGGGCAAGAGATTTACTTCAGGAACACCTTAGGGAGTTCCATGATTATGCTAAAATTGCTAGGGAAGAACTCGAATTATTGCTTAAAGAATCCCGCGATCAACAAAATCGTACCCAAGACTCCGAAAGCAAAATAATCAAAGCAAGAGAAGAGCACCGCCTTTCAATTGCATCTTTCAAGCAACAACTCATCGAATGGCAACACAATCTAATTGAAATCAAATTAGCATTGCAAACAGGTGAATCCGAGTTGGAAAGAAAACAAGCAAAATTCGAAACTCAAGCTCAAATTCTGCAACAACAAACAGATAACTTATCGAAAAAAGAACACAATCTTCGCGAAAAAGAAGGTGAAGTACTCGCTCAAACAAAAGAAGTTCATCGCCATCTTGATGATATGCGAGCATGGTATCGTAATAAAATTAAAGATTTATCTGGAACAATTTCCAATTCATTGGCATCTGGATATTTTGATAATGCACTTAGCAGCCTAGGTTTAAGCCAAGACAATCGTCCCCAGTCGGTACCTGAACCCATAGAACCTTCGGACAACAAACTGGGAAATCAACTTATATCCTTGGGTTTGGTAGAGTCCGATACACTGATTACTCTCATGGCCGAAGCGCAAAAAACCAGAAAATCACTCAGGCAAGCATTGCTAAATGGTGGATATTTAACCTTTTATCAATTGGCACTTATCGAAGCAGGCAATATTAACGGACTGATGATCGACCGTTTTCGAGTCATTGACAAACTTCCTTCAACGAGCAAAGAATATATTTTTCAAGTATTTGATCCCATCAGAAAAACAGAATGTCTCCTCAGGCATCTTTCTGAATCTGAACTTTCTGATCCATATCATCCAGACGAATTCAGGCAACGATTTAGTGCAGCTATCAATCTTCATCATGAAAATGTGGCCTCCACCTATGAAGTATTAGAAATACAGGGAAGGCCTGCTGTGTTGGTTGAGCTTATTCAAGGAATCAATCAATCAGAATGGGCTTCAGTCCACGATAAACCAGATGTATGGTTAAATCTAGTTTTACAAACCATATCAGGATTAGCATCGATTCATGGAGCAGGTTTGGTTTATGGCCCAATCTATCAGTCTTCTCTAATTATTACAGGAGAAGGGTGTATCAAATGGATTGGCGTAGGTTGTCCAACATGGCTCTTTTCAAATGAGTCACACGATGTAAATAATTTTAAAAATGATGTTGAAAACCTTGCAGGGGAAATTTTGAAATGGTTGTACAACCATGAAGAAAAACAAAACTTAAAAATAACCTCGGACAGTAGTTTTAATGATTACATCCTCTGGATTGAGGAAATAGCATCTGGAAAAATAGCGGTAGATCTAAATGAATGGGTAACAAAAACAGCATTAGAGTTACAAAACACAGAAGATTGGGAATCAAATTACAAAAATTTCATCAGATTGAACCTATCAGAAAACCGTGAACAGTCCTTAAAACTTTCTGCTTAAAATCTAAAAATTGATTATTTTTTCAATCATCGAGCTATCACAATTTGCGAACTTATTTTTAGTATCTAATATGAAACTTGAGTAATTCAAAACCATATCCCAATCAATCAGATCATGATCAGCAAGTATGACACACAGATCTTGATTTTTTAATAATTGCGGACTTAAATCTAACTCTCTTTGAACATCCCTCTGAAAATGATTATTCGCAACCAAAGGATCATGCCATTTTAAATTACAGCCAAGATTTAATAGTAAATCAAAAATTTCAATCGCTGGAGATTCACGCAAATCACTTATATTTTTCTTGTAACCCAACCCAATCAGCAACAAATTAGACCCATTGATTGATTTTGATCTGTTTT
>CALARU010000198.1 GCA_937888715.1 uncultured Planctomycetaceae bacterium | reverse complement strand
CCCACTGCGGTGGATATGAACCCCATTACTGGAGAATTATTTATTTGCATTGGGGGACGAGGCACCAAAGGTTCTGTTTTTCGCATCAAACACAAAACAAATCCCATTTCTGCAAGCACTCTGCCCTATAAGCTTAAAACCATTAACCCTGAAAAAGCATTAATAACTGCAACATCTGCACCAAATCTTTTGGAACGAAGAAAAGCGATTGAGTCCCTCCGTTTCGATACTGCCCTAATCCCAGAGTCCATTAATAAGATTTTTTCTGCCAACGCTGATCACCCAGATCGTTTCATCAGATATGCAACCGCCAAGTTGATTGAAGCGCGCGAAGGAGTAACCATTAATCCCAGCAATACCATTGCTGCAAACACTTTGGGGCTGGCACAGGCAAAATCGCAGCCCTCAAAAGCAGGAATAATTGCATTTGAAAACACCATGAACAAAAAAGCCTCATTTGCAACAAGGCTTGATTCAGTTCGAATTATGCAAATGGCAATGGGTGAGCTTCCTAATATTTCGCAGCGCGGCAATTACCGCGAGGGGTATTCGATAAAACAACTTAAAGAATCGTGGACTCCAACAATAGAACAAACGAAGTTATTTGCTCTTTCTTACCCATCCGGAGACTCAGGTCTTGATTTCGAATTAGAACGAACCTTTGGCCTAATGAAATTTAATGACGAAAAAATCTTAAGCTTACTTCTTGATCAGTTAAGCCATTCAAATGATCCTGTGAGAAAAATTCATCTTCTGGCATCCATCGCACAAACCGGATCTTCCTTTTCAGAGGAACAAAAACCAAAGGCCATCAAAGCGATGTTAAATCTTGGGGCAGAGCTCGACCTTAAGAGCATGAAGCGAGACAGAAACTGGCCATTAAGGTTGCAAGAGATTTTTGCAGATCTTTGCAAAAACAACAAGGATTTCAGTAATTTGGTAGCGAATTCAGATGACTTTGGGTACCCCGATCATGCAATTTATCTGGGAGAGATGAAAGAAGCGAAAAAGAATGCTGCCAAGAAATTTGCAACAAAGATGCAGGCAAAACCAGATCTAGCTTGGAATTCGCAGTCCGTGCGAGTTTTGGAATTGCTACCCCCAGCGGAATCGTTTCCAGCAATTAGGGCGCTTTGGGGCGAGCATGGGTTGGACGAAATACTAGTCAAGATTCTTGCCAAAAATCCTGTGAGGGAAGATCTACAAAAATTTACAACTATTCTTCGCCAAATCTCGAATGATGATCTGCCTGACATTCTTATTGCCCTTGATAAGCTTGCCCCCCTGGGCGAAGCCGAGTATTTTCTTCTAGCGCAAAAACTTCCAAACCTTCCCAGTGAACCAAAATACAAACCTCTTCAGGATCAGGTGTTTTCTCTTTTACGCAAGAAGTGGACCAATGCACCTGCCCCTAACCAAATGCACGAATGGATTACATGGGCCAAAGCCAATGATGCAAAACTTTTAACATCTTTGACCATGTCGGGCGGGATCAGTCTGGACCAATGGAAAACCCGCTTTGAGAAAATCAAATGGGAGGAAGGCGATATTTCAAAAGGAAAGAAAACCTTCACTCAACTTAAATGCGCATCATGCCATTCAGGATCTCAGGCTCTGGGGCCAGCACTCGAGGGAGTTGCACAAAGGTTTTCCCGGTTTGATCTTTTAAATGCGATCGTCCATCCAGACAAGGATGTGCCCAATCGTTATCGCGCAATTGCATACACGACAACCAAAGGTAAGATCATTTTGGGTCTGGTGGTTTACGAATCTGCGGATGGGGTGCTTTTGCAAACGTCCACGGGCGAGCCTCAACGACTATCTGGGGGTGAGATATCCCTTAGGCAACAAACGCAAAAATCGATTATGCCAGCAGGATTGCTCGATGAGGCAAAAGACCAAGAAATCGCAGATCTATTTGCATACATGAAAAGCCTTGGTAAAACAGGCAAATAAGTTATTGCTGGGCAGATAACTCTCACTAATGTTCAAACCAAAAATGGAAGTTTAGGCAAGATTCGCTATCCTCTTTCCACCGTAAAAGATCTTCGTCTAGCTTAAAAAACAGCCCCCAAGTACACTTGCATCGCCTTTTAATTTTGCAGGGATAATAGGTGCAATGTTGAAACCACGAATCGTTTTTGTTCATGACTGGCTAACGGGAATGCGGGGTGGAGAAAAATGCCTCGAATCATTATGCAAACTATTTCCCGATGCGAAATTGTACACACTGCTTCACAAAAAAGGCTCACTCAGCCCCACGATCGAAAATTTAAAACCTCAAACATCTTGGCTCGGAAAACTTCCGGGCGTCCATAACTACTATCGGTATCTGCTACCTTTCATGCCTAGTGCCATCGAATCAATTAAAATTCCCGATTGCGATCTTGTCGTCAGCCTAAGCCATTGTGTTGCAAAAGGTGTTATCCCACCCAAGGGCGTGCCACATTTATGTTATTGTTTTACGCCTGTAAGATATGCATGGCACTTGCGGGATGATTACTTTGGAACAGGCGAAAAGCCGAGCATGAAAAAGAGATTAGCTGCGCCAGTGTTGAACCACATTCGGGAATGGGACAAAAAAACATCTGAAAGAGTGAACCATTTTATTGCGATCAGTAAAACAATTCAAAACAGAATAAACGATTGTTATTCACGTGAAAGTTCGGTGGTATATCCACCAGTGGATACCGATTTCTATACGCCTACAAATACCCAACGCGAAGATTTTTATCTCGTGGTTTCTGCTTTCGCTCCCTATAAGCGTATTGATCTTGCAATTGAATCATGCAAAGCCTTGGGGAAAAAGCTTGTAATCATAGGCACCGGGCAAGACGAAAAAAGATTGCGATCACTGGCAGGCCCGCAAACGCATTTTCTTGGCTGGCAGGCAGATGCCTCGATCCGCGACCACATGCAACGATGCAGCGCCCTGCTCTTTCCTGGGTTCGAAGATTTTGGAATTGTTCCGGTCGAAGCGCAAGCTTGCGGTACTCCAGTCATAGCTTTAGGAAAAGGTGGCGCTACTGAAACAATCATTGGTCGCGAATCAGGTAATGAAGCGACCGGATTGTTCTTTACAGAACCATCTGTTGAATGCATGACCAATGCCATCGAAGAATTTGATAAAGAAAAGAATTTCTACAACAGTCATGCTGCACGCAAATTTGCACTAACCTTCAACCAGAAAAATTTTGAACAAGGTATGCTTGATCAAATTTCAAAATTTGTATCAGGCAACGCAACAAACAAAGTTGCCGCCTAATGTTTGTTTCAGCAATTTAAGCACCACTAAGATAAAGTTCTGGCAATTCTGAAACCACTTCCATCGCTGGATTGATCAGGTTTTAAACCGCCCCGATAAGCAGAGCGTAAAATATCCCTAGGGTAATAAAATGCACCACCTCGTAATACTCTAGTGGACAGATCATCAACAACCCGCAAATCAACCTTTGAATCTTCAACGATTGGGGCATCACTGTAAGGCTGCAATATATCCTGAGTCCATTGATAGAGATTTCCTGCGATATCAAAAAAACCAAGATTATTGGGTTTTAATTGCCCGACAGGCCATAAATGGTTATTGGAATTAATCTGATAGTAGGAGAATTGATCAATTTGTGCACCATCAGCGCCGAAGAACCATGGGGTTTTCGTACCTGCCCTAGCACAATATTCCCACTCGGCCTCGGTGGGTAAACGGTAACCTTTTTTCTTAAGAAAATCATTAGCGGGGCGCATTCCCCCTGCATAATACCCCTTCTCATTAGGAAGATAACACCATTGGGATTGGTGGATTTTTTCCTGCTCACTAAGCCAGTTGCAATATTCTGCAGCTTGGTACCAAGAAATTCCCGCAACGGGATTATCCGCAATCTTGGCATTGTTTCTGCCAGCCTGAAAGCTCGGATTAAATTTCAAATATTGTTCAATGGTGATAAGTTTTTGAGATAATGCAAACGACCTTGGTATTAAAGTTTCATGGAGCTTTTCGTTTTCAACTCTATCGGGTTCATCTTTGGGCGACCCCATCAAGAATTGAACAGGCCCATTTATATTAATAAAACATTGCCCAAGAAAATTAACACTCCAATTTTTTGCAGGTTCAGAAACCTGCTCAAGATCTCGAATGCATTTATCACAGGCAGCGCCAAGGCCAAGTTTTTGCCTTAATATCCAATCCAAGGCACTATGCAACCCAGAATCAGGATGGCTCTGATATAAATCGAGAAAATAATCTTTCAACTGTTTTTTTATCGCTTCGGAAACATCTTCGAAACTTAAACCGCCCAGCGCAAGAACCAAGGCTGCACGGGTTCCCAGATCTGTTTCTTTCTGGATTTTTTCAAAAAGCATCTGAACGCTTACGCCAAGTGCGCCAATAAAAGTTTGCGCTTGGCTCCTAGAGGTTGCGTCTGATGAATTAGCAAAAATGCTGAATCCTTCAGCGTCTCCTAGAGCCAACTGTAAAGAGGCAGCCAAGCCCTTGCGTATTTCAGCATTCACTTTTTCTTGGGGAATAGTTACTGGAACAACCGCAGATCGAAATCTTTTAAGATAGGCGATCATTTTATCTTTAACTGGAACAATCTTTTTAAAGATTGTTTTTATAATGCTGTAATCTGCACTGACAAACAAATGGAACAATACCCTTTCATTATCACTTGCATATTCCAGCGCAATTGCATTGGCATAACTGCGGCTCGAAGAAGGGTTCGAATGCTCCTGCCCGAAAGAAACCAGTCGATGAATTAGTAACTTTTGCAGGGGTTTGAATATTTCCGCCCACTCTTGAAGATAAATCAGATCCTGTGAAACAAGCTTACCAACAATTGAAGGCAACATTTTATCCAGCAAGGGTGAGGAAGAACGCCACAGTGCTAGTGCCCCTGCAATTCGCAAACTCATAGCGCAATCAGAATCTGGCAGTTGTGCGAATTTTTGCTCCAGAAGCGGGATCACGATTTCCGCATAAGGTGCAAGGCGCTGGCGCATCACAATATAGTCTTGAGGTTTTGCAACCAGGAGAGGCTCAAGTAACGCCTTGGAATAGGATGGATCCGCGGGCAAAAGAGCGAGCAATACCCTAGTTTTTGCGTTTGTATCATCTTTAATATCACTTAAATGCTGCTCTAGCAAAGGCCTGGTAAAAGAAAACTCCTTGTCAGAGGTCTCCAAGGCTGATTGCAAAAATGAAGCACCCGATTCCAAAATCTTGTTAACGCTATCCATTCCTGGGGTTTTGGAAATCTTCGTCCAACTCGACACGGATCCAGATAAAGAAGCGTGGAATGAAGAAACCCCAGAAAGATTGGCTGCATTCAATTCCGCAGCATTTTTCATGCTAGGTACAACATCAGTTTGTTTCAAATAATTTTGGAGGTCTTCTGAAAAATCGAGCCCCGTAAGGTATCGGTTGTTCAAGTTTTTACTTAAAGCTTTTAAGCATATCCTTTCCAACTCTTTCGGAATGGTGTCTTTAATTTGCCTTGGCGGCTTGGCTTCAATCCTAATAATTTGTTGCAGAGTGAGAGAAATCGTCTTTGCTTCAAAAGGCCTGCGACCAGTCAGCATTTCATACAATATAATCCCTAAGCTAAAAAAATCCGTGCGCCCGTCCACCATGTGCGCCAACCCCGATGCCTGTTCAGGACTCATGTATGCTGGTGTTCCCAACAATCCCGTTACCTTTCCAAATAATTCTTCACTAAGGGCCAGCCCGAAATCTGCAATATAAAGATTCCCCTTGGAATCGAGAAGAATGTTATCCGGCTTGATATCGCGGTGCACAAGGCCACGCATATGGGCATGGTGCAATGCTTCTGCTATAGTTGCTACCCATTTCGAAATATTTTGATAAGAATGAGACCCCTTGGCAATAATCTCAGACAAACTTCCACCATCCAAATATTTGGAAATGATGAACACCCCTTCAGACTCAGAATTAATCACATCATACACGGGAACAATATTGGGATGATCTAATTTCGCAAGCATCCTTGCTTCCGAAAGGAAGACTTCAAATTGTTTTTTATCCTGCACAGGGCGCTTGAAAACCTTAACCGCAACCAATCTGCCAAGCTGCTCATCCTTGGCAAGAAAAACTTTTCCGAAGGAACCCTCTCCCAGTACTTTAAGCACTAAAAAACGATTTAACAGTAGATTGCCACTCGTGAGATTAGGTGCAACCTGGAGGGAATCAGGTGGGGTAATATTTTCGACAAATCTTGTAGCGAGTACATCTTTGGAATCGCTAGATTCCAAAGACATGGTTTCAATGAAATCAGACTTTTTTTCATCTGGGTCTTGAGGATTCATAAAATGGATTCATCTGTCCTATTTTCTAACTGACATATTGTTCTATTAATTTAATGTAAAAGCTTTAAAATTACCATCAAAGAACCAATTATAAATCTAAACCTAAAACTTACCTTTCTAACGCTTATTATACAAAAAAGCAGGGAGGTAAATAATTACTCCCCCTGCTTCTTAGTTTGATTAAAACCTTATCGAATTAGCTGCAAGACTTACGGCTAGAAAGACGGCTACCAAGGTTAAGACCTCGGCCGCACTTCTTTTCGCAGCATGCAGTCTTTGCGCAAGCTGGTTTGCATTCTGCAGGCTTTGCAGCTTCAACCTTTTTGGCTTCAACTGGCTTACGAACGCATACCTTGATGGTGGTTTCGTAAGCAACTCTTTCGCAATACTGAACTTTGCGTTTTTCTTTAACTTGCTTCATTTCGCAAACGCGCACTTTGCATTCGGTGGTCTTTTCTTCCTTCTTCCATGAGCAAACCTTTACGGTTACTTCTTTGGTTTCAGGAACGCATTCGTAAACGGTGCACTTTACCTTTTCGGTAACCATCTGCCTTTGGCAGCAAGTACGAGTACGGCCTGTGCAAGGATCACAAGTGGTAACTTGTACGCGAACGCACTTGGTTACATCTCGTTCAACTTCCTTCGCAACTCGCTTGTAAGTAGTACAAGTCTTCTTTTGTTCGGTCCAAACTGGTACACATACAGTAGTAGTGTACTTACGAACTTCGTCACGATATTCTGGCTTGCAGACAGTGACTTCGATTTCCTTTTCCTTGGTTACAGTCTTGTAGCAAGTTACCTTGCGATCTTCCCATGTCATTTCGCATGGTTGAGCACAAGCATCTTTGCAAGACTTACGGCCACCAAAGGCCTTGGCATCGGCTGGCAACATAGCCAACCCAGCAATCGCTACAAAAGCAACAGACAACAAAAACTTCTTCATCTACAAATCTCCCAGAAAATAGACATTGGATGTATAACCTCCCCAGTCCACATAGGTTAGAGAAGATTTTGTCTCTAGGCAAGAAATTAAAGCAAAAAAACATGAAAAGTTTAGGAGCTTTAGGATCTATTTAACGATTGTATTATATTAAACATCAAGCCCAACATAATACAATGGGGCGTTTACGAGCTATGCGGTGCATTTATTTTTGGGTTTAAGTTGTTTGAAGGCATGAACTTACGAATTAAAGCGCTTTTCAGCTAAGTCGACCAAAGGCGTTCCACCTTGCTTTGAAGCCACTTGGGCAGCCAAATCATTCGCAAGGGTAATTGCTCGTCGCAAGGGTTTTTTCTTTAAAAGCCCAACTAACAATCCTGCGGTAAAAGAGTCGCCCGCACCAATGGTATCCACCACTTCGATTTTATGTCCTTGCAGATAAATCCGCTCGTTTTTCGTATTAACCAAGCAGCCATTTTCCCCAAGAGTCAATGCTGCCAAATCTAATTTATATCGTCTGCGCAATATTTCGAGCGACTCTTTTAAGTCATCGCCTTTCAATCCTAGGAGATCCGTCAAGGTTTCCAGTTCCTGTTCATTCACCTTGACCCAAGTGGCTTTATAAAGCGATTCCTCGAGGATTTCCCGCGTATAAAAGTTTTGCCTAAGATTAATATCAAACACCTTTATGGTGTTTTTGGGACAGCATTCCAAGAATTTTTTCAGGGTGCTTCGGGTGACACTATGACGCTGGCACAGGGTTCCAAAACAAACCGCAGCACAATTGCCCGCAAGCTTTTTAAGGCCATCATTCCACTCAAGATGATCCCAGGCAACATCAGCTTTGATTTCATATTCCGCTTGGCCTAGAGAATCCAGCTGCACTGCCACCGTTCCGGTTGGATGAATTAAATCTTCCTGCAAAAACTCAGGGTTCAACCCTAATTCTTGGCATTTTTTGGCCAACTCTTTGCCCAAAGCATCATTTCCCACCCTACTAACCATAATTGCGGGCCATCCCAATTGGTAAGAATGAAAAGTGAAATTAAACGGAGCCCCGCCCGCTTGCTTCCCAAAGGGCAGCATGTCCCAAAGTATTTCTCCAAAGCCCACAATTGGTTGCAAAATACGACTCCAAATTAAAAAGAATCAAAAAGGCAAAACGGGATGGCCCATCAAATGACCAACCCCATCGATCAAGCCTATCAAGCTAAGGAAGATGAGTAGAAATTTTACCAGATAAATACCCAAAACCATAATTTTGAGCCTTAGCCAATCAAAAACCCAACGATAAGACTCGGGTATAAATAAAGATGCAAAGGTAAGAAGAAGCAAAGGGACGACATGAAATACATTAAAAATGGCAAGGGCGATCAGAGTATTTTCCAAATTAACACGAGCCTGGTGAATTTGCTGCAGCATTGCAAAGTAAGGCAAAGACAAGGGGAATTCTAAAATTGCAACGGTGGATGATGCGATAAAAACGCCACCAAAGGTTATTTGTGTAATCTCCCTTCTTTCATCTGCTTTCGTCTTGATTGTCACACCAAAATAAAAAAGTGCAACTGCAAGAACCAGTTCTAAAATATGATCAACGGTTGAATCTTTTGGCAGGATATTTTGCAACCAAGTAGCAAGTCCAAAGTAAACCAAACCGCCTAGAAGTACAAATACTATAAAAAATGCTGCGGAAACCCCCAGCGCAGGAACAATGTTTTTTTGATTTTTAAGACTCAAAACCAACAGGGTAATTCCCGTAGGGCTGATTCCATTAAAAAATCCAACCAACGAAGCAGCTACAAACAAGTACCATACTTCCATCAACCCCACCTTTTGCATTGAACCATCACGAATGAACATCAATAAAGCGACGTCCATCCAATTTCTAACATGTAAATAAGATATTAAAGCTGGCCTCACCTCGCTTGAGCCATTCCCAACCGATGCACCTCTATCTGCGAAAGAACGCACCCAAAAAGAATATAAACCGATACAATCAAACAACTTGTGTTCCATCAAAACAAACTTAAATGCTAAAGCTAATCTTCAAAAAATACAATGAAATCACATAATCCAATCATTGTCTCATTAACAACACAAGACACCCATACAAAGAAGCAATATAATTGCATATTATTGGGGCTATAGCTCAACGGCAGAGCAGGGAACTCATAATTCCTTGGTTCCTGGTTCGAATCCAGGTAGCCCCACTCTTTTTAAAATCTAGGCCCTTTCTGCTTAGATAACCATCTCTTTTTTAGCCAAAGCTTTATTTACTCGAAAACCTCAACGACAAATCGAAGAAGTCAAAGGGACAACTATTCATCAATGGAAAACTACAAGGTAGCATCGAGAATTGGGATCTAACCTTGGGCTGGGATCCAACCCAAGTATTGCTTGTTTTAGGGGCAGCTTATGTCGGGCACATGGATGATTTAGGGGTGTTCAATCGTGCCTTGAATGACACCGAAGTAAAACACTTATTTGAATTAAAGAAAGGCATTAGCGAGCTTTATCGCTAATGCCTTTCTTTATAAATCGAACCAATCATAATGAAAACTACATTGGATTCTTTGCGGATAAAGATTACTTAGTCAAATTTTTGGCCTTCGCAAGATCGTCTGCAGCTTCCTTGTCTTTACCCATAGCCTTGTAGGCATTAGCCCGGTTATTAAACAGCTTTGCATCTGCTGGTTCAAGTTCAATGGCCTTGGTGTAATCAGTAATGGCATCGGTATAATTTTTCATAGCGTAGGCAGAGTTACCACGATGATTATAGGCCGCAGTGTAGGAAGCGTTTAATTGAATCGCCTTGGTGAAATCAACAATCGATTCTGCAAATTTTTTCTGGTCAGCATAAGCAAGGCCACGTTCATTATAAGCATCATGATCTTTTGGATTAATACCGATCAACATAGTAAAATCTGCAATAGCTTCGGGCTGGCTACGCATATTGTAATAAATGATACCACGGTTATGTAATGCATTCGCATGCTTAGGATCGAGCTCAATAGCTTTGGAGTAAAAAGAAATCGCCTCTTTGAAATTGCGTTTGTTAGCTTCTGAAACGCCTTTATTAAAGGCCTCGACAGCACCTTTATTCACACCTGGAGGTTGTGCAAATGCAGACAAAGTAATCACAAAGCTCAACGCAAAACTTAAACCAAAGACCTTTTTCATATTGCACCTTGATGAATGACAGAAATTCTTCTCAACTTGATAATATTTTAAGCCAAGGAATTGACATCGTACATAAGATTTTACTCAGTATCACTTCTTACCACAAAAAGAAAACCCTACAAACTAATTATCGGGAGAGGTTTTTCAAACTAGCCCTCCGCTAATTTCAAGAAAGAACCAATGGACCATCTTTGCAATATTCAGGGTTACCAAAGGATGGAATAGTGTGGCCAAACCCATGAGCCATTGCCATCAGAAGGCGATTATGGGCAATACGGGGGAACTTTAACGACCGGCCAGCCTTCCAACCTAAATTGCCACCCACCATCACAAATGGAATATTATCAAGGGTATGCGAATTCCCTTTCCCAAGCTCATTAGTCCATACAAGAAGCGTATTATCCAGCATAGAACCTTGGCCATTAGGTTCAGGTGTATCCTTAAGCTTTTTAGCAAAGTAAGCAATCTCTTCACAAAACCATTTGTTAATCTTAACTAACTTCTCAACTGCAACTTTGTTGGTATCGGGTTCATGCGATAGCTGATGATGCCCTTCATCAATACCCAGCCATTTCATGCGAGCACCGCCCACCGAGTTAGTGAATTGAAAGGTTGCTATGCGATTAAAATCTGCAACAAGACTATTATGCAAAAGGTCGAGTTGCATTCTGCTGATCTTGGGAAGATTATCGTTTTCTTCACGAACCCCGGGATCCAGTTTGGGCATCGCATGACTTTGCGAGACTTTCAAAACGCGAAGTTCTTTCTCCATCTCGCGAACAAAACCCGTATGCTCTTCAAGTATTTTGCGGTCTTCTTTACCAACCAATGCCGAGATTTTCTTCAAATCAGCAATCACTGGATCAAGCACACTTCCCAGAATCTCTTTATCTTTCGCCTGCCCATAAAGCTTCGAAAACAACTGGTATGGGTCATCAATCGGAGTGATTGGCTTGTTAGCACTGCTATAAGACATACGAGTCCAAGTATCAGCACGGTCCGGGACCAAAACTCCTAGTTCTAACGAGCCAAATCGAGTACGGGTAGCCTCAGTCTTTTGCAGATGCTTCTTGATTTCCTGATCAATGGATAATCCATTAGCCCAGCCAGCGGGAGTATGCGAACCGCCCTGCACATTGCCAGGCAGCAATTCCACGCCTGTTAGCAAGCAGCCGATGCCACGCATGTGGTTATCGCCATCTCCGCGAACTTTGTCACAAACACCATTCATAACCACGGTTTGTTTTTTGAAGGGCTCTAGAGGTGAAAGGATTTCCTTAAGGAGGAAGTTTTCGCCATCTTCATTGGGCCAGAAAGACTCGGGAACCACACCATTGGGCGAGAAGAAAATCACCATGCGCTGCTTTTGTATACTCTTACCCGGCAGAGCAAGGGCATCAAGATTACCCAAAAAGGGAAAAGCCGCGGCACTAATGCCCGCGTTTTTAATAAAACTACGCCGATCGAATGATTTCATGCCCATTTCCAGCTCCTAGGTTACACTCAATCTTAGCATGGTAATCTTCGATTTGCTAAGGTTGTTTGCTAACTTCCTGCAATTTTACACCTGTTTTTTCTGTACAAGCCATCCTCGCCATCTCTGCAGCAAGCTGGCGCATGTTCAACGAATTTTTCTCAAAGTATAGAGTCATTTTTTCGAGCGTATCTGCACCATAAGCTCGGGTAGGCTGCTTGAGCAAATGATGAAACAAATGCTCCGTAAAGGCCCTGTGGGCATCGGGGCTGTTAGCAAGATACCGACCCAGCCCCGATGCGTTTTCGAGTGTGACTTTTTTTCCATCCCTTGCTACATACCAACCATTACTATCAATCAATTTTGCATTATCTTTTTCACGCAACCGGCCTACAGCATCGAATCGCTCCAAGGTAAAACCAAGCGAATTAATGGTACTATGGCAAGTCATGCAAGCGCCCCCTTTGGTTTGCAGCGCAACTCTTTCGCGAGTATTTAGCGAAGGGTGCAAGCTGGCTGCCAAAGGCGCAGCAGCTTCTGGTGGTGGTTTTAAGGTAACCCCTAAGAGGCTACGGGCGAGAAAAACTCCACGATGAATAGGGGAAGATTCCGCACTGTAGGAAAGCATACTGAGCATATAAGGGTGGGTGATAATTCCCGCCCGTTGCCCAGCATCGAAGCTTACTTTTTCAAAACCATTTTTGGATGCGGGCTTCTGTTGATAAAACTTGGCGATCCGTTCATTCATAAACAGGTCTTGTTCCAAAAACAGGCGCTGATAATTACTATCTTTTTCCCAGAATATCTCGTCGATTGTTTTGTCCAAGGATATTCGAAGATCAGATTCAAGCTTTGGATCGAAGCCCGGAAAGCGCGATGCATCCTTGTTAAGTTCGTGGGATTGATTCAGCAAGAGAACGTCGTGAAAGAAACCCCTTATTTTTTCGTGAGCGCGCTTGTCTAGAAGCATCCGATCGATTTCCCGGTTCAAACCTTCAGAGTTTTTCAACTTCCCGGAAGCCTCTGCATCAAGCAATTGCTGATCAGGTATGGAATCCCAAAGAGTGTAGGAAAGCTGGCTTGCAAGCGCACCGCCCTGCCCTTCGTTTCGGTACAAAAAGTTAGGCGATTTCAAAACCCAGACAAGAACTCTCAATGCACCATCCTGAGGGTCTTTAAATTCTTTTAATACTTTCTTGATGATCTCGTTTTCATTATTTTGAAGGTTTCTTCGAAAAGCCCTGGTCGCAAACTTTTTCAGAAACTCTTCTATCTTCTCAATGCGTTGAGCATCCCCATCTTTAGCCTTGGCGAATTCAGGCAACTTTATTGCGATATATTTCGCAGCCTCCAATGCGCCCTCGGTGGTCGCTTGATCCCATTCTTTAGAAACTGTAACTCCCCTTTCCCAACCTAGGCTGCCATCATCTGGCGGAAAAGGAGTGTTCGAGACAAACATTTCAGGAAGAGTGGCTGAAGATAGATATTCCCCCGGGCATATTTCAACTGGCCCACCAGGCTTCTTCCAAAGCATTTTGACAAACGCGGGCTGCACAACCTTGGGCTTTTTATTATCGTTGACCCCTTGCTTCGCTTTGGTGAACTCCAATCTTAAAGAGTATGACCGACCAGAAACCAAATAGATGCTTCCTTTGTATTCTGTGTCTTTTCCAGATTTGACCCAGGCATCTATAAGAGGCAAGTTATTATCATTAACCCACAACCGAACCGCATGACTTGCCTGAATTATAAATTCATAATAGCCCGTCTCTGGAGCATGAATCGCACCTGCCCAACGCAGTGTGAATTCTCCGGGTTCCATCTTCCCAGGAATGGGGCTTTCCTCTTTGAAATCAAAATCAACCTCGGCATCGATACGAGTTTCCGCCAAATCGCCCTTATTGAAGTTTCTAGTTTTGAAGTACTCCCCACGAATGCCTTTGGTTTTGTCTAAAGAAACCGCAGCAGGCCGGAAACTTCCAACCAGATCCGTCATACTGTTGCGATACTGCCTAACCGTCAACCTGCTCAATTCAATTCTTGCGGGGCGATTTCTTTCTCTTGCGATCGAGGAATAAAATGCCTCATGAATATAAGAACTCACTGCAAAAGCATCTGCCTCTGATAGGCTGCCGGGATCTTCCTTGGGCATCGTCTCTTCAATAACTTTCGCTAATTGATTGGGAGTAAGATCTCCAGAAAGAAGTTTGTTATATTTACCTTTAATACCCACACCATCTGGCCCATGACAGGAAACACATTTGGCCTCGTATATTTTCTTACCCTCGGGGGCCCCGAGTGCCATGCCAGATTCGAAGGCAATCAACAGAAATAAAAGTGCATTTGACTTTAATCCAAGCAATAGCAGGTGGAACAGGCAAAGTTTCATATTCAAAAGTTCGCTTCAAAACCAGTTGGTAGGTACACGCTTTATTCTAGTTAAATTAATCGGAGAATAAAAGCATAAGGTGTAATCCTTCTTCGAAAGATTAACAAATGATGAGCTTCAACAACGCTTAAACATTTGACTTTACCTATAATTCCAGTTAAGCTTCTTTAATTAGTACCTGCCTATGAAGTTCCCAGCTAGATACTCCCTTACCCATGATTCAGGCTCACCATGATGCCGAATTCAAACTTTCTTAGAATCAAAATCGCCTGCCTCCTAATGCTTGCCAGTGCAACTTTGAGCCTAGCCCAAGTTGCAAGCAAGCAAAACAAAGCTGAATCAACGCCATTAAGGCAAACGATCGATAAAGCGGTACAAGAATCTTGGAAGAAAGAAAAAATCAAGGCGGAAGGGAAGTGCGATGACTCCACCTTTTTGCGAAGGGTCTATCTCGATCTTTTGGGAACCATCCCCAGTTATGATGAAGCCAAGAAATTTCTCGCTGATCAGGATGAAAAGAAACGCGATAAGTTGATTGAACGATTACTCAACGATGCACAATTTTCGCAACATCAAACAACGCTGTGGGATTTAACCTTATTCGGGCGCAACCCTCCGAATCAAGATGCCACCCGAAACCGAACTTTGTTTAAACAATGGCTCGGTGAAAAATTCACAAAGAACGAGCCTTTTGATATCTGGGTTCGTGATTTAATCCTTGCAGAGCAAGAAGGCTCTGCACTGTACTACGCACAATTCAATAACAAACCTGAAGACCTTACCGAATCGTTTAGCCGCATTTTCCTAGGCACTCAAATCCAATGCGCCCGATGCCATGATCATCCTTTCACCGAGTTGTTACAAAAAGATTTCTATGGCATGACAGGATTCTTTGTCAGGCTGGTAGTGATGGATCAAGGGACATCAGGGAGTGGCGAAAAGCAATTGAAGAAATTCAAGATAGGCGAGAAGAATAGCGGGGAAGTGTTATTCTCCGGGAATCAAAAAGAGTTGAAACCAGGCAAAAAAGGTGAGCCTGTGAAACCAAAGTTCCTTTCAGGCGCACCGCTCGAAGAACCAGCCTTACCAGCGAACTATAAAGAACCAGAATTCAAGAGCGGTACGAAATCCATGCCCAAGCCTCAATTTTCCCGTAAAGAAAAACTGGCGCAATGGGCAACCGCACCGTCAAACCCTTTCTTCGCAAAGGCCGCGGTCAATCGGATATGGAGCCAATTCATGGGCCGGGGCATTGTTCACCCCATCGACAATTTCGGAACCGACAACAAACCCACCCTTCCTGATCTTTTAGATACTCTTACCGAACAATTCATCGCTCATCAATTCGACACGAAATGGCTGATACGGGAAATAGTTAGTAGTGAGACTTATCAACTCGGAAGCAAGGGCGAGAACAAAGAGTCTCTTCCCAAACATTTTGAGCGAGCACGCATCAGGCCGCTTTCTGCTGAAGAAATTCTAACAGTCATGAAAGTAGCGGGGGGCGACCCAGAACAGAAAAGCGAAGGCTCAACTGGAGAGTATTTCCGCAGGTACTTCGGTGAGCCCACGAACGGGCTGGGCGATTTCCAAGGCAGTCTAAGCGAGCATCTCTTCCTTAACAACAGCAGCAATGTAAGGGCATTCATCAACCGTAAAAAGGGCAACCTTGCAGACACCATCAATCTTTCCAAGGAACCTTGGGAACAACGCATCGATCAAATGTTTCTCTCTGTTCTGACCCGGTTGCCCAAGGATTCCGAAAGAGCAAAGTTTGCATCCTATTTACAAAGCGAACCAAAATCAGAAAACCTTGTGGAAGAAGCAATCTGGGTACTTATGAACATGAGCGAGTTTCGTTTCAATCACTAACCAATATAAACGGTAATAAAATGAACAATCAATCGATATCTGGTGAATGCAAAAAGAGCGAGCATTTCTCGCGCAGAGCCTTGCTCAAAGGTTCTCTTGCAACAGGTGCGGGCGCCACCATCCCTAACTGGGGCGGACTTTTTCATTCCCAAAGCATCGCCTCGATGGCACAAAAACTAGGCAAACGTTGTATCCTTCTTTGGATGAACGGCGGAGCCAGCCAGATTGATACTTTTGATATGAAACCGGGCAAAGCCACTGCTGGCCCTTTCCGTGAAATCCAAACTAAACTGCCTGGCTACAAAGTTTGCGAATACCTTCCCAAGATTGCTCAACAAGTAGAAAAATTAGGCATCATTCGCAGCATGCGCACCACTTCCCCAGATCACCCCGATGGCATCTACCACATGCACACCTGTTACAAACAATCCGAACGCATGCCACATCCAGAACTGGGAGCGATGATCGCAAAATACCTTGGCCAAACTGATGCAGACCTTCCCAGCTTCGTCCGCATGGGCCCTACAGGGAACGCTGGTTCAGGCTACCTTGGCCCCCGTTACGAACCCTTCGGAATCGAACGGAATGGCAACATGCCCTACTTCACCAGCCCGTATCTACCCGCAGCGAACGAATCCAGACGCAATGATTTACTCCGCTTCATGGAAGCCGAACACAAAAAAGAAAACAATGCTGATGCTTACGAAAGCCATCGTGTTGCCAAAGAAAGAGCCTGGCGATTGCTAAAAGCAAAATCGTTGTTTGATACCACTAAGGAATGGCCAAAGCATCAGGAGTTATATGGTGCAAGTAATTTTGGCAGGGGATGCTTTCTCGCTCGCAAATTAACCGAGGCCGGGGTGCCCTTCGTCGAAATCGGACAAGATAACTACGATAGCCATGCCGATAATTTTGTCTGCCATAAGGCCAACATGCAAATACTCGATCCCGCATGGTCGGGGCTGCTGATCGATTTAGAACGCACAGGGCAATTGCAAAACACATTGGTCGTATGGATGGGCGAGGTAGGTCGCACGCCACAAATCAACAACCGCGCAGGTCGCGACCATTTCATCCGAGGCTGGACCATCGTACTTGCAGGAGGGGGAATCAAAGGCGGAGTTGTCTACGGATCAACCGATGCCGATGGCCGTGATGTTGCAACAAACCCCGTAAGCGAAGGCGATTTATTCGCAACTATATATACCGCACTGGGAGTTAACCCCCGCACAAAACATTTTGTGGGGACTAGACCGATTTGGGCCACGCCCGAAGGATCCAAACCTATTAAGGACCTTCTGCTATGAAAAACACAGCAGCAAATAAAAGCGTCAACTTCGAGAAAGCTATGCTGCTTTGGTCTTTCACTTGGGATGCAGATTGGGTTTCCGCAGTAAGTTTCATAGGCGAGAAACATTTCGCTGCAGGCAACAACCTTGGTGAAATCCTTATCTGGGAGCTTCCCGAAAAGCCCGAACCGCTGGGCGAATCTCCCTCCGAAAAAAGCAAACCCGCTGATAAATCAGAAAGGCCGCTTTATCTCTCTCCCAAGCCAGTCAGACAAATGGTTGGGCATTCCAACATCATCAATCGCTTGTTATGCGCAGAGAACCGCTGGCTTATTAGCGCAAGTAATGATCACACGGTAAAGTATTGGGATATCGAAGCAAAACCATCGGGCATGGCAAAGCATGTATTAAACGCACGCACTATCGAAGATATAAATCGCAACAAGAATTCTGGTAGAAAACCCCCAACGCCATTAGAAGCAGAAGTTCAAACCCAGGATGCCTTAAAAATAATCCAAGGCAAAGAATGGATAATCGGCGCATCCTTAAGCCAAGATGAAACCACGCTGATAACTGGAGATGATGCGGGGCAAGTGGTGGTGTATGATCGAAAAACGGGGGCTGAAAAAAAGCGCTGGCAGGTGAAAGGCTGGGCTTTCGCTGTTGCGATCTCCCCGGATTTAAAACAGTCTTTGGTGTCTGAAAGGTATCCCCTAGTGTTTGATTCAGGCAGGCACACCGCAGTAAAACTCTGGGATGTTGCAACCTCAACGGTTCAACATGACTTAAGCAAAGAATTCAAAGACATGCAAATCGCATCTGCTGCCTACTCAAGAGATGGCAAAATATTGGCACTGGGAAGAGGGGGCGAAGGTGAGGGCAAGATATTCTTAATAGACCCATCGACAGGCAAAAAAATCCGCGAACTATCACCCATCCACCAGTATGGTGTTACTGATCTGTGCTTTCATCCGGATGGAAAGCATCTCGCATCCACGGGCAGAGATACGGTTGTGCGTATTTGGAATATTGAAGATGGTAAAATGATAAAAGAACTAGGCAAGCCAAGGGGTGGACAATTTAAAGACTGGTTTCACGCCTTATCGTTTTCACCTGATGGAACCCGCATAGCAGTAGCAGATATGGCGGGATATATACACCTATGGGAATTCAGATAAGCCCATTCAATCTTAAGTGAACGAACAAACTCAAGACTTAAAATTGGGAGGGAGAATCGCACCGGTCAAGTTGCATTCAGAGAAGTCTGCCTGGGCTAACTTAACCCCGGAGAGATTAGCGCCAGCAAGGTTGGCTTTATAAAAGTTGGCCCGGGTAAGATCCGCGTTCGAAAGATCTGCACCGCTCATATTGGCATTAGAAAGGTTGGCACCCACAAGGTTGGCACCTTTCATTTTGGAGTTAACCAAAATCGTCTGCATCATCTTGGTGCCAAAAAGGTTGGCATCAACAAAGTTGCTTCCAGTCAAATCAGCCTTGGAGAAATTAGTCTCAAACAAAACCGCCTGCTGAAAATTAGTGTTGACCAGCAACGCCCCAACAAGACTAGTATTAGAAAGATCCTGCATCGAAAAATCTTTGTTGGAAAGGTCGGTTCTATCAGATGCCATGTTTTGCAACTTCCTGTCAGAGCGATAAACAAAATTTCTTAATACAAGTAATTATCTAAAAGTAGCGGAATCTAGCAAGGGCATTCAATACTATTTATTAAGATCCAAGGTAGATTGAGTCAGATAAGCCTAAAGTTTTTCGCTTCTTGCAACACCTTCAAACCATCAGGGCAAAACTTTTCAATGGCTATTCGTTCCCCCAACTCCGCCAAACTTACGAATTCACCCCGCACCACTTCTTCTTTCTGCAAAACAAAAGGGCCATCATCAATGCATCGATAAACCCTTGCAAAAACCGTGGTTTGCTCATCTTCATAGCGAAATGGGAACAAGAAATGTGGCGCAGTCAAAATGCCTAATTCTTCAAACCCCTCCCTCTTGGCCCCTGTTTCAAAATCTTCTCCCGCAGCAACCACCCCGCCCGCACAAACATCCCAATACGAGGGAAAAACATCTTTGGTCGCAGTTCTTAAATGAATAAAAATTTCCCCACTTTTATTGAACACAAGAATGTAAACACAGCGATGAGGCAACCGACCCATGCGCATCTCCTGCCTGGTCGCAATCCCCACCACTTCACCTTCAAGGTTCAACACATCCACCATTTCCTGATTCATATCCCTATTTTCCCAATTGCGTTGCCAACTCTTCCACCTCGGTCACCATGCGATCCAACAACTTCAACCCCAACCCCCAGAACCCAGGATCGTTCAAATCGATGTTCATTCTGGCAAGCAAATCTACAGGGGACTCGGAACCCCCGCGGGACAATAAATCCATGTACTTGGGCACAAACGATTCTTTCTCCTGCTCGTACTTTTGGACCAATGCGAGAACCAGCAACTCACCAAAAGAATAAGCATAACAATAAAACGGCACATGAATAAAATGACCAATATAAGACCACCAATAGCCATAGTTTTCCGAAAGATTAACCGAGTCGCCAAACATAGGCTGATTGGCTTCCGTCCAAAGGGTGTTAAATCTTTCCGAAGAAAGCTCGCCTTCTTCTTTTCGTGCCTTGTGCATTTTCTGCTCGAACCGGGTGAGAACAACCTGCCTAAAAACCGTAGCGAAACTATCTTCAATTTTGCCACACAGTAGAGCCAACCTGACTTTGGGTTCTTGATACTTTTCGAGTAGTTTTTTAAAGACAAGCATTTCCCCAAAGACACTTGCAGTTTCAGCAGTGGTGAGAGGGGTATCACACTGGAGATAGCCATTTTTTCGAGAAAGATATTGATGCAACCCATGGCCCAACTCATGGGCAAGTGTGGAAACATCACGCATTTTTCCCGTATAACTCATGAGAATATACGGATGAACGGAAGGTATTGCACTGGAAGAAAAAGCTCCGCCTCGCTTGCCCTGCCTTAGTTCCGCATCAATCCAATTCGCATCAAAAAATTGATCTATAATACTGCCCGCCTCGGGCGAAAGTGCATGATAACTCTCACGCACCAGCTTCGAAGCATCCTGCCACGAAACCAAAGGCATATCACCTTGTATCGGAGCGTAGCGGTCGTAATCCTCAAGCGAAGGTAAGCCAAGCAACCGCTTTTTCAATTTGTAATAGCGATGCACCGTTGCCCCATGCTTCTCAACCGAATCCATAAGGGCCTGAACCATTTCAGCAGAAGTTTCGTTTGCAAGATGCCTTGAAGCCATGGGCGTGGGAAACTTCCTAACTTCACAATCATTTTGATGATCGAGCACTAAGGTGTTAAAGAGATACGAAAGCAATTTGTTTTGCTCTTTCAGCCCTTTGGTAATTCCCTCTGCGCCTGCTTTTCGAATGCTTCGGTCTGCATCATAAAGCTTGGCATTTATTTGTTGAAACGAAAGCTTTTGCTCCGCACCATCTTGGGTGAAGGGATAAGTCATCGAAGCAACAGTTTCATCAAAGAGCCTAACGAATGCAGACCTGCCCGTAAGGGTTTTAACATCCACAACTTTTTCTTCAGGTTCAGAAAGGTAATGAGCCTTCCACGCACGCTTTTGCTCTAAAAAATGGGCATACTTCAAAAGTTGCGGAGTTTTTGCGAGCCCAGTTGCAACATCATCAGGAATTTTAATCAGCTCTAGATCGAAGAACAAAAGATGCTGATTAATTTTAGTCCGGGTTTCACGAGTCTTCGCAACCAATGCCCCATGCGTAGCGTCGTCTGTCTTGGCAGCATGCACCAAAGATGCATAAATCGCAGGCCTATCCATGATTTCATACAAGGATTCAATTTTCTGGATGGCTTGTAAAAGAAAGGCCGCATCCAAAAGCTTAAGGTTGCTGATCTTTCCTCGATACTGCGTTTCAAATTCCTGCGCCAGTCTCTGGGCTTCTGCAATATCTTGGTCCAATTTCGGATCACCAAGGCTGGAATACAAATCCTTAAGATCCCAAGCAACACCGTTGGCACCACCATTATTTTCAAGACTCATTTGCATAATCCTTTATTAATCATTAATTCTCGGTTCTTTATCCCAACTCACCACCCGGACTCCAGGCTCTTCATTCAGAATATTAACCAGATTCAGAATGGCTTTTTGCTGATTCACAGGCGAAACCATCTGGGCTGTAATTTCGGTTTCCTTTAAGGCCTCTTGCTTTGATGTTGCAAGAGACTTCAACGAGAGTGCAGGATTTAATTCCAAAAACTTTACAAACAGCTCTCTAATGGCTGTGTCATTTCCAAAAGTGGTCGCCACATTGATTTTAAAATTTAATTCTTCTTCAGAAAATCTTTCAAGGCGCAACACCCAATACGATACCGGCCTGAAAATCAAGTGAACCAGCAAAACCGTAAAAGCCCCAGTCATAGCAAAACCCCAATGCCCTGCGCCGCACAATGCACCAACGGCTGCACTACACCAAAGAGTTGCAGCAGTATTCATCCCGCGAATATTTACACCTTGCTTAAGAATCACTCCGCCACCAAGAAACCCAATCCCACTAATAATGTAAGATGCAATTCTGGTGGGGCTGCCAACATCGTGCAGCAAAAAAGTAAGCGACATAAATAAGGCAGAACCAACACAAACCAAAGCATTTGTACGAAGCCCTGCAGGATGTTGCCTGAATTCCCTTTCAAGCCCAATGATCAACCCGAGACCAAGCGCAGAATAAACATTCACGATAAAATCATAGTAATCCATGTACATTCTCAGTTCTTCCAATTGCCCAGCATAGAAACGAATTTTACAACTTAGTACTGGCATTAAAACTATTTTTGTTATGATAATGCCTTCTAAGTCGTTTGTATCCAAGGAAAGTTATTTAATCGAGGCAGGAAGCAATGGAATGGATTGTCCCACTGGTCACATTGACCGGCATGGAAATTGTTTTAGGAATCGACAATATTATCTTTCTTGCAATTCTTGCAGGTAGACTTCCCAAGGAACAACGGGACTACGCTAGGCAAATAGGCCTTGTTCTTGCATTGGGAACCCGCCTTCTACTGCTATTCAGCATATCTTGGATTTTAAGCCTGCATCAAATTGTTTTAACCCTTCCCGATTGGGCCGCAAAAACAGAGGAAGCTAGAGAGATTTCTTGGAAAGATCTCATCCTCCTCGCGGGAGGATTGTTCCTTATCGCAAAGAGTACATTCGAAATCCACCATAAGCTTGAAGGTCACCCCGAAGGGCATCCAGACCATTCGCCCAACACCAAGAGTAATTTTGCGATGGTGCTGCTACAAATAGCTGTGCTTGACATTGTTTTTTCACTCGACTCTGTGATCACCGCAGTAGGGATGGTGCAGGAAATAAACATCATTATCACCGCGATGGTTATTACCGTCTTGGTGATGATGGTTTTTGCGGGGCCGGTTAGCAACTTCGTTGAAAAACATCCCACCCTGAAAGTGCTTGCACTTAGTTTCCTAATTCTTATCGGGGTGGTATTGATGGCGGAAGGCATGGGGCAACACATCGACAAAGCTTATATTTACTTTGCAATGGGTTTCTCGTTTACCGTGGAAATGATCAACCTGCGAGTGCGAGGCTAATCAATATCAAGCAAGCAGTGGCGCAATTCGCTCACGGGCAAGTTTAGCTGCCTGATCCGGATCTTCAACATAGGGATAAAGCTCAATGGTCACCCATTCTTTATAACCCGTTGCCTTGATTGCCTCGATTGCTGCTTTAAAATCAATCGCTCCATCGCCCGGAATAAGGTGATGATGCACGCGAGTATTTGCAATATCTTCAAGATGATAGTGCTTGATGTACTTTGCAAGCTTTGGAATAGTGCTGGCAGGGTCATCACCCACACAGTACGAATGGCCTATATCAAAGTTGCATCCCACCATAGGCGACTTAATGTGCCCCATGAATTCTAAAAACTGATCTGCAGTTTCGATCAACAAACCGGGTTCAGGTTCGATAAGCAACAAAACACCTTCTTTTTCAGCATGTTCGATCACTGGCTTTAGCATTTCGACAAACAACTTCAGCCCTGCATTCCAAGAGGCCCCAGCTTCAACTGGACCACCAGGCTCGGTTGTGATGCATGGTGCGCCCAATTCTTTTGCCATCGTTAAACAACGCATGGTGTGATCGATACGAATCTGGCGGTAATGCTTATCCGGTTCAATCCAAGAAGGATACCAATAACGCTGTCTAGAATCATTGACTGCATGCATCATGAAGGAATTGATGTTGGAAATCGCAAGGTTGTTGGATTTAAGAGAATCGCGAATGCCCTGCTTTTGTTCTTCCAGCATGAAGGCAGGCCAGGCATGAGGCACATCCGCCATGATTTCGATTCCCTGATAACCAAGCTTGCCAATCTTTTTAGCAGCATCGTTAAAGGAGAATCGCAAATAGGCATTACTACTAAAAGCTAGCTTCATGATTTTTCTCCGGTTTCTTCGACATAGTCGCGGAGCATTTCAAATTGCTGGAAGAAATCGTGATTGGTTTCGCCCATCGGCCCCTTGAAGAAGCAAGAAAGATGACGCATGATACCCGATTCACCCCTGCGTTTTGCGAACAGTGCAAACCTTGCAAGATCAATCACCAAAGGTGCAGCCAAAACAGAATCGCATCCCTGCCAAATGAATTGAAGAATCATCGGAGTACCAAGAAACCCTTGATAATGAATATGATTCCAAGCAGTTTTCCAATCATCCATCGAAGGAATATATTCGATGGTGACCAAGGTCTGTGGCTTATATCCAACGATCGAGGAAATTACTTGGTCCTTGGTTTTGATTTTGGAAGCCTTGTTGGCGGGATCATCGAGGACAATGCCATCGCGATTGCCAAAGATATTATGACCAACCCAGCTAAGAATCTTCCAGTTGCGCAGTGCAAACATTGGCGCGAGCACAGATTTCATCAGCGTTTCGCCTGTCTTGCCATCCTGCCCTGCAAGAGGCGCACCCTTGATTTTTGCGAGTTCCTGAATGGCAGGGAATGAAGCGCCCAGCGATGGGGTGAAATTAACAAAGGGCATTCCCAGATCAACTGCGGCCCAAGCATACATCGAACTGGTAGGGAGAACATTTTCGCCCGCATCTAAAGCAGCATTCATAGCTTTAAGAGTTTCATGCTGAACACCGGTTTGAAAAGGTGGTTCGGTAGAAGCCACGCTCATCACAACCACATGCTCTAGATCATTAGCTTTTTGAAAGTTTTTAAGATCGGATTGAATGCGTTCGATGGTTTGACGGGGAGTTTCTTTAACATTTGCTTTTTCTAAATCAGCCATCTTGGCTATAGTTGATCCCGATTCAACCGCAGAGCCTGGCTTAATATTCTTGCTCCATTCTGCAAGATCCTTCTCTGAACCTGCGAGCATTGCTGCATCAAATATTTTCGCCTTCAGATGTAATTCCTTGGCTGTCTCTACAAAAGAACCTTTGCGGATTTCATGGCCACCCACCACAAACGAATCTAAAGCATCCAGCTTCAAAGTTTCAAATAGAGGTAACTCGGTCACCAGCGATGTGGTGTCAGAAAGCTTGTTGCGAATGGCAGCAAGACCCAGCGCTGCAGTTGTTCCAACGCCGCCACATGCACCTATCAACCACAGACCCACTTTTTTCTTAGCCATGAAATTCAGCTCCAATGATGATTTAAATATCAAAAGGAAGGATAGTTAAAGTGGCAGCCTGCCAAGCATTACCAAACACACAAGTGTTATTATCAGAACCGCATACCCATAGGGCAAGCATGAACAATGATATGAAATAATCTTTAGAGTGCTACAATAATCATAAGATAGTATTTTCCCCGCTGTGGAGTCATGAATGTCTGCAGATAATTCGATATTTTGTTCGATTGATGAAGCAATCGAAGAACTCCGGCAAGGCCGGCTTATCGTTGTTGTTGACGACTTAAATCGTGAAAATGAAGGCGATTTAGTCATCGCTGCAGAGAAAGCCACCCCAGAAAACATCAACTTTATGATGCGCAATGGCTGTGGGCTGGTTTGCCTGGCTATGTCGACCGCCATTTGCAACCGGCTTAACCTTGATGTTCTTCCCTCCCCCCATTCAGAGGGTATTACCACCCCTTTTACCCCGTATATAGATGCCCGCACTGGAATCACAACCGGAACATCATCTTTTGATCGGGCCCGCACCGTGCAAGTTGCAATCGATGAAAACTCCACCCCCCACGACTTGATTCGTGGCAAAGGCCATGTGCCCGGCCTTAAGGCTCGCGATGGGGGCGTACTCGTTCGAGCAGGCCATACCGAGGGCAGCGTCGATCTTGCCAGGCTTGCAGGCCTCAAAGAAGCTGCGGTTATTTGTGAAGTTGTAAACCCGGATGGCAGCATGGCGCGGGTAGCAGACTTGATCCCTTACTGCAAAAAACATGGTCTTAAAATGTGCACTATCGAAGACCTGATCAAACACCGCAGACAACGAGAAAAATTAATCCGCAGAGAAATTGAGCTTAAACTTCCTACAAAACTAGGCAACTTTGATCTCATCGCCTATTCTTCCGTGGTTGACTCTGAACCGCATTTAGCTTTGTGCGCTGGGGGGATTGGTGTATCAACCAATGGTCAAGTTGCGATTCAAGCAGATCCCGTGCTGGTGCGAATTCATAGCCAGTGCCTGACGGGCGATATTTTCGATAGCTTGCTATGCGATTGCGGTTCGCAGTTGCATCATGCCATGCGACAAATCGAAAAAGTGGGCAAAGGAGTGCTTCTTTACATGAGGCAGGAAGGGCGTGGCATAGGCTTGCTTTCCAAATTAAAAGCTTACAAACTTCAACAGGAAGAAGGCTTAGACACCGTAGAAGCTAATCAGAAGCTGGGATTTGGGGCCGATTTAAGGCATTATGGCATCGGAGCGCAAATTCTCAACGATCTGGGAATCCGGGACATAAGACTGCTTACCAACAATCCGAAAAAAGTCGTAGGCCTTGATGGGTATGGTTTAAGAATCACCGAGCGGATTCCCATCCAGATACTTGCCAACGATAATAATCGGCGCTATCTAGAAACGAAAAAAACCAAACTAGGTCACATTCTAGACGGGACGAATTTAAAAGAGGAATAAAGATTAACGCCCGCCCGGATTGGGCGCAGAGACTGGCATAGAAACACCTCGGTAAAGCACGATCTCTTTTACTTTCCAATCAGGAGGGGTATTTACATCTGCTTTTTCCTCGCCTGTAACCACAAACGCAGCCTGCACCAGATACTTCGGAAATAACAATATCAAGCAATCAAACTCATATTCAATTTTACCTGCGTCATTTCGATAACGCGGCACAGTTCCATTTTCTACCCTTATCCAAGCCCCGCCACTAGGAAGTTGAATGGGGGGAGTATGATCAGTCATTGGCCTAAAAGCCTTGGAGAGAAGGTCAAGAATCCCAACCTTCATGATGGGGTCAGACCAGAAGTTTTCACCAACACGAACAAACTTCCCATCGAATAATTGTTGCGAGGCTGCAAGGAACGCCTGACGTTCAGGGGATTCAGCAGCTTGTAGGAGTGCCCCGCCGACTACGCCCAACCCAAGAGGGATAGAAGGGGTAAAGCCCTTCATTATTTGATCGCGGTCTTTTAATTCTGCTATGCCATATACTGCGGGCTCCCAAACTTTATTTGCCACCGCCATACACCAGCTTGCAGCAAATTCCATTGCAGAAACAGAAAGCTCAAACTTCTTGCGCGACTCATCGTTTGTTTTTAACTTTTGAACCATCGCAGTTCCATCTACCAGCACCTGCCATTGCCTGCCTTTATATCCACCAGTCGGACTTTCCTGGCCAAGTGCGACAACCGCTACATCGAAGGTACCATCTGGTATTTCCACTTCATAAATAAGCCTAACCAGATACCCGCCCATTTCATAAACAGGGGAACTTGCAGATTTCATCGTAAACTTGATCGCACTATCGCTAGCAAAATGGATCAATCGCACAAAGTCCTTTGCTTTGAATGCAGAGTAAGCGCCTTTTGCAAGGGGATCGGCTGCAATATTGTAAGTGATTTCGAAGGTGGTTCTAAGATTGGAATCTTCAGAAGGTCGCGGGGGCTTCAAGGTAAGTAAGAACGCCTTGTCAACCTCACCCTTTGCGATAACCCCAAGCCATTGTTTGACAAAAGTATCCGCTTGATTTCTAACCGCAAAGTAAGTGCCTGCAAAATTCGCAAGGTAGCACAGAATAAAAATGGCAGTAATTTGCATCGACCAAAGAGAGAGCTTTTCTCCACCCATGGTGTTATCAGAAGCCCTGATGCGGCTGTAAGCAAAGAAGCTTAAAAGGATTGAAAAAGCGGGCCAGAAAATAACCCAAGGCGACATGATCCAAGGGGTCCCAACAAGAAACGCTGCAACGAATCCCCCCGAAAGGGTAAGCACAAATAAGCCACCAAGCACTGCGCCAAGAATTGCCAGGATAGATAAAGGCTTATAACCATCATCCTGATCACTCGGAACAGAATCGGTAAAAACAGGCTCACCAGGAAAAGAAGAATATTTTCCTGATGAACCTGTCAGCTTTTCGGTCGAATCACTCATTCAATCAACCCCGTCGAGTAAAAATCCTCAACTTAATTAATCAGCACCTAATTCACCAGAAATATCACCTTCCATCGCCCTGCGGGTTGCATCCATTTCGTTCTTCGCACGAGCTTGAATCGCACCCGTCTTGTCTAGAAATATTTTGTCGTCCAGAATTTCCTGCAACACAATTGCCATCTTGTCGGTATGGCGAGTGTTCACCAAAGGCTTTGCGCCTTGGCTAAGCATTGCTAGCCTTTTCTGAATCATGGTGGAAAGCTTGAAGCGGCCACCAACTCGGTTAACAATGGCTTCTTCTTTAAGTTCGTCTAGCATTAGCATCACCTTTCTAAAAACAACGGTCTAACAAAATCTTTGATCTTTCCTACAGCTTTTTCCAAGTCATCATTGACAACTTTGAAATCATATTCTACGGCTTGTTCCATCTCGTGCTTCGCACTCGCCAACCTTTTTACCAGCGTTTCTTCAGTCTCGGTACCCCGAGATCGAAGCCTCGCTTCGCATGCCTCCATATCAGGAGGCACCACAAATATACTTTTACTAACCGCACCCGTCTTGCGAATCTGGCCCGCACCTTGAACATCAATTTCCAGTACCACCCCGGCACCACGCCTTCTTCGCGCATCCACCTCAGAGATTAATGTACCATAATAGTTGCCATACACCTCGGCCCATTCAAGAAAAGATCCCTTTGCCACTTCATTCTGAAACATCTCCTTGCTCCAGAAAAAGTAATCAACACCATCCACTTCAAATTGCCTCTTAGTGCGGGTGGTTGCAGAAATCGCAACTTCTAAAGGCATCGACTTATCCTTGAGTAATTCTTTTACCAAGGTCGATTTCCCACTGCCGCTTGGCCCTGATATTATAATCAATGGCCCAAAAAAAGCTTGTTTTGTACTATTCGACATTCTGGATTAACTCCCGAATGCGCTCCAAATCGCCCTTAATCTCAACCACATGGCGGGTGATTTTCACATCCGCAGCTTTAGACCCCATGGTGTTGGTTTCACGCACCATTTCTTGGGTGAGAAACTCAAGCTTTCGGCCAGCCCCTTCTTCCTGCTCCAACACTTTGCCAAATTGTTCCAGATGGCTGTCTAACCTAGTCACTTCTTCAGCAATATCCGAACGCTCTGCAAAAATCGCAACCTCGCGGATAAGATCGGAAGGCTGAATCTGCGCCTCGGTGCTCTCCAGCAATTTCCTCACCCTTTCCAGCAATCTATCCTTATACGCTTCCATTACCTGCGGGATCAAAACTTTGATCGAAGCTAGGTGCTCGCAAATCTTATTCCTAAGCGCCATTAACTCTTGCGCCATCACCCCGCCCTCGGTACTGCGCATCGATTGCAGCTTACCTAGGGCTATCTCAAGGGTTTTCTCAATTTGAGGCCAATCTTCATCCAAAGTTTTTGCACCAACCTGCCCCTCAGGAACAATCCCGGGCAGATGCAAAACATTTCCCATCAATATATTACAAGCTTCCTGAGTTAGGTTGGCTTCCTGTGCAACCTTGGCCACCTGAGTCAAATAACCTTTAAGAACATCCAACCTTAAAGGCTGTTCTTGCGTTTCCTTGACCCGATGCACTCGAAGATTTACCTGTACCGTTCCCCTACGCACCAACTTACGCACAGCCTTTTCAAATTCCGGTTCCAAAATCTGATAGGATTCTGGGGCCCGTAAAGACACCTTCAAATACCGATTATTTACAGAACGAAGCTCAATCGCAACCGCCAAGGTTTTCCCTTGGTGGGAAGATTCTCCGTAGCCTGTCATGCTATAGAGCACGGGCTTTCACATGCCTTTTAAAAGGCTGTGCCTCACTTAGTTCTTTTTAGTTTCAGCCTTTTTATCGTCCTTGGCAGCGCCCTTTGGCTCTACCTTGGGTGCATCCTTGACTGGATCTTTTTTGTCGTCCTTGGCAGCGCCCTTTGGCTCTACCTTGGGTGCATCCTTGACTGGGTCCTTTTTGTCGTCCTTGGCCGCGCCTTTTGGCTCTACCTTAGGAGCATCCTTGACTGGGTCTTTTTTATCGTCCTTGGATTCAGGTTTAGGAGTATCTTTGGATTCGGGTTCAGCCTTTGGGGTAGGATCCACAGGAGTAGGATCCACAGGGGCACCTTCCGCAGGCATTCCTTCATTACTAATTTGTGATATATCGGTCGGGCTGGATACTACGGGTTTAGGCTGAACAAGCCAAATCATAACAACAATCAGCGCAACCCATATTCCAGCAACATAAAGCGTGATTTTTGTGAAGGCATCTGCGGTTTTTGAACCGAATGCACTTTGACCCCCCGGACCGCCGAAGGCTCCTGCTAAACCACCACCTTTTCCCTTTTGAATCAGAATCAAAAGGATCAAAAACACACTGACTAACCAAATCAGGATGTTTAACACGGGTGGAAACCATTCCAAGATTGCAAAGGTTGGCGCCATCATTCTTTTTCAACCTGCTTTATAAGTATTCGAAAAAATATTACCATTTGATTAACAATAGCATGAAACTCAAAATGCAATTATAGAAATCTCAAGGGCATCCGAGAAGATGCATAATGTTTAAGTTGTTCTACCGAGAGCTTTTTCCAACGCTATAACCACCCTTAAAATGAAACTTTGGTCCAAATCCTCCAAAGGTCGGGACTCTCCCGAGGCCGTCATTATTACAATATAATGTACCCATTGCCTTCTTTTTTGAGAAATCCACCACCTTAATATTTGACATAAGACTATACCCTGTATAGTAGTTAAGAAAAACGCTAATGAAAAACCCAAAACGCTCTCTGCGTTACCCGCCGCAACTCCCCTCAAAACTAACAGGGGGTTGACCCCCATAAACCAAAACCCAAAATTGGCCACCATCACCAAAAAGAAAAAACTCTCTAAGAGGATGAAACTTGCAATAAAGAACAGCACCATGCTTCCGCTAGCCTCCGGATACACCGGATTGCTACCACTTCTAACCGAAGTTATTCCTGAAAGAGCTATCGTTTGCTTAGGCAATTTAAAAAGGGTTTCTGTTATTACAATCCCCTTTTCCTCAAACATGATGTTTGGCTTCCTTTTCAGTCCCATGCCCTATTCGTTCAGGATCGAAATTAGTCCATACCTTTTGGTGAATATCAAATTTCCGATTAGCAAGATTCTAACAAATACCATCGACAGAGTACGAGAAAACCAAAAATTGTTTATTCTTTTCAGAGAACAACACGGAAGAAGAACCACTAGGATTTTCTTCCGTGTTGTTCCGTGGCTATGCTTCTTCTTTTTCCGTGTTGTTCCGTGGCTATGCTTCTTCTTTTCCCGCCGCTCTAGATTTCCGCCTTCGTGAATAGGACGAAAATCGTTCGCCAAGTTTTGCAGACATCCTTGCGGAATTCAAACTTGTGTGTGGTACAAAGGATGAAGATTGACCACGAAAAAAATAGGAATAAAACTTAAAGAACTATTTTTCGTGCTCAAAAAGAGAGAATCATGCAAACTACGATGGCCGTGGAAGACTTGAAACTGACGCTGCCAGAAATCCTCGACAGCCTGACTCCTGGGGATGAAGTCATCTTGACCCGGAACCAACAACCCGTGGCGAAACTTCTCGTTCCGCCTCCCGCCCCACAGCGCCTGCCCCGGGTGCCCGGAAATTGTAAAGGCATGATTACGCTCCTCATCGAAGACGATGAACACCTAAAAGATTTTGAGGAGTACATGAAATGAGGTTACTCCTCGACACGCATGCATTCTTGTGGTTCATTACCAATGATTCGCAACTCAGCGCTGATGCAAAGGTGCTTATCGCGGACCCATCCAATGAAATCTTAGTTAGCCCGGCGAGCTATTGGGAGATCGCCATCAAAGTCAAACTCGGCAAGTATCCGGCTATTTGTGCCCTACTTGACTCTCATCACGCATGGGGTTGACAGCAATGGTTTCAAGGTACTTCCCATCGAGCCAAGGCACACGGAAATGCTGACGACGCTGCCCTTGCATCATGGGGACCCCTTCGACCGATTAATGGTTTCTCAGGCAATGGTGGAAGAGATTTCACTGGTAAGCATTGATCCGCAGTTGGATGCTTACCCGATCAAACGCATTTGGTAATTTCGAACGGCGACTTCTTGACTTACCGCCGCTCTAGATTTCCGCCTTCGTAAATAGGACGGCATGGCATTTTCTCCCATCCGCAAAACCAATCTTTCCAATTTCAACCCTTACCCTTACTCTTACCTGATAATATTTAAGTTGAAGTTAATTATTTAAAGGTAAATCATGAAAAAGATATCCATGCTGGAACTTCGGCTTAATACTAAAAAAATTATCAAGCAGGTTCAAAGCGGGCAATCACTGATTTTAACCCGCAGAGGGATTCCTGTCGCCCGGATTGAACCAATAATACAGGAAACACAGAATCAAAATGACCCGTTTTTTCTGCTTAGTGGCTTGGGAAAAGGTGCATCCCTAAGCAATGCGGAAATGGATGGCATCATTTATTGCAAAAATTTCTCACCACTCTAGAACAATCATAAGCATGCAGGATCGAATGGACTGATTCAGATCGTTTTTTTTCAACCCAAGCCTTCTTTCTTAAACATGCAGATCAAGATTGGTCGTTCACTGATTGCTTAAGTTTCCAAGTAATGAAACAATTAAAAATTTCCGATGCACTTACCAAGGATGCACATTTTAAATCTGCGGGTTTCCGACCAATGTTGAAGTAAATGATTCAATTGCCAATCACTCTCCTGCTCCAAAATTTATAATGTAACATTATCATGAAGTTAGGGTTCCTCTTTTTACCACCCAAGAGACCTCCTATGGCTACTCTCAGATATCTCCTAATCTCAATCCCCTTTTGTCTCGCCACTTACTCCCAGGCACAAGACTCCACACCCTACACCCTGCCCGACAATATTCGCAGCGAAAACAAGCTTGATAACTTTTATCAAAAGTACACCAACGCATTAGGGCTACCCGTTATCGGTTCTAAAAATGTTTCCAACAACGCCCTAGATGAAGCTGCCTGGATTGTCAGACAAATGCTCGGGCATCGCAAAGATATTGTCCAAGCCATGAAAAACACCCATGTCCGGGTAGCAGTAATGGCTGCAAACGAATACACAACGGATGTGCCCGAGCACTCAAAACTTACCCCAAAATTATTCTGGGATCGACGGGCGCGTGGTTTAGGTGCAACCCCCAGCAACCCCGCAGTAAGTTGTGGCGAAGAAAACCTTCTTGGCTTCGATCGCGATCCCTATCCCAACGAAAATATATTCATCCATGAATTTGCCCATGCAATCCACGGCACTGGCTTAAATAAAACTGATCCAACTTTTGACCCAAGGCTTCGCCTGGCCTTTCAATCCGCTATCGATCGAGGTTTATGGAAAAACACTTACGCAGCTACCAATCATTCAGAATATTGGGCCGAAGGCGTTCAATGCTGGTTCGATGATAACGCCCCTCCCGATGCTCTTCATAACGATATACGAACCCGCGAAAAATTAATTGCCTACGACCCTATCCTTGCTGCACTTTGCAAAGAAGTTTTTGATGACTTCAAATGGCGTTATCAACGACCTCGCAACAGACAACCCCTAGATCTTGCTCATTTGACCGCATTCGATCCTACAAAACTCCCCAAGTTTCAATGGCGGAACGCTCCACTTGGTGAAAGCCCCAAAGCCACCATTCAAACAGATCTTGGTGATTTTGATGTCGTGCTTGATTCAAAAACCGCACCGCAGGCAACTTCCCTTTTCCTTAGTATCGCTCTTGATGGTGGGTATCATAGCGGGCAATTTCACCTTGGACATGTCCATGATCAAAACTTAAAATCTGGATGGATTGGCGCCAGAACCAATAACTCTTGGAATACTAAACAAGCTACAGATGCCGACATCAAAAAAATCCCACCCTCCAAGGTTCCCCCAACTGCTGGCACCATTGCATTGCTTCAAAATGATTCAGCATCGGGTACCTTTGTCATCTTCCTCGGCTCCCCGACTGTGGATAACCTTAACTTTATCCCCTTTGGTAAGGTGATCAAAAACCCTGACATTCTTACAAAGATTTTTGCAAGCCCCATCAAGGCTGATGCGTTTATCAAACCTATTGATATCAAGCGTGTGATCCGCACCGAATGAAATCTCAATTGATCGATCAAATAAAGTAGATTTTTATCACGAATGAACTACGATGTTTTTTGACATGCCTCACTACCAAACGATTTACATTGGATCGATTTTATGAATAACCTTTTCCCTTTCGCAATCGCTTTTATCCTTGCCTTCGTTTCACCAGCCTTGGCACAAAACTCTTTGCTTCCCAAACAAGAGCTACTCGAAAAAGAAACCTTCTGGGACAACAAAGATTGGGACTGGTACAAATCCAACATCCCTTTCTTCGAATGCCCCGATTCTGAAATTCAAACCACCTACTATTATCGCTGGGAACTCCTGACTAAACACCTTACCTACGGTTCTCCAAACTCAGGCTACTCCTTCACCGAATTCATCGACCGCCCTTTTTGGTCGGGCACCTACGGCGCAATCTCTTGCCCCGCAGGACATCAACTTTATGAAGCCCGCTGGCTCCGCAATAACCGATATTCCCAGGATTATTGCCGCTACTGGCTTAAAACCCCGGGCGCTCAACCCAGAAACTACAGCACCTGGCTTGCTGATTCCGTCTGGGCCACTCACCAAATCCACCCAAACCTTGCCTTCATTAACGACCTTCTTTCCAGCCTGAAAACTAATCACGAAGGCTGGGAAAAACGATTCTTCTCCCCCCAAATCGGACTCTTCTGGCAAAATGGCCACGATGATGGCATGGAATTCAACATCAACAGCAGGCAATCAAAAGATATCCTACGAGGGGCTCCAGCATTCAGGCCCACCATCAATTCCTATATGTACGCTGATGCAATCGCCATCGCCAAAATTGCAGAACTCGCAAACGATAAAAACACCTCCGCCCTTTTTCGCACCAAAGCAGAAGGCATCAAGGATAATCTGCAAAAACAACTTTGGGACCCTAAACGAAAATTTTTCTTCCCTCTTTCCCAACGCGAGGAAGAAGCCGATGGTTTTAAAACCAACGCCCTTACACTCACCTACCAATCAGGAAAATATGCAGGAAGCGAATATGGCAGAGAACTCATCGGCTATATCCCCTGGCAATTCAATCTGCCCGATGCCAACAAAGGTTACGAAGTAGCATGGAAAAAACTACTTGATTCAGAAGGGTTTAAAGCGCCTTTCGGCCCCAGCACCGTCGAACGAAATGATCCCATGTTCCTTCTCAAAAAATCTTGCTGCTGGTGGAGCGGACAATCTTGGCCCTACGCAACTAGCCAAACCCTCAAAGCCATGGCAAACCTCCTGCAAAACTATCCCCAAACTATCGTCAACTCCTCTGATTACTTTGAACTCTTCAAAACCTTTTCCAAAACCCATCGAAAAAATGGCCTCCCATACCTCGCCGAGGCCTGCAATCCTGACACAGGTTCCTTCGAAGGGCATGATGGCTATAACCATAGCGAACACTATTTTCATTCCTCCTTCAACGATCTTCTAATCACCGGCTTGATCGGTATCATCCCACGCGATGACAACACCCTCGAAGTCAAACCTCTGGCCCCCACATCTTGGCATTACTTCGCCCTCTCTGATGTACCCTATAAAGATCATCTTATTAGCATTATTTGGGATAAGGATGGGAGTCGCTATAACAAAGGCAAGGGCCTCAGGCTGTTTGCCAATGGCAAGGAAATCGCTAGCAGCACAGATCTTGTCCCGCTTTCTGCTAAACTCCCATTGCTCGAAAAAAACGCTATCAAATCTAATCTTGCCCAGGTCAATTATGCAGTCAATAACGATGGCGATTATTACCCCAGATTAAACTCTTCTTTTGTGAATCCCAAAACCCCTATTTCAAAACTTATCGATGGAAATTACTGGTACCATATTTCCCCGCCCAACCGCTGGACCTGCGAAGGTTCACCCAACCCAACCGACTGGGTCTCCATCGATCTGGGCAGCAAACGCAAAGTACATTCCGTTAAACTTTATCTTCTCGATGATGGCAAAAATGTTACACCACCTTCTCAACTCACCCTGGAATATTGGGCCAATAACTCTTGGCTACCCATCCCGAACCAAACTCTTTCCACAGGTAAACCCGTGGGCAGAAAAGCCAATACCATTACTTTCCCCGAAATGGAACTTTCCAAAATTCGACTCACGCTTCATCACCCAGTAAACGCCAAGGCAGGGCTCTCCGAAATTGAAATCTGGGGCGACTCTCTCCTTCCAATCACGCAACCAATCAACCCGCCAGGCAATATTGCTTTTAACCCAGGCAACCTTCCCTTCCCTAAAGCTTCTGCTTCATATGCCGACCGCTTTGGCGGCAAACCTGCCTCTGCAATCGATGGCAAAACCAATTTCCTCCCATCCCCCACCAACCGCTGGACTAGTTACGAATCCCCAAACTCTTCCGACTGGCTTGAGGTCGATTTTGGCGCCGATAAGTCTTTCAATAAAATCGAACTTGCGATCTATGATGATCGTGGCGGTGTCCAACCCCCCACTAATTACGAAGTTCAATTCTGGAATGGTTCAGAATGGAAAGAAGTGCTCTCTTCCAAAAAGCTTCCTGAAAAACCGATAGGCGGACAGTTTAACCAAATTACCTTTACCCCCGTGAAAGCTAGCAAGGTTAGGGTTGTTTTCACTCACGCAGGTAAAGCCCGCAGCGGCGTCTCCGAAATTCTCATCTGGAATGATTAACCCTTAAAACAAATGCTTTAAATCTTCTTATATAAGGTAAGAAATAATCACAACCCTAGAATCCAGCCCTCCAAGATCGCTTGCTTGCTTTCAGATGAGCTTAATTCAGGTTGAAAAAATCCTGATAGATCGCCTGCCAAATCACTCTGCCTCATCCACCTTGCTACACAATAGGCATCATGCTGATGTGAACTAACACCTTTGTTGGGATAATTCTGGTTGCATAAAGAAGGGTAAACCTCAGCTATGACCGACTTACCTTTAACGGGTTGCCAACCATCAAAAGGCCAGAAGTGTAATCGTGTTCCCAATTGCTGGCGTAAAAATCGCAACCAGGGTAACCCTGTGTGAGTGGATTTAGCAACCGATCCCTGCACATCAAAATGAAAGACCGATTTTGCACCACAGCGCTGCTCTGCTAACCTGCGCCAACGGGAATTCCCCATGCGCGCGCGCCCATTCCCCTCGATGCCGTTACGAATAAAATCAACTTTCATATGATCCAAATCAGTAGGCCAATGTTGTTGAAAATCATCTAAGAATTTATGCCAATCATGTGGCAGGGAATGTTCGTTAAAATAAGAAAGAGGAAAAGAAAACCCATGGTCGATTCCAACAAGGGTGCAAGGCCCCTCTTGAAGTTCACGGGCGAGAAATTCTGCAATGCCCTTGCGTGACCAATACTTTTTCTTGGGATACCCAGGCGCGCCTTGAGAAACTTTTATTTCGTAGGGAAGTCGCTTAAGAGTTGCTTCATAAACTTGCAAGCCAGGCAGGCTATTCACAGGCGTTTGGGCCCCGGAATAATCAATTCCTAGGTAGCGTTCAAATTGAGGCATAACAGATATAACCCGCTAAATATTTTTAAGATCAGCATGGCTTAATCTATCAATCATACTCATCCATTACATGATTGAAAAAGGGCGTTGCAATCTTTTTCCAAAACGCCACCTATCAGTTCACAACGCCAATGAGGACTACGGCGAACTACTTCATCCGCAAGAATATCAATCTGATGCCAGCCATTGCTCTGTAAAAATCTTATCGAAGTGCCAAACACCACCATGCCAATACCTGCCCAAAGAATTGCAGCCTGACACATGGGGCAAGGCTCGGCGGTTGTGTACAAAACGAGTTTTGAATAATCAGCAGAATTATGATGCAATGCAAGTTGGTTGATTGCATCGATTTCGCCATGCCATGTTGGATTAATATTGGTTTTGTTCCAACCTTCAGCGAGAATTTCGTCGGTGTCACGATTTACGATCAGGGCACCAAAAGGAACATTGGGAACATTCAAAGCAAGTTCGATGGCCCGCCTCATAAAGAATTCATGATCAAGATTATTCATGAAGCCTTCTGATTAATGAGAATTCTGCAGGCAGGACATGTATGAAAACGAGTACCGGTACAACAAACGATATGTTCAAAGCACATTTTCACTTCGCCACATTCCCAGCATTTGGCGAGAACTTTTTCAGGTTGCTCATGGGGTGGCGAGGCATTTTCAAAAGTATCCATATAAATCTCTCCTGCAAACAAACAATGCATTTGGCACAAGCAATAAAGCAAGCGGGGCGCAACAAAATATATATTTATTATAGGTGGCAAAATGCCCATGCTAGCAACCCAAATTTAAAGGCAGCGCAATTCGAAGATAAATAAAAAATCCCCCCTTTCTCACTTGCTTTTAATAATTTTTAAATTTATTCTTAAATGCTGTGATTAGTTAATTACTCCTATACATGAGTCACCTCAATGAATTCTTTCCCTTTAAAATTCCCTTATCTTCTCTCAATGTTTATGGTTTTCATACTTTTATTTGTAGGTTGCAGCACCCCAAATCTGCCTCCCGTCTCCGGGCAACTACTTCTCGACGATAAACCTATCTCCACCGACAAAACCAAAACAGCTATCATCAATTTTCACCCAGACTCTTCCAAGGGCAATACGGCCAAGTCAATTGCAGTAGCCTCGGTATCCGAGACCGGGCAGTACACCCTTAATTTCAGTGGCAAACCCGGTATTCCTGAAGGCTGGTATAAAGTCACAGTTAACTACTCCGAACCTACAAACCCAAAAGACCCTTACTCAACACCCAAACAACTAATTAGCGGAAAGTATAGCTCCAAAGATTCAACGCCACTTTCTGTTGAAGTTAAGGCGAATGCGCCACCAAGCAATTACGAACTAAAAGTGACAAAATAAATTGGAATCCTTTCAATCTTCTTTTTTTTTCTTTCTCATTTCGTGAGGTGCTTTCATGTTTAAGTCAAGTCAAAGAATCAAGGGATTTACCCTTATCGAATTACTGGTAGTAATTGCTATCATTGCCATTTTGATAGGCCTTCTATTACCCGCTGTTCAAAAAGTCCGCGAAGCTTCTGCTCGCTTGAGCTGCACAAACAACCTCAAGCAAATCGCCCTTGCAGTTCACGGCTTTCAAGATTCGCAAAACCAAATCCCCTACAATTTAAGTTCTAACACTTATGGTTACGGTGATGGTGATCGCTCTTGGAGCTGGCTTGTGCGAATCCTTCCTTACATTGAACAGGCTGCCCTTTTCAGCAAGCTTGGCCAAGATAGCATTGGGCCAACCACCGCTGCCGCTAGTGTTCCAACCTTTAATAGCTTGGCAGCTATGCAAGCCACTGTTATTAAATCCTACGTATGCCCTAGCGACCCGGGCGGCGGAAATATAAGCAGGAACCGAGCCAACGGCAGCACTGGTTCTGGAACAGGCCCTACAAACTATAAGGGCGTTGCAGGCAATAACTGGGCCTGGGGAAGTTTCCAAAATACCGGGCCCACAGGAAACAACAACGGCCTAGATGTCGGCAACGGTATTTTCTACCGCTCAGACAATACCCGAGCACTTCAACTAAGCAAAATCGCAGATGGAACTAGCAATACCATGATGATTGGCGAAGACTTAATGGATATTAATACTCACTGCGGATGGGTTCGTTCTAACTATGCCACAGGAACTTGCGCAATTCCTCTTAATAATGCGCTAGTTACCGGGCAACCAGGATTCAATAATCCCGGCGATTGGCCTAATGTTTATTCATTCCGAAGTAGGCATACCGGGGGCGGTAACTTTGCTTTTGCAGATGGAAGCGTCAAGTTTATAGCTCAAGCAATCGATTTGAACTTATACCGAAACCTTGCCAGCCATTCCGGCGGCGAAGTTACCAGCTCACTGCCCTAATCAGTTACGTTTAATAACTTGCGACTATATCAAGGAGCCGGAGAAAATCTGGCTCCTTGATATAATTTAAACAAACTCAACTAAGTCAAATGCCTTACCACTTCTGCAATCATTTATTTACCTTTAGCGCAAAACTAATCTCTATTAACGAGAAGCAATGAGGCTCAATTGGATTTTGCAAGACGGAAGCCAATCACAACATTATGAAAATCCGGTGCGACGAAATCCCGGGTTGAGCTACGAAGTAAAAGGCCATCAACAAAAAAAGAACCGCCTCGCAACACATGATCGCGGCCATTCTTAACCCCCATCGGATCTAAAGATTTACCTGCGGAATATGCACCATACCAATCAGAACAAAACTCCCAGACATTGCCATGCATATCGTACAAACCAAAGGCGTTGGGCTTATAATTACCCACTGGTTTTACACCGCCCTTAACATTTTCATAATTAGCATCATTCTTCGTGATTTTATCCCCAACGCTATATGCAGATTTCGCACCAGATCGACACGCATATTCCCACTCTGCTTCGGTAGGCAACCGATAATTACCATCGGCCTTCTCATTCAACTTGCTGATAAAGTTCTGGCAATCAAACCAAGAAATATTCGTGACAGGCAACTTAGCGCCCTTTGTTTGACTAGGATTATCCCCCATTACAGCTTCCCATTGTTCTTGGGTTACTTCATACTTCCCAATGAAATAGGGCCTAGAGAAAACAACCTGATGCTGGAGTTCATCATCCTTATGGCCCGGTTCTGAAAGAGGAGAACCCATCATAAATTTCCCCTGCGGAATTGAAACCAGTTAGATTTTAATCCAAGGGCCTAGGTTGATAATTTCTTCTTTAGCTGTTTGCGCATCTGCATAAAGGCAGTCGCAAGGCTAAACGCAAAACAAAAGCCAGAAAGAATTCGCATGTTTCCCCAATAATCTGGAGTTCATTGAATAGGCTCAATTCCGTATCAAATCAGCTTGATAAAGAAAGATGAAACAAGAATGTATTGATTAAAGAAAGCACGCTTATTTCATTTGTTCAGGATTGACATTGCGGAGCCAAACCTCCCAAACGCCTGGCATATCGTTGAAGTAAGCGCCCCAAGCGGCCATGAAAATTGCGGTCAAAAGGAAAGATGCAACCAGGCAAGATCCGTTCAAATCCAACTTTGCACTAGAAAAAAAGTTAAAGGCTATTAGAAGAAGAAACGAGAAGGCAAGCAGGATGGTACCTTGCCATACGCCAGCCTCGACACCACCGTAAAACCAAAAAAGCCCCAGGGGAGCAACGAAAAACCCTGCCAAGATTTTAGTGCTGAGAGGTGGGTTTGGGCTGGTGGATGGTTGTATGCAATGAATCACATAATACAAGAGAAGAATATAGAGAGCCGCATACCAGATCCAATGGCCAATGATTTCATCGTAATTGTAAACAAGCACAAAAAGTTCGAGAACGGTTTCGCCGAGTTGCTGGATAGCAGGGTTATCCGCCGGCGCCACATCCAATGGTCCAGTATGTCGCATTTGCATTCTGCCATCGACGGAATCTGCTGAGAGATGGACTCCCTGTCCTAGGCTCATGATGCAAAGAAAAAGAACAACCAGAGTGATTGATATTTTCGCCCCACGATCCAAGGCCCGCATGAAAAACTTAAACAGAATAAAGGCGAGAAAGATGGGTGCTAGTGCGTGAAGCCAATCTCCAAAGCCGGGTAACCCACGAGGCGCAGGCGGGGTAAGTGCGTTGACAATGGGGCGTGCGTAATCGAAAAAGTAAGATTGAAAAAGAAGCAGACCAAAGAGACCGGCTTCGAATTTCCGGGGTATTGTTACAGGGGGCTGATTCATGGCCAAGGCTACTTTCTATAAAACCATTAGGGTTGGCGTGTCGGCCTTTTATGATTGGATACCTTTGGAGCGGTATTTGATGACTAAAGTTAAGACTAAGAATGCCACGGCAATTTGCAGTAGGATCCCAACCAAGGGAATCCACATGGCATCATTATAAGGGCCGTAGCATTGCCAAACATAAGGTACGCCATCGCCCTCGCTGGAAACGCCCCGGTGAGCCCAATAAACGGGAGAAAAAGTTTTAGCTAAAACATCAAGTAAACCACCGCGGATAGGCAGGATGCGTGCACCAAGCAACAAGTGGGGAACAATGAGAAGTGGGACTGCCAAAAACCCTTGTTCAATGGTTTGGATTAAAGCGGAAACTATCATTCCCAAAAGAGCGCACCCCACAGCGGAAAGCCAGTTGAAACCAAATTCAATAAGTGGTCCGCGCCTGTAGAGTTCAGCAGGGCCTTGACCTCCCAATGTGACCCGTAAGGCATCCGCCATTTCCATTACCCCGGAGAAAAGCCCCACTTGGACAAAAAGCACCACACCAACGATTGTCAGTTTTGAAAGGGAATATGCTAAAACAGCTAGGCCGTGCCTTCGTTCAAGCAGCCACATGGGTCTTTCCTTGACGATTTCCTTGACTCCAGTGAGAACGCCTAGGATGGCAATTGAGATATTGATGACAAAAAGCAATTTGTGGGTGCCTGCAGGGCTGATGATTTCCCGATCGGGAGCCAGGGGGATTTTTTCCGCAATTGCGTCTTTTATGATGCGCTCGGTGTGATCGGCTTTCAAATGCTCCATTAATGCGGGGTGATTATCGAGAAAAACCCTGAACATGATGGCGGTTTTATCTTCAAGTGTGGAAGCATCCGCGGGGGCAATTGCCTTGCGTATATCGCCCCACAAGTCAGCGATGACATCTTTTTCACTATTTTCAAGATTGCGGGTCATCATGAAGGGTGCGCTGTAATTGGTGTCACGAAAACCGACAAAGACCGCCAGCGCCAATAGTATTGGCAAAAAAATCGTAACAGCTAGGTTGACACGGTCTCGGAGCAGGGATTCAAATCCCCGGGAAACCAGAGTGCTGAATTGTTTAACCTGCCCGATCGGGTGCTCGTTGGCAACGGAATGTAGTCTTAGCGTTGTCATGCCTTTGGGTTGTTCTAGCTGGCCTTCAACTTTACCAGCTTTTAATGATGCTCGATAGGTCACCCACTTTTCGGCCCACTGCTCTATGGGTTGATCTTCGAGCAGAAGGTAAACATCGGAAAGCCTAGACACCCCAAAATGTTGGAGAGCCTCGGTCTGGGTGCCAATCCAAACGACCCGTCCCTTTGCAAGAATAATCAATTTGTCTGCGCGATCGACATTGTCGAGATGATGGGTTACACAAACCACAGTCATGCCGGATCGCGCCCTCTTGGCAAGAAGATCCATGATTCTTGCTTCGCTTGCAGGGTCGAGGCTGCTGGTAGCCTCATCGACAAGAAGCAACCCCGGGCTGGAAAGAACTTCCGTTGCTAGGCTGCAGCGTTTCTTTTCTCCGCCTGAAAGATTATCTATGGGGGTGTATTGCAAATGCGAAATACCAACATCATCCATGGCTTGATCAATCGCCTGGTGAAGCTGGTTGCTGGTTGTATCTGCAGGCAATCGAATCAAGGCTGCGTAATTAAAAGCGCGCCTGCATGGAAGCGCACCGGGGCAGATATCTTGCTGGGGCACATAGCCTACAAGCCCGCGCAGGCGTCTAAATTCCGTTACAGGATCTCGACCAGCAATTCGAATTTTCCCATGGGTTGCATTGCGTTGGCCCAGCATTGCGGAAACGAGGGTGGTCTTGCCTGCGCCACTGGGGCCAAGGATGCAAATAAATTCCCCCGGTTCGATCAGGAAGTCGACATCTTTGAGCAAATGTTTTTCTTCGCCTGCAAAGCGTATCGAAACGCCCAAGCCCTCTGCCAAGATGGACAACCCCCCATGGTTTTCATTGGAGGAAGGTTTATCATTTGAATTTGTCATGATCGATCTTTCTTAATATTTAAAAGCTGCAAATCACTTGGAAGATGTTGAAGGATTTTCAGGCAGCTTGATAGCTTTTGCTGCTGAACCTGGAGTTCGCGGCTTCCCATGCACTTGGTAATCGGGCGATTCCACAATGGTACCATCGGGTTTCCAAACATATTTATAATTATGTTCAGCAAATCGCCTGAGTACAAAACTTGCATTAACCGAGGCGACAAACTTGGAGAAAGTAGAATTTTCCGGATCAATGAAGGAGTTAGCTGAGAAAGAAAGCATGGGTAACAACATTTCATCCAAAGTCGATTCCCCGTTGTAAACGATCTGGGGTGGATTGTTGGGGTTCTTTGGGTTGTCAGATGAGTTATCGTAAGCAGCTTCGGTTTCGAAACGGGTTCCCTTGGGGAAGTGCAGCGGTTCCTTTAAACTGTAGGTGGCTTGCCAATCGAAGTTCCAGTTCGGCTGCCGAATGATGTTGATAGGTCTTTTTTGGCCTGGAACATAAGCGGTTATACTTATCCATTTGCACAAGAAATGCGCATGGAGCCCGATGTCCATTAAATTAGCTTCTTCAGGAAGCGTGTAATTGCCTTTGATCCGAAAATCTTTCGCACCCGCAGGGATAGCCATGAAATCACCATAGATGTAAACGAAATTTAATTTCTTCTTGATGATTTCAACTGGGTCTTTGTCAAACCAGACTCCTATGCGACTCGTTGAGGTTTCGCGTTTGCCTGTGCGGTGATAGTGGATTTGCACAACGAAATCAGTTTCAGCAGGCACCAACATGTCTACATCTCTTGGAGTTAGAATGCCCTGGCCACTGCCCGGTATATATGCCCCTAGAAATGCTGACGGTAATAAGCCGTCAGCCCTTGGCTTTGGTATTTTGAAGCCAATATTCATTTCGCTCCAAAAGCCTGGCATTTTGTCATCAGGATGGGAATATCCTTCATTGCCCCCGAACTCCTTCACGGCTTGCACTGCGGTTTCACTGGGCAAGTATGCAAATAAGGCATGGTGAACAATTGCGTTGTTACCTGGAAGGTATTGAATGGCCCGAATGCGGCTGGTTGTTTTGCTATTGAAGGGGAAAACAATATTGCGATAAACATCGCTGCCATCAGAACCAAGAATCGATGGAGTTGGTTGCGTAATGATGATATCTGGAGGCCCTATATCCGTTCGGAAGGCTTTAGAATCTTGAAGTGGTTCAAGTTTAGGTTGGCTTGCAGGATCGCCTTTGGGTTTGTTATTGGCCAACCACCTCCGAAGCTTTGAAATCTCGTTGGCATTTGGAGGTTTGGCTGCGGTGTATTCCAAGTCGCTTTCAATCTGGGCAGGCGGCATTCTTTGAGCATCAATTTCATTCAGCCCCATCTCAATCCAGTCCACTGCATCTTCATAATTGATCAAGCTGAACGGGCCTGCATTACCAGGGCTATGGCAGGCCTGGCAGTGTCGATTGAGGATGGGCAATACATCCTTGTAATATGTAACCTTGACGTTCTCCCTTAAATCGCCGGGTTTTGCGATTGATGGCGGATTCTCTTTTGGCAGTTCAGGCCTGCTGAGTGGGCAACCCGGTGCAGCGGTTTTTGGCACCCTTACTGCTTTGCCCGAAAGAACATCCATAATTGCCTCACGCAGATCGTCCCGATGCTTTTCAGCAGATTTAACAATTCCAGGATTTGTTTGGCTACTAGACTGCTGGAAGCGATCATCGATCCGCCCGGAATAAAGAATCTTGCGCTCGCGATCCATTAAAAAAACTTCGGGAGTGGTCATGGCGGAAAGTGCATTGGCCAACTGAAACCCTTTGTCGATGTAAATTGGAAAAGGCAGAGTAAAATCGAGGTGATACTTTTCCAGCTTATCGGCCCCCACCTGTTCCCCAACAACACCTATAAAGCGAATGCCTTGTTGCTCAAACTCCTTGATTAACTTTGCCAACACGGGGGTATACTTTTTGCAAAGGGGGCATTCAGGATAGAAATACACAAAGCAAACAGCACGGCTTTTGCCTAGGATTTCATCGAAGCCTCGTTCGACTTTTTGGGCATCATGAAGCTTGATTTTTTCTGCAGGAATTGCTGATTGGGCATTCGTGTTTTCAGCCTCAGCAACTTCCCATGTCTTGCTGGAGAGAATCAGGGGACATAAGCCAAATACGAATACAAATAACAGAATAAAAATTGGGTTTTGGCGCATTGTAATCCACCTAATGTTAGTTGTTGCTTTTATAGGACACGGAACCTTTTTTATAATTACAGATGAAATTTTCGGATCAAAATCAGCGCACCCCAGTAAATCATGGTTTCGGGGCGAGGTGTTTATCAAACCATTTGACCACCGCCTCAAACATGCGGAAATTACCCGCAGAATCAAAGCCATGGCCTCCCCCTTGGATGATAATCAACTCGTTGGGGACTCCTGCATTGACTAGAGTGTCTCGAAACTTTTCGGTATTGGCGATTGGAACCAAGGGGTCCAAGGTGCCTTGAACCATAAGCGTAGGCGGACTATTAGGCTTCACCAACAATATAGGCGAACACGCCAAGGCTTGAGCCTTATCAATGCGCAAAGCGGGAATTCTTTTTCGTGAAGGGTTTTCAGGGTCTTCTACTCCTTGCAGATTCGTGGGCGGATACATGGCGGCAATCGCCCGGATCAATAGTTTTTCTTTGGCGCCCTTCGAATCAGGAACCTCGGCGGTTAAGCCCAGCAGCAAAGATAAATGCCCGCCCGCACTGTAGCCAAATACCCCCAATCGATCCCGGTCAACTTTGGATTCTGCCGCGTGAGCGTAGATGTGTTGCAAAGCCAAATGCGTATCCGCATTCATTTCGGGAACAACATACTTAGGGCTACTACAATGGCGAACACAAAAAACAGTGTATCCCCCATCGAGCAGGGGCTTAAAGAACCCCACGGTTAATTCGGGTGGCACCCACATCGATACCCAAAGCCCGGTGTTCATCCAAAGTACTCCTACCCCTTTCGAATTCTTTTTGGGTTGAAAAATATCGTAAGTAAGGGCCATACCATCCTTGCGGCCATAAACGACATCCCTCGTCACTTCGATATCTTCAAATCGCAATTGGGGAGCCAACTTATATTGCGCTGCGGTTTCTAGGCTTGGCTCTACAGGTTTGGTTGCAGGATCTTTTATCTTTACTGCGCTTCGAACCACCCGGAATCCAAACAAAGATAAATTGTACGAGGGCAGCATGCTTCGGGCGTATACTTTGCAAAGGTCTGCAGGAAAGTAGCAAGTGCCACCGCGGAGAGATCTGAAAGTGCCTCTTGCGGGGCCGATTGGATCGGTTCCACTTTGCAAAGTCATTGCAGGCCACAAACACCAGTCCGAACACCATTCCCAGGCATTGCCTTGCATGTCGCAAAGGCCCCAGGGGTTGGGTTTCTTCGTGCCCACTTTCTCTGCATGGCCCGTGCAATTGTCTTTGAACCATTCATAATCGCCCAAAAGCAATGGATCATCACCAAAGGAATAGGTCGTTGTAGTGCCGGCCTTGCAAGCGTATTCCCACTCCGCCTCGGTGGGCAGACGGTATTCGACTTCACGGGATATTTTACCGCTTTTTTGCTCAAGGGCAGTCAGTTTCAAACAAAAGGCACTGGCATCATCCCAAGGAATGCATACCGCGGGGTAGTCCGCACCAATCCCAACAATTGGGCTGGAATTTGACCAGGGTTCGGTGCCCATTACTTTCTTCCACTGTTGTTGGGTTACCTCATGCTTGCCAATTGCGAAAGGTTGAGTTAGTGTCACATCGACAGCGAAAACACCACTCCCCATTTTGAATTTCCCAGGCGGGAGTTCAGTCATTATCATCCCAATGGAGTTAGCAGACGATTTGGGATTGGTCTGCAGATTCTGAACAAAAGCATATTTCGCAAATATAAGAACAATTATTAACACAGAAAAATATGTAGGATTCATTAAGAATTCTCCAAAAAAAAATATGATAACTCTATAGTATTCCAAATGATTCGTAATAGTTAATACTAATGTCAATAAATAATAAATGCAAGTTAGTTGATGTTGAATTGTGATCACGATTAATTACTTTTGCTTGTTGCGCCACTCCTGAGCTCTTGGCAAAATTATCGAGGCTTGTAGATTCTTGAGACCAAAAGAACTTAAAAAATTATAGTTTTCTCTGGACTGAGCCAAGAAAAGTAGAGTGTGTAAATATATGCTAAAAAACATCCATTAAACGAGGGGTTACCAATGAAGAAGGTACGGACTGTGCATTCCAAAGGGTTCAAAGTGTCAACAATAAGAATGATGGAAAGCAAAGGTTTGAGTGCCAAAGATTTGGAAGATTTATTGAGGATACCAGCGCATGGGGATTAGGCAAATAGCGTCGTCAAATTAACGCAGAAGGGCCAGAATCATTTACGGGTAAGGGTCGAATGAATGAGAAGGATGCAGAGATAGCCAGGCTGAGATTGGAGAATCAAAGGTTGCTAGCAGAGCGGGAGATTTTAAAAAAACGGCGATCTTTTTTGCGCATCATTAAAATTACGCTTTCAACATAGACCCAAGGCATTGCCCCGGGCTGATTAAATAAATTTTACATTAAATAAATCTTTCAAAGCCGATGACCTCAACAAGATGCTTCATCTTTTCCTTTAAGGGGTTCATGGTGCGGCCCTTTCGCTACCGTCATCAGGCAGCATGTCTCCGGCCAATTCCGCTTCGATCTCTTCGATCGTGGGCATGCTGGTATCTAGCGGCTCCGGCAGTGAGCGTACGAGTTGGTATTCCGCCACACCGATCGGTTTATTGATACCGGACAGAGCGTATTCTGCGACCAGACGGTTTTGCTTTTTGCACAGCAGCAGGCCGATAGTGGGTTTATCATCGGAAGCCTTGATCTGGGCATCCACGGCTGAAAGATAAAAGTTTAACTGGCCCGCATGCTCAGGCTTGAAATCTACACCTTTGAGCTCAACTACTACATAGCATTTGATGCGAGTATGGTAAAAAAGGAGGTCGATAAAGAATTCATCACCCCCCACCTCAAGTCGGAACTGGCGGCCCACAAAAGCAAAGCCTGCGCCAAGTTCCAAAAGAAATCGGGTGATATGGCGAATGAGAGCATTTTCAATATCTCGCTCGTGGGCCTCGTCTCCCAATCCTAAAAAATCGAAGAGGTAAGGGTCTTTCAGTGCCTCAACTGCAAGCTGCGCATGGGGATTAGGCAAACGGCTTTCGAAGTTGGTCACTGCAGCGGCCTGCCGCAAGTGCAGGCTGTTCTTAATATGCATATCGAGCGTACTCCGAGACCAGCCTTGGGAAATGGTCTGTAATGCATACCATTCACGCTGAGTTCCCTCTGAAACCTTAGTTAGCAGCGTGACAAGGTGGAACCAAGGCAATTGGGCAGCAGCCTGCTGCCCAATTACGCCGCTAGGGCACTGCTGGGCAAAAAACTTCATGTATTTGAGGTTGCGGCTAGAGAAGCCTTTCATCTTTGGAAAAGCTTCACGCAGATCACTGGCCAGACGATCGATGACTTTGGCCCCCCAACCCTGACAGGACTGCCGTTCCAGTATTTCGCTGCCAAGGTAGTGATAGAGTTGCACCAGTTCTTGATTGACAGCAAGCGTGGCACGCTGCTGGGAACTTACAATGCGAGATTTAAGGCGGACCAGCCAAGGTGTATAATCTGCCGGGAGAATAGATTTGCTAGAGGCCATAACCCAGCCCTTTCAAATTAGCTTTGATGGCCTGCTCCAATTTTGCAGACTCTGCATGTTGTTCCCAAGCCCCAAAGAGGCGGTTTACGATAACCCAGGGCAACGCCTTGGGTCTAATGTTCAAAAAAATCATAAGCCCTGAAAAGGCGGGCCAACGGTTGTACCGACCCTTCAAGGCTTGATGAAATAATAAAGCGTATCCTGGGTTTCTCTCCAGGCTGAAGTTGAAGCGCGCACTTTGTGCTGAAATCAGATTGTTCATTGCAGGGCCTTTCTAGAATCAATCAAATTGCGCACCCGAATTTCTAAACTTTGAAGCATTTCCAACTCTGCTGTATTGGAAATACCTTCGCCAGCCGGGTCTCCCACTGCGGTATTCAAAACGGCATCAAGGCAGTCCAGATCCCAGGAGTAGAGAGTGATAGCCCGAACGCCCTTGTAGGCATCGATTTTGCGATCCAATCCGTACGCTTCACACATCTTTCCAGTCAGTTTGTGCAGGACCACAAGTTCCAAGCCGGTAAACTTGATTTTGTATCGTATTTCGTTTTTGTATGGTTTCATTACAAACACCTCCTAAGGATTAGCACAGTACCAGCCACGCTTAATTCCCCACTCAGCATTAGGCCGATGGTGGGTTTATCGTCGGAGGCCTTGATCTGGGCATCCAAATACATTGTGCCTTGATATTAACCGAAGC
>CALARU010000197.1 GCA_937888715.1 uncultured Planctomycetaceae bacterium | reverse complement strand
GGCTTTAAGGCTCTACTCAACATCTGAACTTCTTTTTATTGCGAAATACCTGTATTCTTGAATTAGAAACAGATGATAGTCCCTAGGCGACTAAGTAACCTAGAAACGCTTGCAATACAGACAAAAGGCGCAGGCAATGAACGCCACGGATGATGAACCTTCCCAAAAAACTATCAACAAAATCGGGAAGGTTATTTTTGATCGAATGCAAAAAAACCAAGCTATTCCCTTCGGAATTGATTGGTTTGAAGATCGATTAATGGAATTATCAACACACAACGACAATATTAAAATCAATCTGTTTAGATTTATTGATGCTTTTCCATCACTTGCCACTGCCAAAGAAATTACAGATCACCTCAAAGCCTACCTTGGGAAACCCGAATTTGGAATACCATGGTGGATAACCTTTTTAATAAAATTCCTTCCGTCACGAGGAATCGCAGGGGATTTATTGAGATTCATTGCTAAATTCGCTGCGGGAAGAATGGCGAAAAAATTCATCGCTGGCAGCAATTTTGCACAAGTTGAAAAATCCCTAAACCTTCTTCGAAAATCAGGATTAGGCTATACGGTTGATATTCTTGGGGAAGCTACCATCACCAGACAAGAAGCTACCTTGTCGCTTCAAGAATACAAAAGCCTTGCATTAAACCTTGCAGAGCGATCAAAAACCAAAAACAATTTATCTGATCTGGATTACTGTTACGGTTCAATTCTTCCCAAAGAAAATATTTCGCTAAAGGTTTCTGCACTAGATTCTCAATTAGATGTTATTTCATTGGAAAAAAGCTTCGAAAGGCTAAGACCAAAAATAATTTTGATCCTCAGGATTGCAATAAAACACAACTTGTTCATTTATTTTGACATGGAGCAAACAAGCCTCAAAGAACTTATATTATACACTTTTAAATCGATCCTTTCAGAATCTGAATTTAAAACTTGGCCCAATGTTGGAATTGCAATTCAGGCATACCTGAAGCAAAGCCATTCAGACCTGATTGAATTGCGTGAATGGGCTGTTAAAAGGGGAACCCCCGTTTGGATCAGGCTGGTCAAAGGTGCTTATTGGGATTTCGAAACTGTGACTGCTAATTTAAATGGATGGGACCAACCCGTTTGGCAAACCAAGGCACAAACCGATTTAAATTATGAATTTTTAACCAACTTCCTTCTACACAATAACAACCATTTACGACCTGCCTTTGGTTCCCATAATGTCCGAAGCGTTGCCTATGCTATTGCCAAAGCTCAAATCCTCAAAATCCCCGATTCTGATCTTGAGTTTCAAGTTCTTTATGGCATGGGCGACACTATTGGCAAATCATTGGCCAAGCTTGGTTACCGGGTAAGAGTTTACACTCCCTTTGGCGAATTAATTCCAGGCATGGCTTATTTTGTTCGTAGGCTTCTCGAAAACACCGCCAACGATTCTTTTCTCAAAGCCAGTATGTTAAATAGCCAGGATGAGGATTTTTTACTTATGAAACCCATTGCAATCCAATCACCCACTAATCCAATCGAAACGACCTCCAAAAATTCAAACCACACTTTTTACAATGAACCCTTTTCAGATTTCACCATTGCCAAGAATCGTTTAGAGATGGCTCAAATAATTAAAACACTAACCGCTCTGCCAACCAAAACTTATCTTCCAATTATCAATGGAAAAGAAGCTATCACCCACAGTTTTATCGAAAGTATAAATCCATCTCATAAACGCCATATTGTTGGAAAAATCGGGTGCGCATCCATAGCCGATACAAATCTTGCAATCACTTCTGCATCTAAAGCGTTTGCTTCTTGGAAAAAAGAAAAAGCATCGGTACGGGCGGATCTGTTACGAAAAGTTGCCCAAAAATTAAGAGATAAAAAATTAGAAATGGCGTCTTGGCAAGTGATTGAGTGTGGCAAAAGTTGGCGTGAGGCAGACGCTGATGTCTGTGAGGCAATCGATTTTTGCGAATACTACGCAAGCCTTGCCGAAATAATGGCGCTTCCGAAAATTATCCAGCTTGCAGGAGAAACAAACCAAACTTTTTATCAACCCAGAGGTGTTGCAGTGGTAATTTCGCCTTGGAATTTCCCTTTGGCCATTCTTGCAGGCATGTCTGCCGCAGCCTTGGCTACAGGGAATACCCTGATCATGAAACCTGCAGAACAATCAAGCGTGGTTGCTTATCATTGGATGAAAATCTTATTGGAATGCGGTTTCCCAGATTCTGTTGTCCAGTTCCTACCGGGGATTGGTGAAGATATTGGCCCGCATTTGGTTTCTCATCGTTTAACTGCAATTATTGCATTTACTGGTTCAAGAAAAGTTGGATTAGAAATCAATCAACTGGCATCTAAAACCGAAAGTGGGGTCAAATTTGTCAAAAAGATCATAGCTGAAATGGGTGGGAAAAACTGCATCATCATTGACAAAGATGCAGACATGGACGAAGCCTTAACCGGTGTTGTTAGTAGTGCACTCGATTTTCAGGGACAAAAATGCTCCGCTTGCAGCAGAGTACTTATTCCAAGGGAGATGCATGATGCGTTTAGCAAAAGGCTTTCGGAAGCCATCGCATCGAAAACCTTGGGGCCTGCGGAAGACCCTGCAAATCAAGTCGGCCCGGTGATTGATGAAGAATCTCGCGCCCGAATCGAAAAAAGAATTGATGAGTCAAAACAATCTGCAACGTTAATTTTCAGGGCGGATGTTAGCAACCTTTTAGATGATGGTTTTTATGTTGGTCCCGCAATTTTTGCAAATGCAGACCCAAAATCTGATTTATGCCAGCAAGAAATTTTTGGCCCAGTCCTTGCTCTCATACCTTACGATACTCTCGAACAAGCAATTGTTATTGCCAACGATTCACCCTATGCGCTGACCGCAGGCATTTATTCAAGAAATCCGGAATCAATCAGTCTGATTTCGAGATACATTGAAGCTGGAAACCTTTATATTAATAGAAAGATAACCGGTGCAATGGTTCACAGGCAACCCTTTGGTGGTTACAAGTTAAGTGGGGTTGGCTCCAAAGCAGGTGGCACCGATTATTTGTTGCAATTTGTCCTTCCAAGGACTATTACAGAGAATACACTCAGGCGAGGTTTTGCTCCCGGAGTGCCCACCCGAGGCTTTGACCTTGATATTTCATAGACCCCTAGCAATTAGGTAGCACCATGATGATTCGAAATGTTTTTGCTTTATCTTTCCTGCTTTTTATTGGTATCAGTATCGCAACAGCGTACCCACCCGAAGAAGTCAAAGCACATAATGCCCTGGTTTATTCGGTTGCTTTCAGCCCCGATGGAAAAACCCTTGCAACTGCAGGATTTGATAACAGCGTTAAGCTGTGGGATTATGCAACCGGAAAAGAAATTCGTACTATTTCCGGCCATACAGGCCCTGTTTATGCGGTTGCCTTTAGCAAAGACGGAAAAACCCTCTATTCTTCAAGCCTTGATACAACCATCAAGGCTTGGAACACTGCGGATGGAAAAATGACCCAGGAACTTAAAGGCCACACCGGAATTGTTGATGGCTTCGCAATCAGCCCAGACGGCAAAACTTTGGCTTCATGCAGTTCCGACAAATCCGTCAAGCTTTGGAACCTAGCAGATGGCAAAGAATTAAAGACTTTAGGCTCACACGCCAATTCGGTCTACAGTGTTGCCTTTTCCCCTGATGGAAAAACTTTGGCCTCGGCAAGCGCAGACATGACCATAAAAATTTGGGATATAGCATCACAAAAAGAAACCAAATCTCTAAAAGGACCGACCGCTGCGATTACAGGCGTTGCGTTTACCGACAACAACTCGCTCGTTTCAATCGGGCAAGATCGCTTTGTTAGAATATGGAATGCACAAGCTGGAACCGAGACCAAGAAAATGGG
>CALARU010000196.1 GCA_937888715.1 uncultured Planctomycetaceae bacterium | reverse complement strand
GCTTGGTAGATTTCGATTTTGCTGCGAATATGTTCGATGCGTTGCTGAGTTTCGGTGCTGGAACGGCGCACAATGCCGGTAACGCGATAGCCCTTGGATAAAAGAAGTTCTGCGAGGTAACTGCCATCTTGGCCGTTAATGCCTGTGATAAGAGCGGTTTTCTGGGTTTTGTTCGACATTTTGCAGATCATCCTTGATCAAGAGTTAAAAAGCACAATTGAGAAGTAATGTAAACGAAATCGATAAAATGGGTCAATACGAGAGGCCGAGAAAATTAATCGAGAGTAAAGTCGCTGTTATGGACTTCCTCGTGACGAATTTCATCGACAGGATCTTTCTTTCCCCAGCCCTTGAAAAGCTTATTGGGGCAGTTGAAAACGAGGCCCTGAGTATCACCTGCATTTTTATAAGCATGAACAACGCCTGGCGGAACGATCAGAAGCATTGGGCGATCGATGCCAACGAGTTCGACTTGTTTGTTGCCATAGGTTGGGGAGTTTTTTCTTGCATCCCAAAGATAGACTTTGAAGTTGGAGGGCCCGATGAAGCAGAAACAATCGGCTTGTTCGTAGTGTTCGTGTGGTCCGCGTGCAATGCCGGGTTCGGTCATGGAAATATAAGCCATGACAGGGTGGAATTCTTGGGGCAGATCATCATGGCGGAAAAGTTCAGAGAGCCATCCGCGTTGATCTTTGTAGATGGAAAGGCTTTTCCAAATGATGCCTTCGATTGCGCCTTCTTTGTATAGCATAAAAAGTCCTTGTTTATGAGTGAGTCAGAGTGGCGAGTAAAAGAGATTGTCCACTTTTAGTTTCCCAAGTTTGATTATTCATCGAAGCTGGGAAAAGCAGAGTTTCACCTTTTTTCAAAGGTGTAATTGATCCATTGTTGCTAAGAGAACCTTCGCCTTCAAGAACCATGGCCACCTGCATACAACCATTCGTAGAGATGGTGGAAGCCTTGGGTTCGTGGCGGAAATCGATTTTGAAGTAGGGGCAATCCACAAGATTTTTGTTAATGGCAATGTTTGAAGGTTTCGATGGGTTGTAGCCAGAGGTTACAGGATTTTTAGGGCCACTATTCCAATCGATGCAGGCGATGGATTCTTCTAGATGGAGATCTCTGCCTTTACCGGAGGAATCTTTGCGGTTCCAATCGAAGAGCCTGAAGGTTGCATCGGAAGTCTGTTGGATTTCAGCAATAAGAATGCCACCGCCAACAGCATGAACGGTGCCTGCAGGAAGATAAAGGAAGTCGCCAGGTTTGGGAGAGAACTGGTGTAAGAGATCGCCTATGGTGCCATCGAGTGAAGCCTTGCGGACTTCGGCTTCGGAAACATTAGGAAGAAGGCCTGCATAAATTTTGGAACCAGGAGCAGCATCAAGAATAAACCAAGCTTCGTTTTTGGAGCCTTCGCCTGGCCATAGATCATTTACCTTGTGTTCATCAGGGTGAACTTGAACGGATAGCCAATCGTGGGCATCGAGGTATTTGATAAGCCAAGGGAATCTGGCATGTTTAGAAGAGGCGTGGCCAAGAATCGTTTCTTTGGAGGCGGTCATAAGATCACGAAGCGTTTTATCTTTGAAGGGGCCATCTGTAACGATGCTAAGGTGGTTGGGGTGATCGCTAAGTTCCCAAGATTCGCCGTGTGGGCCATCTGTTGCTAGATTTTTATCTAGGTGCGATGCTAATTTTCGACCGCCCCAGACCATAGGGCGAGAAAAAGCATGAAAACGAAGAGGTTGATTCATAAATAGCTCGACAAAAAAGATTAAGCAGCGCGCGCTTCAGATTGAACGGAATCCTGATAAGCCCTGACAACGACATCAGAGGGGCCGAACATGCGTACCGAGCCGTGATCCATCCAGATAACTTGGTCGCAAACGGATTCAATCGAGCCTAAATCATGGCTAACCATGACCATAAGATGGGCCTTAGCCATCATATCTTTCATGCGTTGCCTGGCCTTTGCTTGGAAAGCGAGATCGCCTGCAGAAAGCACTTCATCAACAAGAAGTATTTCCGGATCAATGGAGGTAGCGATAGAAAAGGCAAGCCTGACAAGCATGCCCGCGGAATAAAAACGGACAGGCATGTTTAAAAAGTCGCCAAGTTCAGTGAATTCTGCAATGGCGTCTTTTTTTGATGCGATGGATTTAGGAGTTTCGCCCTGAAGGTAGCTACGAAAAGCGATATTTTCCCAGCCAGTGGATTCGGGTTCAAAACCAAGTGTAATTTCGAAAAGGGAAGAGATTTTGCCTTCAACGATGCGGTTGCCGCTTGAGGGGTAATAGACTCCTGCAAGAGTTTTTAGGAGGGTGCTTTTGCCTGCACCAT
>CALARU010000195.1 GCA_937888715.1 uncultured Planctomycetaceae bacterium | reverse complement strand
TGGGTATCGGCATTAATTACGGCCCCATGGTTGCAGGGGTAATGGGCACTAATACACGCAAAGAATACACGGTGATTGGTGATATCGTGAATACCGCATCAAGAATCGAAAGCTTGAATAAGGAGTTTGGCACCAGTCTGCTGATTTCGCAAAGCGTCTACGATAATCTGGATGCAAATCTCAAAGAACAATTCGAAAGCATGCCTCCCACGATGGTAAAAGGGAAGGATCAACCGATTTCGATTTATAAAAAAATCTAAGTGGTTCGAACTTTACTTGAATCAATAAAAAAGGGCCGGAGGTGATTGAACACCCCCGACCCTTTTGCATTCTTAAACACTAGGCAAGATTTACTGTCACCGTTTTGGTTTCGGTGTAGTGATCCAGCGCTTCTTCACCGTTCTCACGGCCCTGGCCAGACATCTTAAATCCACCAAACGGAGTCGTGGTATCTACGATGTGGTAGCAATTGACCCACACGGTGCCAGCCTTGACTGCAGCAGCGTAATTGTGCGCCTTATCAATGTTTTTGGTCCAAACACCTGCGGCAAGGCCGTAGAAAGTATCGTTAGCACGAGCAACCACTTCGTCAAAGTCTTTGAAGGGTAGAACGCTGACCACTGGGCCAAAGATTTCATCCCGGGCAATGGCCATTTCGTCTCGCACGCCATCAAAGATGGTTGGTTCGATGAAGTAACCCTTGGAGCCCTTGCGTTGTCCGCCTGTGACCAACTTTGCGCCTTCGCGTTGGCCAAGGGCAACATAATGCAGGATTTTATCAAGTTGTTCTTGAGAAACCTGCGGGCCTTGTTGGGTGGATTCATCCAATGGATCGCCCACCTTTCGTTGTTTTGCTTTTGCAGCGAGCCGTTCAACAAATTCTTTTTGAATCTTTTGTTCAACAAAGAGTCTGCTTCCTGCGGTGCAGCACTGGCCACAATGGAAGTAGATTGCATGGAATGCACCTTCCACTGCTTGGTCAATATCACAGTCAGCAAACACGACATTAGGGCTTTTGCCTCCAAGTTCGAATGTGGTTCGCTTTAAAGTATCAGCAGCTTTTTTCTGAATGATCTTTGCGGTTTCAACATGGCCGGTGAAAGCAATCTTGTCAACGCCTGGGTGAATCACAAGTGCATTACCTGCGGTTTCACCAAAGCCATTCACAATGTTGATAACCCCAGCAGGGAAGCCCGCTTCAATTGCAAGTTCTGCAACACGAAGTGCTGTTAGGGGAGTTTGCTCTGCGGGTTTAAGCACAATGGTATTACCACATGCAAGTGCTGGTCCCCACTTCCATGCAAGCATAAGCAAAGGGAAATTCCAAGGGATGATCTGGCCGATGACACCAACTGGTTGACGCAGGGTATAGGAGAGGAATTTTCCACGAACGGGAACAGTACGGCCTTCTATCTTGTCGGCCCAGCCTGCGTAATAACGCAAGGTGTTAATGGTGCCTACCAAATCGCCTCGGGCATCCGTAATGGTTTTGCCACAGTTGT
>CALARU010000194.1 GCA_937888715.1 uncultured Planctomycetaceae bacterium | reverse complement strand
TTGACTTCGATGAAGTAAAAGTTATGGTCTTTGTCGAGTAGAAATTCTACGGTGCCTGCGCTGTAATAGCCTGCAGATTTGACAAGCTTGACTGCAGCGGCACAGATTTCCTTGCGGACTTTATCTGGCAGATTTGGTGCAGGGGATTCTTCGACAAGCTTTTGGTGCCTGCGTTGTAGCGAACAATCGCGTTCCCAAAGATGAACCACATTGCCTTGGGTATCGGCTAGAATTTGAACTTCGATATGGCGAGGTTGTTCGATGTATTTTTCGAGATAGACGCTGCCATCTTTGAATGCGTTTTCAGCTTCTTGAACAGCGGCAGCAAGGCCGGAATGCAGGCTGATATCGTTATGAGCAACTCGCATGCCTCTGCCGCCGCCGCCTGCCGATGCCTTAATCAATACGGGATAACCCATGGAGTGGGCCAGAGCAAGTGCTTCTTCGTCTTTGGTGATAAGGCCTTCGCTGCCTGGGACAACGGGGACGCCTGCCTTCTTGGCCATTTTGCGGGCTTCGTTTTTATTGCCTAGTTTGCGCATGGCTTCATGGGGAGGGCCGATGAATTCAATTTTGCAGGATCTGCACACTTCAGCAAAGTGAGCGTTTTCGGAGAGGAAGCCATACCCTGGATGAATGGCTTGAACATCAGCAATTTCAGCAGCGCTGATAATTCTGGGAATGTTGAGGTAGCTTTCAGCAGAATTAGCAGGGCCGATGCAAATGGCTTGGTCTGCAAGTGCCAGATAGGGGGCATCGCGATCCGCTTCGCTGTAAACAGCGACAACTTCGATTCCCATATCTTTACAGGCACGAATAACACGGAGAGCGATTTCACCACGATTGGCAACTAGAATGCGTTGAAACATGAGAATAATATCCGCCTGATAGGCGAGAGCTCCTTATCAACCGTTGGGATCAACCCGGAACAAAACTTGGCCATACTCTACAGGTTGTTTGTTTTCGATTAAGATTTCGACAATGGTGCCTGTGCACTCGGCAGCAATTTCATTGAAAAGTTTCATGGCCTCGATCTGGCAGACCACGGTTTTGGGATTAACTTTGGCGCCTACCGCAACATAGGTAGGGCTACCTGGTTTTTCTTGGGAATAAAAAGTGCCTGGCGTAGGGCTCTTGATTTCAATCAGGTTCTTGTTGACAGCAGGTGCTACAGAAGCAGATGCGGCCTGCGTTTGAGCGGGCTGCTGTAAAACAGGAGCGGGCTGTTGCTGCATGATTGGTGCAAAAACTGGAGCACTGGGCCCTTCTTTTTTAAGGCGGATTTTCTTTTCACCATCTTGAAGATCTAGCTCGCTTAGCCCATGTTTAGACATAAGTCGAACAAGGTCACGAATCGTTTCGACATCGAAGGGGTTCGTTTTACTGTTAGGTTTTTCAGCCACCTGCAACTCCTTTCAAAAGAGCATCCCTGATTAAAGGGTAAAAAACTTATGCGATGATATTATCATCGAGTTCTCTGGAAATTCCAGTCAGATATTGGGCACCCGAGGAAGTTACCAGAATATTATCCTCTATGCGAACCCCACCCCAACCCGGAAGATAAATTCCCGGTTCGAGAGTGAAGACCATTCCAGGCTCGAGAACCGTCTCAGAACCAGGCCTTAACCATGGGGCTTCATGAATCTGTAAACCAATACCATGCCCCAAGCCATGTCCAAAATACTCTCCAAAGCCCGCATCTGCAATGAATTGTCTTGCAGCACGATCAACATCGAGGGCCTTAACCCCGGGTTTGATGGAGTCAAAGGCCGCTTTTTGAGCCTTTTGCACCACCGAGTAAATCTTTCGCAGTTTATCTTTAGATTCTGCCTGCCCAGTTGTTTTACTAAAATTATGTGTGTCAAGAACCCGAGTCAGGTCACTTTTGTATCCACTAGGGCTACTCGCGCCCCAATCTACCAGCAAAAGACTTTCATTCCCAATGCAATGTTGGGAGGGAATTGCATGGGGAAGTGCAGCGTTTAAGCCCGCAGCGACAATAATCGGGAACGCAGCACATTGCGCCCCCATCGAACGCATCAGTCGTTCCAGTTCATCAGCCACATTTTTTTCCGTCTGCGAAGGCATAAGCGATTTATTAAGCGAGACGAATGCATCCTGAGCCATCTGAATTGCAGCCCTGATGGCTTCGATTTCGATGGGTTCTTTAACCATGCGCTGGGTTTCAACCCGTTCCCGGGTGGCAAGCCAACTGCACTCGGGTAATAATTCTTTTAAAGATTCAAAGTCGGAAACGGTAAGCACTTGGCATTCAAAACCAATTGATAGTGCTTTGATAGAGCGAATGGCTTCAGCAACCATGTCGAGAGTTTTTTTTGTGGGCGGCCTGATGATTGCTTCCAGGCCGGGGCATTCATTCTTGATTTGTTCAGTGAAGCGGGCATCAGAAACTAGAATGTCTTTATTTTTTGAAACCACCAGATGGCTGGCTTCCCCCTTGAACCCCGTCAGGTATGTGACATTGGCGACCCCACTGATGAGGTAGGCATCAACACCATCCTGAGCAAGCTTTGCCCTTAGGCGATCGCGCCTGGCATCCGCATTAGTATGGGGGTTCATGATCATCCTTCTTGTGGCCCGTTTTGAAACTCTGCGACCAAAAGATCATGCATTTGGCCATTAGTTGCAAGGCTTTCAGGTTTAAACGGGCAATAGGGTGAGCCATCGACCCGGGTTATTTTTCCACCCGCCTCGTTGACGAGAACGATACCGCCTGCAACATCCCAGACATGATTATCGAAAGCATAAAACACATCGCATCTTCCGGAGGCGATGTACGCTAGATTAAGCGCAGTGGAACCAATTCTACGAACCGCCTGACTTCTGTGCGAGAAGTGCTTCCACCAACTGAAAAGATGCTCCATGCCTCGAACATTGTAAGGGAAACCGGTGGTGACCATCGCTTTGCCAAGGGATGTGATCGAGCTGGTTTTCAGGGGTGTGTCATTTACAAATGCGCCTAGCCCTTTGGCTGCATGAAACATTTCGTTTCTGGAAGGGTCGTGGACTACCCCAACCACCATCTCGCCCTGATAATAAAGCCCAATAGAGATAGCGTAAAGTGGCAGATCGTGGACATAGTTGGTTGTGCCATCGATGGGGTCAACAATCCAGGTGGGCGGCGCATTGGGGCCTGGGTCTTTCTCCTCGCCCTTGCCATCTTCTTCGCCTAGGAAATCATGATCTGGGAAAAGGTTTTTGAGATGCTCGTAGATGACTTTTTGAGATGCAGTGTCTGCATCGGTGACAAGATCGTAAAGGCCCTTTTCGCGAACCGAGAAGTTCTGCCTCATGGAAAGCAGTAGATTAGAAGCTATTTTTGCAGCCTCGCACGCCCCTTTTTTCCATTTCAACAGATCGCTCATGCGTGTACCTTCCAATGGTAATACGATCACTAAGTATCCAAGGATAAGATATTGTTTTCTAAAGAAAAGTGCCAATAATTCCCATCGAAAAACGCATGCGAGTTTTTGAATGAATAAAGCCCCCGGTGTTTGAACCAGGGGCCTTGTTTTCGTTCATCCTGTCAACTCTAAAAGAATGACTAGATAAGCTGGGTCTTGCCAGGGACTGCTACAGTCCATTCTGGAAGAACCGTGTCTTTGTTGAAGTTTTCAGGCATCAACCGTTGCTTGGAATTCAGGGCTTGTTCCCATGAGATTTCCTTGCCTGTATAAGCCGACATACGGCCAAGAACTGCGGTAAGCGAGCTCTCGGTGACTGTCTTAAGTTCGTTCAGCGGTTTGCCTGCACGAATGCTCTCGATCAAATCGGTATGTTCCTGAACATAAGGATCAACGCCCCTTTGTTGATTCTTAGCAACAACAGCTTTGCCATTGATGGTGTAGGTGTTGACTTGGCAAGAGCCTTTGGTTCCTACCACAGCTTCGGAAACACTGTTGGCACAATTGCTGATCTGCCTGCACATGGAATGCACATGAACGCCATTCTGGTATTCAAAATCGATCGAAAAGAAATCGAAGATGATACCATACTTGGGGTCATTGCGTGTGCGATGGCCCATGCCTACAGCTTTGATAGGGTGGCCGCGCATAACCCAGTTCATTACATCGATGTTATGAACATGTTGCTCGACGATATGGTCGCCACACAGGTAGGTGTAGTTATACCAGTTGTTAAGTTGGGCTTCCGCGGGGGTCATGCCTGGTTTTTTATCGCGGGACCAAAGGATACCTTGGTTCCAATAGCAACGGCCACCAACGATGTCGCCAATCGCGCCTTCGTGAAGTTGCTTGATGGTTTCGATGTAGGCAGCTTGATGCCTGCGTTGAGTGCCTGCAACAATACCAAGTCCGCTAGCATTGGCTTCATCGTAAGCAGCCATGCAATCGCGAGCTGTAGGGCCATCCACGCAAACGGGCTTTTCGGTGAAGATATTCTTCTTGGCCTTAACCGCAGCCATGATGTGGATAGAGCGAAACCCAGGAGGGGTTGCGAGGATGACATAATTGATCTTGGGATCGTTCATGATCTTCTGATAGGCATCAATTCCGGAATGAACTTTGTCATCTGCGATTTCAACTTTGTTGTTGAGTTCTTTAACTTTTGGATCATCCTTGGCAATGCCTTTCAAGCGAGCTTGAAGGCCCTTAGCTTGGGATTCAAAAGCATCTGCGACAGCATGAATGGTAACATTGCGTGCGGAATTCAAGACATTATGTGCAGCGCCGCTGCCACGCCCACCGCAACCAACCACGCCCACGCGGATTTCGTCGCTACCTTGGGCATAAGCGCCTGCGGGAAGAACTGCATTGAGGGCGATGCCCCCAGCAGCAGCCATAGTGCTGGTCTTGATAAAGTCTCTTCGATCGGATGCGCCTTGTTTCTTACTCATTTCGGATCTCCAATAGGGGAAAGGACTGAAAATACAAAGATAAACTCATGAAACTAGAAACGAACTAATCACTTTGTTTGGTTACCTTGGATCGGAGGGACAAGAGGTTTTCCTGTTCTTCGACTGGCCTTACAACTCGGAAGCCTACGAATTCCGCACTGGTAAGCCACCAGATGCTTTGGGGGCGTTGCGGATCAAGCTTGATCCAGGTTTTATCTGAACCCCTGCGGCCCGAACTCCGAAGGCCTACAGGTTGGTCTGCCCAAGAGCCGCCTCGGGCTACATGCGAAAATCTATTCTCGCTGGGTAATAATACAGGCGCAAGAGTCGCACGATCTTTAGGGAAGGTGCCATAGGAATCTTTTTTGTAATGATCAATGCACCATTCTGAAACATTGCCATGCATATCGTATAAGCCCCATGGGTTGGGTTTTTTAAGGGCGACCTTGTGCGTCACTTCTTCAGAGTTTGCAGCAAACCATGCGTAATCTGCACTCTTTGCAGGGTCATCCCCAAAAGAGTAGGGGGTTGTGGTGCCAGCTTTGCAGGCATATTCCCATTCAGCTTCTGTAGGGAGTCTGTAATTCTTGCCTGTTTTTCTGCTTAACCAGCGGCAATATTCCATGGCGGCATGATGGGTGATACAAATAACTGGTTGTCCATCGCGGCCATGGCCAAAGGTTTCGTCTGCATAAGGTGGAGTGGGTCGGGTGATTGCATCCACGCCTTTGGGGTCAACATCTTTGCCATCGAGTTTGGGTTGGTCTTCGGTTTTCCAGTATTGATCGTATTCATCCCAAGTGACTTCGCACTTGCCCATCCAGAAAGATTTTACAGCTACGGGGTGTTGGGGGCCTTCATCTTCGAGGCGGCCTTTTTCTGCATCGGGGCTTCCCATGAGAAATTCTCCGCCTTTAAGGGGTAGCATTTCGAAGGGAATGTTGGCTGCACCTATTTTTTCGATGTAGGGTTTGAAGTCTGCTGCAGGTTCTTTTGTAGCTTGTGCCTGCACTGATCTTGAACCAGTTGGAAGGAAAGCTAGCCCTCCTGCTAAGAGAGCGCCACCAAAGAACCAAACAGATGCGGATATTTTTTTAAGATTTGTTACACTTGATGACATCTAAACTACCTTTGTCAAATGGAAACCTTAGGAATGAATGTTACCTTGCTTGCAGTAATCGCACTGGCCATTCCTTTCCAGTCGAAAAGCGAACTTATACTTTATCGTTTCAGCCAGCCTCATATGGGAACAACCTGCCAGATAATACTTTATTCTATGAATAAAGAAGAGGCAAGTCGTTGTGCCAATGCTGCTTTCCTGCGCATGAAACAATTAGATGGTATCATGTCGGACTATAATCAGGAAAGTGAATTGAGACAATTATGTGCAAGATCTGGAACTGGGCCGGTTTCGGTGGGAGAAGATCTTTTAAAAGTTCTCACCCGGGCCCATGAGGTTTCTGTACTTTCCAACGGGGCATTTGAGGTAACGATTGGGCCGGTGGTAAAGCTTTGGCGCAGAGCCAGAAAAAGCATCCAAATGCCTGATAAAGATGAACTTGAAGCTGCTTTGAAACTGGTTGGTTATCAATCCATGGTGATCGATCCCCTGAAAAAGACAGTCTGGTTGAAAAAAACAGGCATGCTTCTCGATCTTGGAGGCATTGCCAAGGGGTATGCTGCGGATGAATCATTGAATGTGCTTAAAAAAATGGGAATAAGCTCGGCTTTGGTTGCGATGGGTGGCGATGTTGCATTGGGGGATCCACCGCCCAACGCCAAGGGCTGGAAAGTCGGGATCGCACCTGTTTTAGAAGAGGGCGATGCAGCAAGCAGGTATATGGTGCTTGCTAATTGCGCTGTTTCCACCTCGGGAGACACTGAGCAATATGTGGAGATTGGTGGGAAAAGATATTCGCATTTGGTGAATCCCAAGACGGGGATTGGGCTGACGGAAAGAATTTCTGTTACCATCGTCGCCCCACATGGGATAGACTCGGATTCTCTTACCAAGGTGGTAAGCATTCTGGGTATGGCTAAAGGAATGGAATTAGCAGCTAAAGTACCGGGAATCTCGTGCAGGGCGGTTACCAGAAAAAATGATCTGCTTGAAGTGAAGAAGAGTGAAAACTTCCCTACTGTTCACGAAAATCCCAAACAAGGAAAAGGAAATTAAATCATGGCAATGAATCGCAGGCAGTTTTCAGCGTTGGCAGCGGGCACCCTTTTAACTGGGGTATCGAATGCAGCAGATCCACTTCCTGGCCAAACCAAGAACACCAAATTTGCAGTGAATGTTGAAATGTGGTGGTCCAAGGAGAAAGAGTTTACCAAGAGGTTGGAGAATGCTGCTGCACTCGGATTTAAAGCTGTGGAGTTCTGGCCTTGGCGCAATAAGAACATTCCTGCAGTGATTGAAACTTGCAAGAAGCATGACATTAGCGTTACCCAGTTTACCGCTTGGGGTTTTACTCCCGGTTTGAACGATCCTAAAAATCATTCAAAGTTCTTGGAAGAAATCGAAGCATCCTGCGAAACAGCGAAGAAGCTGGATTGCAAGATGATGACTGTGGTCGGGGGCAATGACATTAAAGATGTAAGTCAGGAAAAGATGCATGAAAATATTATCGAAGGGCTTAAAAAAGCAGCTCCGATTGCTGAAAAGCATGGAATCATGCTGATTCTTGAACCCATGAATATCAAGGTTGATCACAAGGGTCATTGCCTTTATGGCAGTGTTCCAGCAACGAAGATTATTCGTGCGGTGAATAGCCCCAAGGTCAAACTCAACTGGGATCTTTACCACATGTATATAACCGAGGGGAATCTTCTGGAAAACCTTAAGAAGGGGCTCGATTGTGTTGGGTATCTACAAATTGCAGATCATCCAGGCAGAAATGAACCCGGTATTGGCGAAATCAAATTCTCTGAACTTCTTAAGGGTGTTAAGGAGCTAGGGTATAAAGATTACATTGGATTAGAATTAAAGCCCAAGAAGTCCGAGCTTGAAGCAGCGCTTGCTGTGCAAAAAGCGGATAACTGGTAGCAGGGGGCTTGAGTTTTAGTTAAACATGTCAGTAATCAAAAAAACGGGGGGCAGTGGTAAATCAACTGCACTGCCTTCGCATTCTGCATTTTCCACCAAGAACTTGAAGTTTTCGTAATCTTGTAGTTGGACATCAGACATTTTTATGCTGGATTTGGCCCAATGAAGTAGATTGATGGCTGATTGGGTTTCCTTAGGCAGATGTTTGAAGTTTGTGTCATGGATTTCAAGAATATCATTGGTTTCTTTTTGGATGAAGTAAAAACAGGCTGCAGCTTGGCTAAAGGAGATTTTTCCTTCTTGTAATGCGTCAATCACTTTGTTTTTTGTAGCCAAGCTATTCAAAATAACTACATCTTTTCTATTGAGCTTATCAGTCAGTTTGTTTTCGTCTTCGATAAGAGCTTCGTAATCAGCGATGCTGAATAAATCCCTGAAGAAGTCAGCCCAACTTTCGGAACCTGCAAGCGGAGGGGTACCTACAACAATTGTGGATAAGATCAGCGTTGCGATAATCGACCTAGCAGATGAAAACATCAAGCCCTTTCAATAAACAGCATAGTAGCCCAATGTCTGGGTTACTTATTTGAGGTTTAAACTATAATTAACATGTGGTAATCAAATTTCCTGAGCTTAAAACCACATTGAACCGTAGGCGGGACAAACAGTACTTTTCATTATCATGTCCAAGATACTCAACACCTTTAATCATAGTGCAGGTATCGATTTATCAACAATAACTTTGTTGATGATAAACCTCTCTTCTTCCATTAATATAATCTATGCTAGAGAGATAACCAAGTCTTTTTTGAAGTTAAATTAGAGAAACCTATGTGAAGAAATTAAGAATAATTGGATGTTAAGCTATAACTGGCTTAATCTTATAGCGTATTGGCAGGCCTCTGAGAGAAGGCTTTATTCAATTGTTTAGCGTGTAAGAAAGAAGTAAAGGTTTTCAAAATGCCACAAGATAACTTCGAAATGATTCCTTTATTGCCTAATCACACGGATGATTTGGTAACAATGGCTGATGAAACGGGTTTTTTTAAAGAGCATGAAGTGCAGGCATTAAGAGAAGTGCTGGACGATTATCATGAGGAAAACCATGTCTATGACCATAAAGCCTATTTATTACAGGACAAAGATCAGAAATTAGGGTTCGTTTACTACGCGCCAGCACCTATGACTGAAGGAACTTGGCAGTTATGGTGGATTGTGGTGCAAAATGACTTGCAGGGGAAGGGGTTGGGCGGGCGAATGCTTAAACAGGTTGAAAAGCATGCTTTAGAACTTGGAGGCAGGGTTTTATTCATTGAAACCTCTTCCCAAGAAAAGTATGACCCTACAAGAAAGTTTTACCTCAAGTATGGCTACCTATTAGAAGCTCGGATGCGGGGTTTCTACGCTGCGGGGGATGATATGATGGTTTATCGTAAGAGTTTGGTACCAGAATAATCTGATTTTTTTTAACACTTGCAAAAAATATTTTGCATCAATTCTACCTCTATTTCCTTTTAGGTTAGGGCTCGAGTTCTTTGTTTTAACAAGGCTGTGCTGCTTTGGGCAGGGGGCCCTTGGTTGACTAGGAAATCCTTGTTTTATAGGGGATTAAGAAAAATGGGAAGTCGCATAATCCCTAGAGGGGGGATAAGCATTAGAAACTGCGTGCCGATGCGAAGTGTGGTAAGTGTGGCAGAAGTCGTAGTAGGGTCAAATGACAGAATCTATCTAACTTGCAAAGATATTTCTAATCTTCACGACCAATTTAACCGATTTAATTATTAACCAAGGCGGAAGAGACATAACCGCTGAAAGTGATTCAAGGCTCCAAGGATGGAGAATGGATCCTGATGCGGTGAATACTCAACCTTGGTGACTCTTCCTATTTCGGGAAGCCGCGCCTGGAATGATCTCGGGGACGGGGATCATTGTGGATGACGGAATGTTGGTGTGTGCCGACATAAAGGTCTGATTGCCTAATACAAAATGGCCAGGCCGGAGATTCGAAATAGGTAGATGTGGATGCTTTGCCGGGAATATTCCGCATAACCCGGTTAAAGAGACCCAGCCACCCTGTATTGATTATGGAGAATTTCAAATGAAGAAGGTGTTCACCACCGGCCAGGTCGCGAAGATTTGTAAAGTAGCGCCAAGGACGGTTAGCAAATGGTTCGATTCTGGCAGGCTTCGTGGCTACCGCATTCCTGGTAGTCAGGATCGTCGAATTCCCCGAGAACAGCTTATCCGGTTCCTTAAAGAACATGGTATGCCCCTTGGAGAACTCGAAGAAGAAGGTTGGCACAAGATTCTTCTCATTGGTACTGAGAAAATCTTTACCGATAGAATCAAAGAATTGCTTCCCGAAGATGAAGACTTCAAATATGAAGTTGCCAGCAGCGGGTTTGAAGCAGGCATTCAAGCTGAAAGCTTTCATCCCGATACCATTGTAATTGACCTTGCAATGGGGCGCAGCGAAGGCTTGCAGATTGCTCAAAACCTTCGCAGAAACATTGCTTATGAATCTACTGTCATCATTGCGATGGCTAGTGAAGATGAAGCAAGCCCAGAAGCTTTGAGTCAGTTTGGTTTTAACGAAGCATTCAAGAAGCCATTTGATACTGCGCTTCTTTCCGAACGCATCCAAACCATGATTGATGAAAAGCGGGAAAATAACTAATAAGAATGATCCCCTAGATTATTCTTCCTATAAGCGAAGCCGTACGGTTTACCTCACCCGAGGAATCCGGACGGCTTCGCTCTTTTTGCACTTCCTTTCATAATTTTTCCAACAATCCCTGCTCCCGGGTGTTTCTAGATGGGAGAATACCATTAGTCATTTTGGTGGTTTACATTGGCGTTACCTCCATGGTAGCCTTTATGCTTGTTTTTTCATGGGTTTATTCTTGTTTTGGCAGTAGAATAGACAACGAAGACTTTAGTCGGAATTGATGTAAAAGTGCCTAATAATACAAGAGGTTGACATGGCAAAAAATCAAGGGGCTTGGGGTTTGGAGATGGGCGTCTGCTCGATGAAGGCTATCCGCCTCGAAATGCAGAACGGTTTGCCTGTTGCAACTCATTATGATTTTATTGATCATGCCAAGATTCTTAGTCAGCCTGAAAATCTTCAAGATCAAGACAAAATGATCAAAGAGGCTTTGTTGAAGTTTCTTTCACGAAACAAGGTTCGAGGCGATTTGGTCTGCTTGTCTGTTTCGAGTCAGAGTGGTTTGGCGCGCTTTGTCAAATTGCCCCCAGTTGAAGAAAGCAAAATTGCTGAAATTGTACGCTTCGAAGCCAAGCAGCAAATTCCCTTCCCCCTTAATGAGGTGGTTTGGGATTTTCAAAAGCTTGGTTCAGGCATGGTTATTGATGGTCTTGCTTTAGATAGTGAGATTGGGCTTTTTGCAATGAAGCGCGATTTCATCAATAAAACGCTTCTTAATTACCGTGATGTAAATATTGATCTTCATGCGGTTCAGATGGCTCCTCTGGCGCTTATCAATTACATTGCTTTTGATGTTCTGGGAAAAAATTACAAGCCCGATGGTTCGCCCGCTATTGATTCAGATGATGATGATGCACCTAAAAAAGGCATTCTCGCTTTGGATATAGGCAATGATATCAGCAATCTGGTGCTGACCGATGGCACCAAAATCATCGAGCAAAGAAGTATCAGTATTGGTGGCAGCCGGTTCACCAAGGAAATCGCCAAGGAATTCAAGCTGACTTTTGCCAAGGCGGAGCATTTAAAACGAACGATTGCCAAAGCCACAACCAAGGATGGCCCTGATTTAAAGGCCGTAATTACTGCAGTGAAACCCATCTTCCAAGATTTGGTTGGAGAGTTGCAACGCTCCCTAACTTATTTTAGTAATCGTCATCGCAATATTGAGTTTGAGTACATGCTGGCACTGGGGAATGGTTTCAAGTTGCATGGCTTGCAGCGATTTTTGCAGGAAAAGTTGGGTATAGAGTTACGGAAGCCCGGGAAATTCGAAAGGCTTCAGGGCGACTCGGTCGTCAAGGCGACCAACTTCAGTGACAACCTTTTAACCTTTGCAGGTGTTTATGGCTTGGCCTTGCAGGGTTTGAAGCAAGTACGAATGACCACGAATTTACTTCCTCCTGAAATTGTTGCAGAACGACAACTTAAAATGAAAAGGCCTTGGGCCGTTGCCGCAGCAGCAGCGGTTTTGCTCGGCCTCAGCACCTACTCTTTAAAGAACCATTTGCAAGCTCGTGCCTGGACTGATCCCACGGTTGCTAAGTCGATTAAAGATGGTGAACGAGTCATCAGCGATGTGGGTAAAGGAAAGAAAAACTTTGAAGAAGCCAAAAGTAATGTTGCCAAGGAAGAGTCGAATGTAAAAAGTCTTTTGTCTGGGCAGGACGAAAGATTCAACTGGCTTGATCTCTTCACTTATTTGAACGAAGCCATTCCTAGGCAGGACGGGAAAAATCTTTCTGATCAACAACGGGCTGCTTATTGGAATGTAGCTCAAAACAGGCCTAAGGGCGAAGCAGCCTTTAAAGAACTTGTGCGCAGGCAGACTTTGTCGCGTGATGAGTTTGGCAACGATGGTTATGAGCCAGGCGATACTTTGGGTAAAAATATTGATCAGTTGATTGAGTTTAATATTGAGTCTGTCGATTGCAAATTCACCGAAAATCTCTCCGGGTATTGGCAGCAGGTCAAGGGTGGTGGTAAGTCTGAAGAACGCAAGGTTAAGGAAGATGTTCGGCCGATTGAGCATTGGGACAAAAGCCCAGATGGTTCTGGCTGGGTTGTTGAGTTGCGTGGCTACACTTTTCAGCAGGATCAAAAACGATTTGTGCAGGAAGTCTTACTCGAAAATCTCGTTCGATATGGCATAGTTAAAAATGGCCCTGCGAATAATGCAGAGGCGCTTGCCGCTGGGGCGGGGCTGCCAGATTTGGGCCCGGTTGTCAACAGGGTCAGCCATGTTCTTGTTTATAAGTATCTGACCAAGAAAACAAACGAGCGAACCAATTTCGAAATCATTGGGCAGAGTTATCTTGCCAATGCCATGCGTGCGGGTGGTTTTGGTGAAGGTGGCGGTGGCCCCGGTATGCCTCCCCCCGGTAGCCCGGGCGGCCCCGGTATGATGTCAGGCGAAGGCGGGGGCGATTCTGGCGCTGGTGCTGGCGCGGCTTCCCGCGACTCTTGGACACCGGTTGGTTCCACAGGTGCTTCTGCTTCCGCAGGTGGCTTTGGCCGGGGTGGCATGGGTATGGGCGGTGGCCCAGGTGGCATGATGGGTGGTGGTCCAGGTGAAACGATGACAGGCCCGGGCGGGGCTGCTTCCACCGCTACTACTATGGGTGCTAAGTCCAACCATACCAGAACTGAATTTGTCATCTTCTTTATTTGGAAAGAGCCTACCCCTTCGGATGCCATGCGTGCCACTGCTGGTGAAGGAGCAGACCCCTCTGCTGCATCGCCTGCGGATGCAACGGGTGGTGGCGCAGGTCTAACTTCCACAGGGCCAGGTAAAGGCGCTCCACGGGGAGTGATTGACCCCGTTAAGAAAACGACAATCGGGCGGCCCAGAGGCGATTTACCAGGAAACAGGCCCTATTTGAACCAGCCTGCCGCTGCTCCTCAATAAGGTTATCGGATTTTTAACAACTGTTTTTAATTGTTTTAGAAGCGAGAATTATCATGGCTAAAGCCAAAATGAAAATTGATATGAAGCAGATAAACAAGTTTCGATTTTGGATCGGACTTGGGGTTCTTGCAGTTCTTCTGCTCGTGCTCTCTTATTTCCAGCTTACTGCAATAGGTGGGGAAAAAGAGAAAAAGGCGTATGCAGAAAAGCTTAAGTCGGTCAAAGGGCTTAACGATTTTAAAAACGGTAATTTTCTTCCCCCTTGGAGCGCCAGAGAAGAGAAGCTGAAAACTCAGCGCGATGAAATTTGGAACAAAGCTTGGATTCCTCAAAAAGACATACAAACTTGGTTCAAAAGGGATGATATCTGGGAGAAAAAATATGATGCCAAGTCAGGTAAACTTGTCTGGTCTAAGTTTGATCCTAATATCCCTGAAAAACTTTCCATGAATGCCAACAATGAAGGGAACTGGCGTTATCCTTCCGAACCCATCGATGGGACTACTCTCGATATTTATAAAGATACCCTTTACCTCACCCAATTTCATAACTTCGAAAAAGAATTAGTTGATGCAAGGTTCCCCGTCGAATTTAACAACGGGTTCGATTCGTTGATGGCTCCAATAACTTGGAAGCGCGGTTCTACTCCCACCGCTGAAGAAGTATGGCTTGCTCAAGAATCTTTCTGGGTCAAGAGAGAGCTTATCCGCGATATCCTTAGAGCTATTCAATCAATTGGATTGATGACACTCGATACTATCGCCAAGGATGAAGTTAATCCTCCGGAAGTAAGATATAGGAAAAGATTTTATAACTCGATCTGGGAAGTAGACTTGATGTTTGAATCTGTGGAGCGTGAAAAATTTATCAGCCCCAGAAGTAAAATCATGAATGTGCATCAGGATCGGCGCATCATGACGCTTGATAATCCTGTTGCTGGCTCTACCACCGAATTTGTTTTGCGGCAAGGCACTACCGTGGTTCCCTTGAAGGTTCAGGGAGAACCCTTGGGCTTCGGGCAGATTCGTGAGTTTCTCAAAGATAAACTTGTCTTACCCTTCAGTTTCGACATCACCAAAGATTTTACTCTTGAGCAGGTATTTACCTCCAAGAACACCCCAATCAAGATGATTTACGCCCTTGAAATTGCCAGAACTAGCCATCGAATGGCAAACCTAAAGCTGGTTACTCGATCTCCGAATGTATTAAAGAAAGACACAGGCGGTGCGGAAGAACCTGCAGAAGGTGACGGCGCACCCGGTGGTGGCCCTGGCATGCCCCCTGGTGGTATGCCCCCGGGCGGCCCGGGTATGCCAATGATGGGGCGTGGTGGCGAAGGTGGCGGCATGATGGGGCGTGGCATTGGCGCTGCTTCTGCTGTTAAAGATCCTACTCTAATCAACGGTATTGATCGTGCTATTTACATCCATACCACAGATCAGTGTAGGCATCTCCCCTTTGCGATGTCTTTAATTCTTGATCAAACTGCAATGAATGAGGTTTTAGCTTCGCTTGCCAACTCTAAGCTGAGAATTCAAATCACGCAGTTTCATTATCAGCATTTGAATGGATATAAATCTTCGAATCTTATTGCTGGAGCAACGGGCGTTGCAGATACCAACCCAGAAGGATCTGGCGGGCCAGGCAATACGGGTTTTCGACCACCTGTTGCAGGTCCTGGCGGCCCCGGTGGTTTTCGGCCTCCCCCTGGTTCGGGCGGTGGTTTTGAAAGTGGTGGAATGCGGCCTCCGGGTCCCGGTGGCATGGGTGCTTTTCGCCCGGGTGGCCCTGGCTCGGGTGCAGTAACAGATGGTTCCGGTGACATCAATATTGTGGAACTTAATCTTTACGGGATTGCTTCACTTTTTGAAAAACCCGGGGCTCCCCCGATGGCTCCTGCGGAAGGTGCTTCAAAGTAATTTCTTATTTCGGTGGTGGTTGTCTTTTAAGTAATGAGTTTTGGAGAGTGAATCATGGCTAAGGCAAAAATTGATTTCAAAGCTAAAGGGCAGGTCATTGCTAACTACTTCAAGGAAAAAGGAGAGAAGGTTGGCTTGGGCGTTTGCCTTGCCATCATGGTTCTTTTTGGCTCCTTGGGATTATGGGGCAGTATCTCTGCGCCTAGTCCGGTTAAGAATGCCGAAGATATGAAAAAACTGGCTGATGATAAAAGCCAGGCCTTTAAAAGAGCCGAGCCTGGCGAAAACGATAATCCAGGACCTGAAAATAGTTCCACCAAACTTGCTGCGCTCGATAAGCTTGATCCTACAGCTTATCGCGGTCGACAAATGTTTTCTGAAAGCGAATTTATCGATGTCAAGCGTAGGCCACCTGCTATTTTAACCGTCGATGATGCCAAGGTTTCGCTCGCTAGGGTTGCAGTTAGAAGCTTAATGTTTACCAAGGATGGCAAAAGTTTGACGGTAATCAAAGGCGCAGCAACAACCCCAATGGCGGGCGGGGCAGCAGGGGTTCCTGCTGGTGCAGGAAATACGGCCACCGCCCAACAGAAAGCTCAGGCGATTCGACTTTTTGCTGCCAAGAAAAATGCGCTCAAAGCCACTCCGGAGGGTAATAAGTATGCGGATAGGTTGATTGCCTATGCGAGAACCATTGAGTTTAGTAATCGAAAAATGGTGGAGCCCTTAACTGTGACCGTAGAAGAATTTGAAAAAATGAAAGGCACTTATCGCCCCGCAGAGCAAGCCTTGCCCTTACGCATGGCGATTGTAAACGCATCTTTTCCTTACAAAGCCCAGATGGAAGAGTTTCGCAATAAATTAAAGCTGGGTTCTTTTTCTGAAGTTTTGAATGATGCCACTGCCAGCCCAGAGGATCCGAACGTAGGTGTCAATGCATTTCGATTTTTAGGGATGAATGTTGAAAGGCGTAAAAAGGCAGCAGATGGGAAATGGGAGGAGTGGAAGCCTCTGGATATCCGAGGCAATTATCTCCCCTATGCGACTTCCACTGGTTTTGGGTTTGAACCCGAAGACGCTAGCATTGCTGATTTTATTGTTAATGGATTGATGATGCCCAAACTCAGGACATTTGACCCCGAACATTATCCCAAAGCGGATGATGCGGAACTTTCTTTAGTTAAAATCAAGTCTCAGGTTGAGGAATCTGCACGAAAAGATAAAGAAAAACTCAAGCAATCGAAGCCCCGAACTAAGCAAGATACCTTTGATGTTTTTTCTCCTGCGCCCGTAGCAACTGGTGCCACTGGCGAAGGCCCGGGCATGGCTCCCCCAGCCTTTAATCCTACTGGAACTGTTGGCGCTGGTGGGTTTGTTCCAGGGGCTCCTGCAATGATGCCCGGGCTTGCCCAAGGGCAGGATGTAGAACCTGCTGTTCATAACCTGGTTCGGTTTATTGATGTGGATATCCAACCTGGTGAAACCTATGAATACCGGGTTCAAATTCGCATGGGTAATCCTAATTACAAACGCACCAAGGATGTTGCTTCTCCTGCCTATGCTGAGGGCGCAGAGCTTTTATCCGAGTGGTCCAAGGTTCCGATTATTTTAAGTTTACCTGAAGAACAGTCATGCTACTTGGTTGATCAACGCAAGGAAGATGAGAAAAGCTTCAAGGGATTGTACAGCGAAGATAGCAAGAGGCAGGTGCCTATGCAGATACACAAGTGGTTCTTGAATACCGGGGCTGCTACGCAAAATCTATCGGTCGGGGATTGGGCCGTTGCAGAAAGGGTTTCTGTTTTCCGTGGAGAATTTGTAGGCAGGCAGGTTATCGCAAAGATTCCTTTATGGATTTATTTCTTTGAGGGCTTTGGCTTGCTACCTCCGAAATTTACCAAGGGCGTTAAAACAGGCGATGGTATCCTTGTTGATTTCTCACCCGATCGCAAAGACCGCCCAGATTTTCTCCTAGTCGATTTTGAAGGCCCAGAATATACCCATGAGCGTGTTAAAAGCGTAGGCCCAGATGCCAGACAGGTTATTTCCAAAGTCGAAGACCGCGATCGTATGATTGAGGTCTACATTATCAACCCATTAGGCCAGCTTGAAGTTCACAACATCGTTTCTGATCGCGAAAATGATTATCGCAAATCCATGCTTGAATCTTATCGCATTCGAGTTAAAAAGGCTGAAGATTTCATGCGGGGTGGCGGCCCTGGAGGTGCAAGCCCCTTCGGCAGCTAGATTCTTGCTTTTCTAAATCGCGCAGTGTTATATTTTTATAACCTGCGCAGGCCCCTCCCGGGAAGTGCCTTTGTTCTTTGCCCGGATAACAGCACTGCTTTGCCATTCACGAACACATGTTCCATTCCCGAAGCCACTTGCTTGCCCGTTTCATACCAGGCATTATCTTTGATGGTAGTGGGATCAAAAACCACAACATCAGCGGCATTTCCTGGGTTGCATAGTCCCCTGTCTTTCAAGCCGTGCCTTCTTGCGCCATGCCAGGATAGTTTTTGAATCGCTTGTTCCAAACCCCATGATTTTGCTTCACGAACATGATGGCCCAGATATCGGGCAAAGCATCCATAACCCCTCGGATGAGGAAAATCTCCGGTGTAGATGCCATCGCTTCCAGCCATCATCCCTTCATGATTCATAAACGCTTCAACATCTTTTTCATCACGATTTCGATGGGGCACCACGCAACCAACAGCTAGGCCGCATTGCACTAACGATTGGCAAACAAAAGAGCCAATGGCAGCAGGGCCTTCCGACCCGGTGAGTTTTTTCGCTGCATCTTTCAAAGTCATGCCTTCGTACATTTTCCAATCGGGATGTGCTAGGTAGCTGAGCCTTACATTTTCAAGCGGAATTCTGGGTGCTTCAAACCAAGGTGCAAGTTCTTTGAAGGTTGCTTTGTCCGCAAGCCTTTGAATCGTGGCTGCTCTTCCCCCTTTTTGCATTTCTTGGGGTAGTGCGATCATGCCTAGAATTGTGCTGCCTGCAAGGTAGCAGTAAAGATCAAAAGTGACATCAACGCCGGATTTTCTTGCTTTGTCGAGATGCGGTAACGCAAGTTCTGCCTTGCTGTTGAAATGCGAGATGTGTACGGGAACATCTGCATCTCTTCCAATTTGATGCACATCATCCATGCTGGCTAAAAGCCCCTCGGCATCGTAGCGTTTCATATGGGTTACATAAACGCCTCCGTAGGGCGCCATCGCCTTGCATATTTCGGTAAGCTCTGAAGTGCTGGCATAAAGGCTTGGAATATAATCGAGGCCGCTTGATATGCCAACCGCCCCTTCTTCCATGGATTTTGCAATCAGCCTTTTCATTTGATTCAGTTCAGAACCATCTGGGGGTCGTGTTTCAAGCCCCATCACTTCCATGCGAATGTTGCCATTGGGTATGAGGCAGGCAAGGTTGAGAGCGCAGTTGTTGGTTACTAGTTCCAGATATTCATGAATGCTTTGCCATTGTGGTTTCTCTTTCTTATCGAGAAACATTTTGCCACAACTGAAACCTGCGGTGTATAGGCACATGTATTCAAGAACTTCCGCTGATGCGGGCGCGGGCGCAACGCCATCCTGCCCCACAACATAGGTAGTAATGCCCTGCCTGATTGCAGCTTCATGGTAGGGATCTAAAAACGGAATGAGATCGCCATGCACATGGGTATCGACAAACCCAGGTGAAATAACTTTCCCCGTGCAATCTAAAACTTGTTGGGCAGAAGCTTGCGAAAGGTTGCCTACCGCAGCAATTTTATCACCCAGCAGTGCGACATCGCCTAGGAACCAAGGGGTTCCAGTGCCATCGATTATTTTGCCGTTCTTCAGAAGAATGTCGAAGTTCATGTTGGGATCATGGGTTTTGTGGGGGAGTGAAATCAGCGATGTAAAGTTGGGCTGGGCTTCTGCCATCTCTTGTCGATGTCCACATCATTTTTTTCCCATCTTTGGTGAACACAGGAAGAATGTCTGCACCCGGTGCAAAGGTGATGCGTTGTTGTTTTCCTGAATCAACATTCATCCAGTAAAGATCGTAATTTGGTCGCATCATGGTCGAGTGATCCGCAGCAGCAAATAGGATGTGCTTGCTATCAGTGTACCAAAAAGGGCACCATTGAACCCAAGCGAGGTTTTCAGCAAGGGTGCGATCGTTTTTGCCATCAACATCAATCACATGGATTTGGAGATTGTCTTTTTTCTTGCGATCTGTGCGGAAAATAATCCGTTTGCTATCGGGGGAAAAGAAGGGGCCGCCATTGTAGCAACCGGGTGCATTGGTTAGCTTGCGCACATTCTTGCCATCACTATCCATGATGTAAAGCTCAAGGTTTTCGGCTCCGCTGCGATTACTGCAGAAGACGATTGATTTGCCATCGGGGGAATAACTGGCCTCGGCATCATAGCCCGGTGAATCGGTGAGCCTTTTCATGCCAGAGCCATCGGGGTTAGCTTCGAAAATTTCCATTGCAGGGTCGAAGTCCCATTTGTAGGTTCTGCGTTTGCCCGCTTTCTTTTCTTCATCCCGGAGCTTGTACTCTTCGCCGTAGTATTCTTTGGATTTAGGGTCGAGATGGCTGCTGGCAAAAAGAATTTTCTTACCATCGGGGGAAAAGTAACTGCAGGTGGTTTTGCCTATGCCTGGGCTTACTCGCACGCTCTTTTTATTTGCAAGATCCATGGTGAAGATCTGGTAAAAGGGGTTGCCCGATTCTTTTTCTTCCGCTTGAAAAATGATGTTTTTCGCATCAGGAGAGAAGTATCCCTCGCCTGCTCTTACAAATTCCGAAGTTAACTGGGTGATATTCTTCAAATAGGCTTGTTCGCTGGTTTGCCAAGAGTCGGTATCTGCGCCACATAGAAGACCAAGAATCAGAGCGACCATTTATCAATTCTCCGCTAGTTGTGTTATTATTCATTTTTACAGTTATTATTATAATGCCTGAGTGACTTAACTTGAAAGAGGTTTATTCAAAACCTTTTGCTTTGTCTCCTTGGGCAAGCTATAAGAAAAGGTTTGCAGGATTAACTGCAGTTCGTTGCTTTGTTGGATTTATCATCTGAGGATCGAATGAAAAAACTGAAAATGCGTCGAATCGATCTCAAAGATCAGGCAGGTCAACTCGAGCTTGATAATCTCATGTCCGCACTTGGGAATCAAGGTAATGTTGTTTCTTCCAAGGGTCGTGAACTGACTAAAGCTGTTTTTGGTGAGGCCTTGAGCCCTCTGCAAGTGGTAGAGCGCGTTTGTTCCGATGTTCGTACCAACGGCTTGGACTCGGTTCTTCATTACACCAAACAATTTGATAAGGTTGATCTTACCCATGCCAACATTAGGGTAACCCTCGCTGAATTGCGCGAGGCCCATGCCAATGCTCCACCAAAACTGTTAGAAACGGTTCGACGCATCAAGCAGAATATTTATGCCTTTCAAGTTGGCCTAGTGCAACGCGATGCGGTGCAATCGTTAGGCACCCGCGGAGAGCTTCGGCTTCGCTTTCGCCCGATTAAGCGGGTTGGTATTCATGTGCCCGGGGGCGCTGCTGCATACCCCTCCACCTTGCTTATGACTGTCGTACCTGCTCAAGCTGCAGGTGTCGAAGAGTTGGTCGTGGTTATGCCGCCTACTCCCAATGGCGCCTATTGCAGCGATATGCTGGCTGTTTGCCATGAACTTGGCGTACAGGAAGTTTATCGTGTTGGGGGCGCTCAGGCGATAGCCGCACTTGCCTATGGCGTGCAGGGCATTAACAAAGTAGATATGATTGTGGGCCCAGGAAATATGTTTGTTGCGCTTGCCAAGAAAACAGTCTTCGGGCAGGTTGCGATTGATTGCATTGCTGGCCCCAGCGAGGTGGTGGTGCTCGGTGATGAAACTTCCAACCCCCGTTATCTTGCTGCAGAATTGATATCCCAAGCCGAACACTCGCCAGGTTCTAGCCTTCTGGTTACTTGGCGCAAAGAGATTCTGGATGAGGTTGAAAAAGCACTTAATGAAATGCTTTCCACTTTGGAAAGAGGCGATCTTGCGAAGGATTGCCTAGAGCAATTCGGCGCCTTTGTGCTTGCCCCAGATCCTATCAGTGCATTTGATTGCGTCAATAAGCTTGCCCCAGAGCATTTGCATATTGCTACTTCTGACCCTGCAAAGCACGCAGATCAAATCGATAATGCGGGTGCAATCTTTCTTGGACCTTATACTCCCGTTGCTGCAGGCGATTATGCTGCAGGGCCTTCGCATGTGCTGCCCACCGGTGGCACCGCTCGCTTTGCAAGTGGGCTTTGTTCTAACGACTTTTTGCGCAGATCCAGTATTGTTACCTTAACTCGAGAAGGCCTTGAATCTCTGGCGCCGGATATTTGCACCATGGCTGATCGCGAAGGGCTCACCGGGCATAAGGCAAGCGTTCTCGTCAGGTTGGAAAAGTAATATCAGACAAGGTTATATCATGGCAAAATCGAATCGGGATTCTTTGCGAAAATCAGTGCTTGATATGTCTGCCTATATTCCGGGGGAACAGCCCCAGGAAGGTTCGATCATCAAGCTTAACACTAATGAAAATCCCTACCCGCCATCTCCAAGGGTAGTTGATGCAATTAAGAATGCCCTAACATCTGATCCGCTTCGAAAGTACCCTGATCCTTTGGGAACTAAGTTTAAGGCCGCTGCGGGCAATGCTCTTGGAATCGATCCAGATTCAATTTTAATTGGTAATGGTTCTGATGATATTCTTACCATCTTGACCCGTGCGTTTGTTCCTGAGTTTGGCTTGATGGCTTCTGCAACTCCCAGCTACCTTCTTTACAAAACTCTTGCTGCAATCCAAAACGCCAGGATTGAATTGGTACCATTCACTGCTACTTGGCAACTACCACCCGCATGGCCTTTTCCCGAGGCTAATCTTACTTTTCTTGCAAATCCCAACTCGCCTTCCGGCACTTTGGTGGAAGCAGCCGAGATAGATCGACTGGCGCAATCGTTGAAGGGGCCTTTGGTGATTGATGAAGCGTATGGCGATTTCGCCCGCCATAATGCCATGGGAAGATTTCAAAATGGCTTACAACCCGAGGGTATTATAATCACGCGCACCATGAGTAAATCCTATGCGTTAGCAGGGATTCGCTTTGGGTTTGCAGTGGCCCATCCTTCTTTGGTTCG